>NZ_VWWM01000001.1:0-307959 GCF_011752945.1 Paraburkholderia sp. Cy-641
TCGGCCAGTTCGCCGGCAACTCGACCGTGGTGTTCTTTCTCACGTGGTTTCCGACCTATCTGGTCACCGAGCGTCATATGGCGTGGCTCAAGATCGGCTTCTTCGCGATCCTGCCGTTCCTCGGCGCTTCGGCCGGCGTGCTGTTCGGCGGCTGGGTGTCCGATCTGCTGCTGCGCCGTACCGGCAACGTGAACCTCTCGCGCAAGCTGCCGATCATCACCGGCCTGCTGCTGTCGGCGTGCATCGTGGTCGCGCTCTATGTGCAGAGCGATACCGCCGTGATCGCGGTGCTGTCGCTCGCGTTTTTCGGTCAGGGCATGGGCGGGCTCGGCTGGTCGATCATTCCCGATATCGCACCGAAGCGCCTGATGGGACTTACCGGCGGCATTTTCAATTTCACAGCGAACATCGCCGGCATCGTCACACCGATCGTGATCGGTGCGATCGTCTCACTGACGGGGTCGTTCTACTGGGGGCTGATGTTCATCGGCGCGGTGGCGATACTGGGCGCGGCGTCGTACATCTTCATTCTCGGCGATATCAAGCGGATCGAATTGCCGGACGACCATAACGTAGCAAGAAAGGCAGCATGAGTCATGGATGCGTCGAACGTCGAGACGCATCCTGATTGAATGCATTCGTATTCCGCTTGTTACTTATCGTTCCCATCTTCCGAGGGCCATGCAATGAATCGCTTTGATTACGCGCGTGAGGACACCGGCAATCTCGTGCTGCTGGAGCATCTCAACCTCACGATACCGGACCAGCGCGCCGCGACCGCGTTCTATGTCAGCGGACTTGGACTGACGCGCGATCCCTATCTGATGACCGGCGTCACCAATATGTGGATCAACGTCGGCCGCTCGCAGATTCATCTGCCGCACGGCGACGCGCAGCGTCTGCGCGGGCATGTCGGACTGATCGTGGGCGAACGCCAATCGCTCGTCGAACGCCTGAGAGCCGTGCAACCCCTGCTCGACGGCACGGCGTTCGGATGGACCGAGCGGGACGACCGCGTAGAGGTGAATTGTCCGTGGGGAAACCGCTATGACTGCCTCGACCCGGAGACGTATCGGCAGAACGCCGCCGGGCCGGCCATCGATCTCGGCATGGCCTATGTGCAACTCGATGTACCGGCGGGTTGCGCGCGTTCGATTGCGGCTTTTTATCGCGAGATGTTCAACGCTCCTGTCGAGCTTCTCGATGACGGCGGATTGCAACAGGCAGTCATCGCGATCGGCACGCATCAGCAACTCATCTATGCCGAAACGCTCGAGGCCAACCCCGAATACGACGGCCATCATATCCAGGTCTATGTGAGCAACTTCTCCGGGCCGTACGCACGACTTGCCGAACGCGGGCTGGTCTATGGCGAGGAACCGCATCAGTATCGCTTCGCGACGCTGATCGATCCCGAGAGCGGTGCGGACTGCTTCAAGCTCGAACATGAAGTGCGTAGCCTGCATCATCCGCTTTATGCAAGACCGCTTGTGAACCGCAATCCGGATCAAGGCAACCGGAATTATCGAAAGGGCGGCGACAGGCGCAACGGCGTGTTTTAGCGAGCGCCGCTGCCGCAGTGACCGACTGCTCTTCGCAACCGTGACCGTATCCGGCACGATCGACGCAAGCTCATCCAATACCGCCGGCTCGGCGCGAACAGGCTCATCCCGCACGACATGCCGTGGCTGTCGTGCAAACCCACGGCGCCGCAAGAACATCCTCGTCGGCGCCGGCGTGTCGCTATCACCCCCACCCTCTCGCCCCCCGCATCACCCAGCTTGGCGCCGATTCACCGGCGCTTCAGGCACAGACCGCCGCCACTCGCCGAAATCACGAATTCCTCTTACAAAACATCAGCTTAAATTCGCCCCGACGAAATTTCACGCATCTCTGTCATCCGTCAAAAAGTCTTCTTGCGCGAAAACTTATATTTAGTATAATCGTTTTCAAGGGATGAGAAGCGCGCCGCTGGCGCGACGAAGTGCGGGTCTGCCTATCCCTATCTACATGAGGGAATGAGCGTCCATGCCGATATCGTCGTCATCCAT
Organism: Paraburkholderia sp. Cy-641; assembly: GCF_011752945.1. Lineage (NCBI taxonomy): Bacteria > Pseudomonadati > Pseudomonadota > Betaproteobacteria > Burkholderiales > Burkholderiaceae > Paraburkholderia > Paraburkholderia sp. Cy-641. The sequence goes on from NZ_VWWM01000001.1 coordinate 2,052, forward strand.
CACCCTGGTTCGTCCGCCGGTCATCGAGTTCGGGCCGGGCTCCGTCTCGAAGGTCGGGACATGGAGCGGTAGCCGTTTCAAGCGCATCCTCGTCGTCGCCGACGCCTTCAACGCCCAGCGCGTCGACGTGCTCGGTCTGAGCGGCGCGGTCACGGTTTTTGCGGATGTCTGCCCCGAGCCCGATGTCGCCAATCTGGAAGCGTTGCTGGCCGTCGCGGAAGAGGTGCGGCCGGACCTGGTGGTCGGCTTCGGCGGCGGCAGCGCCATGGACCTCGCCAAGCTCGCCGCGGTTTTGCCGGGCAGCGGTCAAGGCATCGCCGACGTAGTGGGTGTCGAGCGGGTTCCGGGCAAGCGCGCCGCGCTCGTTCAGGTGCCGACCACTGCCGGGACCGGTAGCGAGACGGGAACGCGTTCGCTGGTGACGGACCCGCTCACGCAGAACAAGCTGGCCGTGCAAAGCAACCACATGCTGGCCGACCTCGCGGTCATCGATCCCGCCTTGACCCTGACCCTTCCCCCGCAAGTGACGGCAGTGACCGGCGTCGACGCCATGGCGCATTGCGTCGAGGCATTCACGAGCCGGCGCGCGCACGTCACCATCGACATGTATGCGCTCGAAGGCGTGCGGCTCGTCGGGCGCTATCTCAAGCGGGCGGTGGCAGACGGCGCCGACATGGAGGCACGTTGCGGCCTGTCGCTGGCGTCGCTTTACGGCGGCTACTGTCTCGGTCCGGTCAATACGACTGCCGGGCACGCTGTCGCCTATCCGCTGGGGACGCGTTATCACGTCGCTCACGGCGCGGCGAACGCGCTGATCTTCCCGCACACGCTGGCCTTCAATGCCGACGCGGCGCCCGAAAAAACGGCCGCGGTCCTTGCCGCGCTAAACGCGCCGGAACGCGCCTCGGTCTTCGAGGCCGCCTATGAATTCTGCGTGGAACTCGGCTGCGAGATGAAGCTTTCGGGCTTCGCCGTGCCGCGCGACGATCTGCCCGCCATGGCGGAAGAAGCACACGCCATCCGGCGTCTGCTCGACAACAATCCACGCGACATCTCGCGTGACGACATCCTCGCCATCTACGAGGCGGCTTACTGACCAGGCTTGCTGAGCATTGCGCCACTGCGGCAAAACGCGGGGGCATATCGGCCATTTTTTAATACTTATACTAAATATAAGTAACATATCCGTTGGAGGCGACGAAGCCGTGACGAGAACGACAGAAAAGAAACCATCCTTTATTGGCGAAATGCGCGCCGGCCGCCAGCAGATCGGCCTGCGCTCGCAGCTGTGCAGCCCGATCGCCGCTGAAGCGCTCGGCTTCAGCGGTTGCGACTACGTCTATATCGACATGGAGCATTCCCCCAACGATCTGATGTCGGTGCTACAGCAGGCACAGGCCCTTGCGGGCACGCCAGCGCATGTCCTCGTGCGGCTTCCCAAGCTGGATTCGCTGCTGATCCAGCAGCTGCTCGATTTCGGCATCGAAAACATCGTCGTGCCGATGGTGGAGACCGTCGAGGAAGCGCAAATGGCCGTCGCGGCAACGCGCTATCCACCGCATGGCGTGCGTAGCGTCGCCAAGGTCCATCGCGGCAACCACTACGCGGGCGGCAGCGATTATTTCGATGAAATCGATGCGCGCGTCTGCCTGATCGTCATGATCGAGACGCGGGCGGCCTTGGGCCGTATCGAAGAGATCGCAGCCGTGGACGGCGTGCACGGCGTGCTGATCGGCCCGGCCGATCTCGCCGCCGATCTCGGCCATGCGCGCGCATCCGGCCATGCCGATGTCATCGCGGCTATCACCGGCGCAATTCCGAAGATTCGCGCCGCCGGTGCGTTCGCCGGCATGTCCGCGGGCGACGGCGCCACCGGCCGGAAATGGCTGGCGGCCGGCTGCCAGTTCGTCTCGGTCGCGGGCGATATCCAGATGCTCGCCAGCCAGGCGCGGTCGATGGTCGAAGAGGCGTCGGCATGAAAGGCGCCCCCTCGCATCCGGCCGCGCCCCTGACCCTGTTCGAGAAGCTCTGGAACAGTCATGTGGTGGTCGTCTCGCCGCACGGCGAGGACCTGCTCTACGTCGATTTCAACATGATCAACGAGGGCGGCGCGTTCCTCGCGTTCGACCAGCTCCGGCTGGAAGGACGCAAGGCACGCCGGCCGACGCAGCAGATGGCCGTCACCGACCACTATCTGCCGACCATCAACCGGGCGGCCGGAACGGCCGGCATCGCCAATCCGGAAATCCGCCGCGTCGTCGAAATGCAGGCGGAAAACGCCCGCGACTTCGCCTTGCCGCATATCGACATGCATCACCGCATGCAGGGCATCATCCACGTGATCGCGCCGGAACTCGGCATCGCCCAGCCCGGCATGATGATTACCTGCAACGATTCCCACACGGCGACCAACGGCGCCTTCGGCCTGCTGGCGTCGCCGATCGGCGCGTCGAACCAGCTGCGGCACGTCATCGCCACCCAGACGGTGTGGATGAGCCGCCCGAAGCCGATGCGCATCGTGATCGACGGCGAACTGCCGGACGGCGTGACGCCGAAGGACATCATTCTCAGCATCATTGCGCGCATCGGTGTGGGCGGCGCGGTCGGCCATGCCATCGAATATGCCGGCTCGACGATCCGCGCGATGTCGATGGAAGGCCGCATGACGATCTGCAACATGTCGGTCGAGGCCGGCGCCAAGATCGGACTGATCGCGCCCGACGACACCACCTTCGCCTATCTCGCAGGCCGCCCCAAGAGCCCGCAGGGCGACGCCTGGGACAAGGCGCTGGCGCACTGGCGCACGCTGCACAGCGACGAAGGCGCCGTCTTCGCCCGCGAACTGCACATCGACGTCTCGACGCTCGCACCGATGGTCAGCTGGGGAACGAGCCCGGAAGACTGTGCGCCGATCGACGGGACCGTGCCCGATCCGGCGGCCATCGCCGATGCCGACCGCCGCCGCCATGTCGAGCGCGCGCTCGAATATCTCGGTCTCGCGCCGCTGACGCCGCTACAGCAGATCCGCATCGATCGCGTTTTCATCGGCTCCTGCACCAACAGCCGCATCGAGGACCTGCGCAGCGCCGCCGCGGTTCTGAAGGGCCGCCGCTGCGTCGTTCCCGGCATGGTTTCGCCCGGCTCGTCGTCGGTCAAGCGCCAGGCCGAAGCCGAGGGGCTCGACCTCATTTTCAAGGCCGCCGGCCTGGAGTGGCGCGATTCCGGCTGCTCCATGTGCAACGGCTCCAACGGCGAACTGGTCGCGCCCGGCGAACGCTCGGCCTCGACCACCAACCGCAATTTCGAAGGCCGCCAGGGCCGCGATTCCCGAACCCATATCATGAGCCCCGCGATGGTTGCCGCCGCCGCCGTCGCCGGGCACCTGGCCGATGTCCGCAGCATGGCCGTCAAGGAGATAGCGTCATGAAGCCGTTCGTGACATTGACCGCAATCGCGGCGCCCGTGGAGATCGCCAAGATCGACACCGGCATGATCCTGCCGGGACGCTACATGCGCCGGCATCGCCGCCCCGGTCACGACTACAGTGAAGCCTTCCTGCACGATCTTCGCTTCGACGAAAAAGAGCAGCCGCGGGCCGACTTTTCGCTCAACCAGCCCGCCTATCAGCACTGCGAGATTCTCGTCACGGACGCCGATTTCGGCTGCGGCTCGTCGCGCGAGGGCGCCGCTTACGCGGTACTCGATTTCGGCCTGCGCGCGCTCATCGGACCGAGCTTCGGCGATATCTTCTACGCAAACTGTCTGCAGAACGGCGTGCTGCCGATCGTGCTGCCCTACCCGGCGATCCATGCCCTGTGGCGGCAACTGCGCGCGACGCCGGGCGCGACGATCACCATCGACCTGCCCGCGCAATCGGTCATCGCGCCGGACGGATCGACGTTCGATTTCGAGATCAACGCCCTGCGCAAGCAGCGGCTGATCGACGGCGTCGACGATATCGACGTCACCCTCGGCCATATCGAGGCCATCAGAGCCTTCGAGGAGGCACGCCAGGCCGATATGCCATGGCTGCCGACATCCGGGTGACACCGGGCGTATCGCTCATATTCAATATCAGTCCCGCGACGACGTAACACGGTCGTCTCCGGGACGAAGAGAAGGAGGAGATTCCTTTGCTTACCAATCTTGACAATTCCGCTTCCGCGTCGACGCATCCCGCCATCGTGCGGCTGAACGACGTCAGCCAGGTTTTTCCGTCGCGCGGCGGTGCCCCTGCCGTCCACGCGATGGGTCCGATCACGCTCGATCTGCGCCAGGGCGAATTCTTCTCGATCGTCGGCCCGTCCGGCTGCGGCAAGTCCACGTTTCTGGAAGTGCTGGCTGGCCTCGCGACACCGACGGGCGGCGAAGTGCTGATGGACGGCAAGCGGGTCCAGGGCAGCATTCCCGACGGCGTGGGCGTGGTCTTCCAGGAAGACGCGAGCTTCCCCTGGCTGACGGTCTGGAAGAACATCACCTTCGGCCTGAAGCGCAACGGCGTCGATCCGAAGATCGCAGCGGAACGCGCCGAGCGGGCGCTGGCGCTGACCGGTCTCACCGCATTCCGCGATTCCTATCCGGCGCAGCTGTCCGGCGGCATGCGCCAGCGCGTCTGCATCGCGCGCACGCTGGTGATGGAGCCGCGCCTCATTCTCCTCGACGAACCCTTCGCCGCCCTCGACCAGCAGACGCGATTGCTGATGGGCGACGAGGTCCTCAACCTGTGGCGGGCGACCGGGGCGACCGTCGTCCTCATCACTCATGCGCTCGACGAAGCGGCCATGCTGTCCGACCGCGTCGGCGTGATGTCGGCGCGGCCCGGCCGGTTTATCGAAATCATCGAAACGGGCTGGAGCCGCGAGCGCGACAGCCGGATCGCCTCGTCGGACAAGTTCGGCACCTTGACGGCACATCTCTGGTCGTTGCTGCGCGAGGAATCGATCCGCGCCAGCCAGTATGCGAAGGCGAAATCATGACACTCGGACGCATCAGACTACTTGTCGTCGTGCTGTGCGTCATCGCGCTCGAGATCGTCTGCCGTACGGGCCTGATCGACAGCTATACGCTCATTCCACCGAGCAAGATGGCGGTGGCGCTGTTTCACCTGCTGCGCGACGGCAGCCTGACCGCGGAGATCGTCGCGACCTTGGGCGCCGTTCTCATCGCCATCGTCGGCGCGGTGATCTTCGGCATTCTCGGGGCGGTGATCCTGCATGCCCTGCCCCGCCTGCGGCGCGCGATCGACCCGGTTCTGTCGATCTACTATTCGATCCCGATGTTCGTGTTCTATCCGTTGTTCATCGCCCTCTTCGGCCTGACGGATACGCCGAAAGTGCTGCTGGGCTTCCTGCTTGCCGTCGTTACCATGATCGCCAGCACGCTCAACGGGCTCGACCGCGTTCCCAAGGTGATGCGCAAGACGGCCAGGGTGTTTCGCCTGAGCAAATGGAGCACGGTGCGCGAGGTCATTCTTCCCTCGGCCGCCCCGCACATATTCAACGGCGTCAAGCTGGCGATCGCGCAGGCGTTCGTCGGCGTGCTCGGCGCCGAATTCATCCTGTCGACTGGCGGCCTCGGCTACCAGATCTTTTACGCGTTCCACGACTTCGACAACAACAAGATGTACGCGATCGTTCTGCTGGTGCTGATCATCGTGTCGATCGTCAATACGATCCTTCTTGGCTGGGAACGTCGCTTGCGCCAACGCAGAGGGCTCGCATGAACATCATCGGCAACTTCAATACGATCGACGGCACGGCCAGGCCCTCGATGTGGAAACAGCATCAACGTTCCTTCGACCTGCTGATGATCGCCGTGGCGTTCGTCGTGCTCTGGCAGGTTTTCTTCCAGATCGGCGGATCGGTCGCGCTTGCCTCGCCGTGGCAGGCGACGCGCACCGCCATCGCCATGCTCGGCTCGGCGGATTTCTGGGGCGACATCCGTACGACGTTCTCCGCCTTCGGCTTCTCGGTCGTCATCGAGGCGGTGCTCGGAATACTGCTCGGCGCGATCCTCGGTCTGCGGCGGCTGACCGGCGATGTGGTGGAGCCGATGATCGCCGGCCTCTATTCGATTCCGAAGCTGATGTTCTTCCCGATGATTACGCTGTTCTTCGGCATCGGCATCAGCTCGGAAGTCGCCTTCGGGGTCCTGCACGGCATCATCCCGATCATTCTTTTCACGATGAGCGCCGTGCGCAACATCAAGCCCGTCTATCTGAAAAGCGCTCGCACGATGGGCCTGTCGACGACGCAGACCCTGTTTTCCATCGCCTTGCCGGCAGCCATCCCGGAAATCTTCACGGGTTTGCGCATCGGCATTTCGGGCGCCCTGATCGGCGTGATCCTTTGCGAGATGTTCGGCTCCAGCAAGGGCGTCGGTTTTCGCCTGATGAACGCCGTGGCGAACAATGTCGTGACCGACATTTCCGCGATCACGCTGATCCTGATCGTGTTCGCCGCGGTTCTCAGCGGCGTGTTGATGAAGCTGGACGAGCGTTTGCATCACCGGATCTGAGCTAACCCAAACAGCAGAATGGAGAAGTGACAATGAAAGCAAATACAAGGAGACGCGGACTGTGGTCCGTCGTGGTCGCCGCGGCACTGACGTGCGGCGTGATGAGCACACCGGCGTCGAGCGTCGAGATCGCCGCCACGAATTACGGCAGCTCCGTCATCGGCATGCCGTGGGCGATCGCGCTGGCGAAGGGTTATTTCAAGGACGCCGGCGTCGACGTTTCAGCCGTGATCGGCTCGCCCGGCGGCAGCACCGAGGTGCGTAACCTGATCGCCGGCGATCTGCCCTACGCCGACAGCGCGCTGATTCCGACGCTGAAGGCGATCAAGAACGGCTCCGATCTCCGGATCATCAGCGACAACACCCAGACCTCGGCACAGTTCGTCTGGCTGGTCAAGCCCAATTCCCCGATCAAGACCCTGGCCGATCTGAAGGGCAAGCGCATCTCCTTCACGACCCCGCTGAGCACGAGCCAGTCGCTGGACTTCCTGCTGATCGAGAAAGCCGGTCTGAAGCCCTCGGATGTCAAGCTGATTTCGACGGGCGCATACGGCGCGGCGCTGACCGCGCTGCAAAACGGCGGCATCGACCTCGCGCTCGTGTCGGAGCCGACGTACACGATGAACAAAAACACGTTCAAGCCGCTCTTCTGGTCGCGCGATCTTTTTTCGGCGGTCAACACCTCGGTCGGCGTGACCTCCGTCAAGACGATCAAGGAGCATCCGGACATGCTCAGGGGCATCATCGCGGCGCGCCGGCGGGCGGTGAATTTCATCAAGACCAATCGCGATGAATCGGTAGCCATCATCGCCAAGGTCTACAAGATGGACCCCAACGTCGTGAGAGCGATGCTCGCCGAACTGGTCGACCGTCCGTCTGCCGACGGCTCGGTCTTCTTCGGCCAGGGCGACATCAACCCGAAGGGTCTCGACGCGCTTGTCGACCTCTCGCAGAAGACCGGCGACCTGAAGGAGAAAGTCGACTGGCGCGACTACGTCGACCAGAGTTTTCTGCCCGCCGACCTGCAGCGCAAGCTGAAGTAGGCCACGGCTCGACGCATCCTGAGCAGTTGAAAACATGAGAAAATCCCGGCGCGGCGGGCGCCCCCGGCGCGCGGGTCCAACTGGAAGTGGAGAGCCTCGACATTGAACACCCCGAAAGTGCCGCGTTCTTCATCGACGGACGGATTGTTTGGCGACAAGATCAATTTGCATCGGCTTGCGATCTTCGTTTCGGTTGCCGAAACGGGCAGCATGAGTGCGGCGGCCGAGAAATTCGGCCTTTCGCAGCCGGCCGTTTCGCAAGCCATCGTCAAGCTCGAGGAAGCAAGCGGCATCGATCTGTTCGATCGCTCGATCCGGCCGCCGGTCCTGACACTGCGAGGGGCCGCCTTCCTCAAGCAGGCTTCCGCGGTCGTGGAAAGCATCCGGCGGCTGCAAAGCAGTTTGCGCCTCGACAACGCGGCGCAACTGCCTATCCTGCGCGTCGGCATGCTCAACAGCTTCGCCACGACCCTCGGCCCGTTCATGCTCAAGAGCCTGCAGGAAACGGCGGTGCAGTGGTTCGTGGACACCGGCTACGAAGCTTCGCGAATCATCGCGCTCCTCGATCGCCGCTGCGATTTCGTAATCACAGCCGACGATGCGCCGCCTCCGCAAGGGTTGATCGCGTTGCCGGTCTTCTCCGAGTCCTACCGCATCATCCTGCCCGACGAACCTGAGAAGGCGCACATACCGGTTCTCGAACGCATCGCCGGCATGAGCATGATCCGCTTCGGCCGCGATCCCCATATGCTGTCCAGCATCGATCGCTGGCTGGCCGCAGCCGGTATCGAGACCTCGACCCGCTATCACCTGGATACGGTCGAAGGAGCGGCGCAGATGGTCGTCTCGGGGCTCGGCTGGAGCCTGCTGCCGCCGCTCGCGTTCTTCCGTCTGATCGAGCGCGGCGACCGCATAACCTCCGTGCGCTTTCCGGGCGTTCCGATCCGCCGCACGATCGTGGTCGTCGCGCGCGAAGACGAAGGCGCAAGCATTGCCAAGCGGATACAGCAGACTGCGCTCAGTCTGATCAACGACATCTTCCTGCCGAGCCTGCGGCAAAATCAGCCTGACGCGCTCGAGGATATCGAGGTCTACGACGGCAAATGAGCGAGTCGCGCGCCGTGGTGTACGGCCCCGGCGAGGCATTGGATCGCGCGCCCGCCGCCATTGCCATTCCATCGGCCGGCCAGCGTCGCGCGAACTTCCGCGATTGAGCCGCGACCACGCGGCCCGGCAACCTGCCCCGCTCCGGTAACTGGACCGCACGCTGTTTGTCTCTCCACAGCAAACGTGCAAACGCCCGTCAAAATCCCCTCAAATTGATCGATTCAATCATTTCAAGGGTTTTCCCTCGGTTGATTTGAGCATTTCGATTAAATAAAATGACTTAAACGGTCAATATTCGACCAGACAGGGGCCGCAACGCAACCCGAACTGACCGAATCAATCAGGCAATCTCGCTGGAAGCGATCAGGACAGGCAGGAGCATCGCGATGCCTCGTCCGTTGCACACCGCGATCGGCGCGCCTGCCTGACGCAGCGTCGCCCTGCACGGTTTGCCCGACACCTCGCCCGTGTCCGCGAACAGCCGGAAGGGCTCGGCACCGAACGCACTCCGCAAGACCGCAATCGAAACTCACGACATGAACACCGCCGCCCCCCGCAACGAGCGCCTGCTGATACTCGGAGACGACCTCTCCGGCACGGCCGACTGCGCCGTGAAGTGCACGCATCATGGCCTCGCGAGCGTGGTCTGTCTGAACGCCGCGGCGACGCCCGGCATCGCGGCCACAACCAACGTACTCGCGATCGACACCGATACCCGCCGCGCCGCGCCCGCCGAGGCGGCGAGTGCGAATGCGCAGGCGTGGCGCGCACACGGCGCCGGGCGACGGCTCTACAAGAAAATCGATTCGACGCTGCGCGGCAACGTTGCCGCGGAAGTGGCCGCGCTCGCGGCCCACGCGGGCATGGCGATCGTCGCGCCCGCGCTGCCCGAGGCTGGGCGCACCACGCGCAACGGCTGTCTCCTCGTGCACGGCGTGCCCGTCGAAGCAACGGAAGTCTGGCGCAACGAAGGCATCGGCGGCACCGGCCATCTACCGTCGATGCTCACGGACGCCGGCCTGAAAGTCGCGCACATCGATCTGCAAGCCATGCGCGAAGGAGCGGCGCCGTTGCGCGCGCGTCTCGAAGCCTTGCGCGCCGCGCAGTGTCAAGCCGTGGTCTGCGACAGCGAAACCGATGCGGACCTCGCCGTGCTCGCGCAGGCCTCGGCCGCGCTCGATGGCGTGTTCTGGGTCGGCTCGGCCGGACTCGCACAAACTTTGATCGCCACGCTGGCCGACGGGAACGGGCAGCGCAGCGTCATGCCCACCACGCCCGCTGTGCCCGTCACGACCGCGCAACACCCGCGTGGTGTGCTGGTGGTCGTCGGCAGCATGTCGGGCGTCTCGCACAAACAGGTCGCCACACTGCGTACAAACACGGGCGACACCTTCGATGTCTTCGATGTCGACGTCGTTGCGCTGCTCGATCCGCTGCACGCCGAATCGCTGACGCTGGGCACGCGCGTGGCGCACACGCTCACGCACGGCCGCCACGCGGTGATCGCATTGAGCCAGGCCGAGCGCGTGCCGGTTGCCGATGGCGAACTGCTCGCGCGCCGGCTCGCGGCGCACCTCGCCCCCGCCGCTGCACATGCCGCGGCGCTGATCGCCACGGGCGGCGAAACGGCACGCGCGCTGCTCGCCGCCATGGGCATCGCGAAGCTGCGCGTGATCGAAGAAATCGAAAACGGCGTGCCGCTCATGACCGCCGCCGAAGCGGCTCACACGCTGCCCGTCGTCACCAAGGCGGGCGGCTTCGGGGGCCCCGATACCCTTTATCGCGCATGGCAGCGGCTCGCCGCCATGACGCAAGCGGACGCGCAAGCGCCGCGCCAACCCTGCGAAGAGGAAACCATGGACTATCGTCCCGTAATCGGCATCACGATGGGCGATGCCGCCGGCGTGGGCCCGGAAATCATCATGAAGAGCCTCGCGCACCAGTCGGTGTATGACGGCTGCCGCCCGCTCGTGATCGGCGATGCCAGGCGGCTCGTCGACGCCGGACGGCGCACGAACGTCACGCTCGAAGTGCGCCCGATCAAGGCGCCCGCCGAAGCGCGCTTCCAGCCCGGCGTGGTCGATTGCATCGACCTCGGCCTGATTCCCGAATCGATGCCCTATGGCCAGCTTTCCGCCGTCGCCGGCGACGCCGCCTATCAGTACATCGCGCGCGCGGCCGAGCTGACCTCGGCAGGCGAACTCGACGCGATCTGCACCGCGCCGCTCAACAAGGAAGCGCTCCATGCGGGCGGCCACATCTTCCCCGGTCACACGGAAATGCTCGCGCACCTCACGGGCATCCCCGAAGTCTCGATGATGCTCGTCGCCCCCAAGCTGCGCGTGATTCACGTAACGACGCATATCGGCCTGCTCGACGCGATCCGCAAGATCGAGCCGGGCCTCGTACAACGCACGATCGAGCGCGCGCACGAAACGCTGCTGCGCGCGGGCATCGAACAGCCGCGCATCGGCGTGTGCGGCATCAACCCGCATGCCGGCGAAAACGGCCTGTTCGGCTATGGCGAGGAAGAGGAAAAGATCATGCCGGCGGTGGCCGTGCTGCGCGAGCGCGGCTGGGACGTGGAAGGCCCGCTGCCCGCCGACACGCTGTTCTTCCGCGCGGGCCGCGGCGACTTCGACGTGGTCGTGGCGATGTATCACGACCAGGGCCACGGCCCCGTGAAGGTGATGGGCCTCGAAGCCGGCGTGAACGTGACCGTGGGGCTGCCGGTGATCCGCACCTCGGTCGATCACGGCACGGCATTCGATATCGCCGGCAAGGGCATCGCCGACGAACGCAGCATGCTCGAAGCGCTGAAGCAGGCACAAGATCTCGCCACGCGCCGCGCGGACCGCCAGTAACGAACGGTTCGCGAACGCCGGCTTCCGGGTGTCCGGTCGATGACCGGAGTCGGCGCAACGGCAATCGGTAGAGCCGGTTTCGTGAGATCGGGCAAGGCATCAAACGGATGATCGGCCTGGGAGCGGCGCGAATTTTCGCCGCTCTCAGGGTATTTCAATTTGCATCCCTAACCGTATGGGAGGAAGCCGAAGCAATCCCCTGATGGTGTTGGCGTTTCAATTCTGGCGATACATGGCATCGCACTAATTAGAAATACTGGAGGAATGGAGATGAAGCAATACAACCCGCTCAAGCTCGCTGTCGCCGCCGTGGCGGTGATGACCGCAGTGCCGGCATTCGCGCAAAGCAGCGTGACGCTGTACGGTGTCGTCGATACAGGGATCGGCTATTTGAGCAACTCGAGCAGTCTGGGCGCAGTAAGCGGCGGCCGCTCGAAGGTCTACATGAATCAGGGCGTCTGGTCAGGCAGTCTGTTCGGCTTGACGGGCTCCGAAGATCTGGGCGATGGCACGAAGACCATCTTCAAGCTGGAAGGCGGCTACAACAGCGCAACGGGCGCCCAGCAGTTTGCGAACACGCTCTTCGGCCGCCAGGCCTATGTGGGACTGACGAACAATCGCTACGGTACGTTGACCGCCGGCCGTCAGTACACGTCGTATTTCCAGCTGCTTCAGCCGTACAGCTCGCCCAACTGGCTGAGCGGCGGATTCGGCGCACACCCCGGGGATATCGACGGGCTCGATAAAAGCTTCCGCATCAACAACAATTTTGTCTATACGTCGCCGAGCTTCGCGGGCCTGAAGGTGAGCGGCTCGTACGGGCTCGGCGGTGTCGCGGGTGCCACGGGCAGCGGGCAGACCTGGAGCGTCGCGGCTCAGTACGCACAGGGGCCGTTCGGCATCGCGACCGGATTCATGCGCGTCAACAATTCGACCGTGAACGGCGGTGCATGGGGCGCCAACTCCACTGCGCTCAGCGGTGGCGCGCAACCGGCGGTGTCGGCGATCAACTATGGCTATGCGACCGCGGCCAATCAGCAGCGCTTCGCCGTGACGAGCGGCTACACCTTCAGCCCGGTGTTCGATATCTCGGCTTCGTACTCCAACGTGCAGTACCTGCCCGGTATCGCGTCCGCCTTCCACGACAAGGCCATCTTCAATACGGGTGGCATCGTGCTGCACTGGAAGGCACTTCCGGCCCTCGATCTCGCAGCGGGCTATAGCTATACGGCGGCGACCAAGGCGAACGGCATCAGCGACGCGGCCAGTTATCAGCAGTTCAATCTGACGCAGTTCTATTCGTTGTCCAAGCGAACCGGTCTCTATGCGCTCGAGGCTTATCAGCGTGCGGGTGGCAAGACATTGACGCCGAATGCCGCCGGCACGAAGACCAGCATCATCGACGCGACGGCCTCGATTGGGGACGGTCAGAACAACACGCCGTCGTCGTCACGCAATCAGATAGCGATCATCCTCGGTATCGATATGAAATTCTGACGCACGATTCAGGCAGGCAGCAGGCATCCGGTCATACGCATCGCGGGATGCCTGCCTCGCAAGCCACCGGCATTCCATGCGTTAGCGACACGAGCAGCGCCGGAACGGGGATAAAGGACAAGGTAAACTACGTGCGCATCGTATTGCCCACGCCGTCTGCCTCGCCGCGCGGCGACGTCCCGAACCCAACGCCGAACATCTCATGAAAGTAGCCCGTCGCCGCGAAGCCATGCTCAAGGCCGTTCTCTCCGGCATGACCGAAGTGTCCGAGCTCTGCGAACACTTCGACATGTCGGAGGCCACCGTGCGCCGCGACCTGCGTGCGCTCGCCGACGAACGGCTCATTCTGCGCACCTATGGCGGCGCGGCTTCGGTCGGCAAGCATGCCCCCGAGGAGTCGCTCGAACAGCGCCGCCAGAGCTTTCAGGCGGAGAAGGATGCGATCGGCCACGCGGCAATGGCCCACGTGCGCCCCGGCGACACCATCTTCCTCGACAGCGGCACCACCACTGCCGCGCTCGCGCGCGCGCTCGCGCAGGCGGGCCAGCACGACATCCGCGTGGTGACGAACAACCTGCTCGCGGTTCAGGCGCTGGCGGGCAGCAGCGTGCCGCTCACGCTGATCGGCGGCGAGGTGCGCGAGCCGAGCATGAGCACCCTCGGGCCGATCGCGCACCTCGCGCTCACGCGCGTGACAGTCGACAAGGCGTTCCTTGGCGCCGATGGCGTGGTGCCGGGTCGCGGCCTGTGCGAAGCGACGGCCGACCAGGCCTATCTCAAGGAATGCCTGATGCGCCAGGCGGCCAGCCTCTTCGTGCTCGTCACCGCCGACAAGCTCAACCGCGACAGCCAGCAACACTGGGCGCCCATCGACAAGCCGTGGACACTCATCACCAACGCGAGCGCCTCGCACGCCGGGCTGCAAGCGTTCCGCAGTCTCGCGGGGCTCACGATCGAGACGATCTCGGTGCCCGGGGAAAGCGCGCATTGAAAGACGGAGCGTTCGGCAAACTCCCGAACTGATCAATTGGTATCGGACGCGATGGGAAATCGAAATCTATTTCCACGTGCTCAAGAATAGCTGCGAAGTCGAGACGCTGCAATTGGCCGCCGTCGACCGGATTGAGCGTGCGCTGGCCTTGTTCATGGTAGTGGCGTGGCATGCGACCTACCCGATGCGTAAAGGTCGCACCTGTCCGGATCTGGACGCCACTTTGTTCTTCGATCCAGATGAAATTCGCGGCGCCCATCTGCTGGCAAAAAAGAAGATGCCGGCGACGACGCCCACCGTGAACGAGGTCGTGCGGCTGATCGCGCAAATCGGCGAGCGCCCTGGCCGAAAGAGCGACGGCGAGCCCGGCGCCAAAACCATCTGGCGCGGCCTCGACAAAGTTCTCACTGCCGCTGACACGTTACGTGCGCTACGCGAAGGACTCGACTGACTTATGTATAACGCTATGCCTCTAATCCCACACAGATCGACAGCACGGATTAAGAATCGTCTGATTGCCCGCCGCCCGTCCTTGTCGCTACCGTGGGCGTTTCACCAACGGAAGTAGTTGAGTAATGGCTTTTACTGGCAAGTTTGTAGTAGATAACCAGGATATATGTAAGCTTGCTATTGTGGGACTCGGCACGTTTAAAGCTTACTCCGGGAACGATCAATACAAGAATCGCGGCGGCTGTACGGATGTTCCAGACAATGGACCGATTCCGGCCGGAAAGTATTGGATCGTTGACCGACCTACAGGCGGATTCAGGTCGCAAGCATGGGCCACAGCAAAGGATATAGGAAACTCCATAATCGGGTCGCCGGTAGACCATCGGGAATGGTTCGCGCTCTATCGCGATGATGGTGTGATTGATGACGTGACCTGGATAAACGTGTAGAGCGGGGTAATTTCAGGTTGCATCCGTTTGGAGGTCGCGGTATTTCGCCAGGATGCATTACTCTGCTAAACCATGCCGATTTTATGTTTATCCGGCGCGCCCTTCTGGGAACCACTACCGTCTCCGTCCGTAATTCTGGGCTTCGTGCATATGGAACAATTGAGGTAGTGACCTATGGCAACACTTGCCCGTAAGCTTTTCAAGGTTGCACTATTCTGCGTGCTGTTCCGCATCTCATTGGCCTACGTCCACACATACCCGATGCCTATGCCAGAAAGCCAGGGTATTGCTTGGTTGCATGCAGCAAATCGGCTCGGGATTCGCGACCCGGACGATTTATACATACCCGTTATCCTGGTAGTCAATCTGTTCGTTGCCGCATTGCTCTATATGGCGATCATGAAGCTATGGCGGCGGTATCGCTCAAAGTAAAGCCACGTCATGCAAAAGCCCGGACGCTACGCACCGTCCAGGCTGGTGCGGCCCTCCGTAGCGGGTGCGGTTGGCGTTACGCGGTAACTTCAAAAATGTTTTCGTTGATGTAGCGGCTAATTGCAGGTTTCAGGGTTCCGAATCCGGTACGCTTGCAAAGCGCCTCAAATTCCGTAATGTTCGCAGTCGCTATATATCGGGTGTCCAGATAGGCGCGCGCGATGATGACGGCGCAATCCTCGCCTACCTTGTCGCCGTTCGACATTTCATAACCCTTGATGATGCGCAATCCGCAGCAGGCGCAAATTTTCCAGGTGTTGCGCGGAGGCGAAACCTTTTTACCCGAAAGAAAATCAACAGCGCGATCATCAAACATCCTGAGTTGGCGAATCAATTGCATGTCGTTCCCCTTGCCCGCGTACCAGTGGGCAGAATTGGAGGCGCTGGGTGGTCTGAAGCATGTCGTTATACGCAACGTGCCCGTCGTTCGGCGACGGCGGAGATAACGGCAATGACGACAACCCAAAGTCCGACGGCACCCAGCCCTATTCGGTCGCCTACACGGAGCTCAATGCAGGCGCGGGCATTAGCGGAACGCCGTGGGCCGGCGCCTCGTTCGTCGACAACATGCCGACCAAAACCAATGCGCAGACGCTGACGCAAAGCGGCTGGACAGGCCAGATCACCTACGGCGTTTCCGGTAGCCCCAAAACCTTGCAGGTCAACAATACGGCCAGCGCCAACCTGAGCCCGATCGGCATCGTCGGCAATACGTCGGTCCGCCTCTTCGATCCTGACGACGCGACCGGCACGCCGCTCGGCACGACCACCGAGCCGAATCTCGACGGCGCGTTCGAAATCTGCGCTCCGGCTCCCGCAGGCAGCATCAGCGACAACGGCTATGCGACCACGGACATCCTGATTACCGGCAGTGCAAACCAGGCCACGAACGTCGCCGAGCTGGCGGGCAAGAGCTTCGTGTTCAACCAGTACTGCGACCCGATCACTCAGGCCGCGCCGCAAACGCTGACGTTCGACTCCGCCGGCAATGCCAGTTTCGAGCTGTACGGGCTCGACCAATTCCGGGCCGCTGACTGCCGTGCCGGTTCCCGCCGCAGCGTTCCAGAGCGCCATGACCGGCACACCCTATGGCGACGCGCAACAGGGACAGACGCTCTGGACGGTCTACCGCTTCGTGACCGCGACACAGACCGTGAAATACGTCGTCGTGGAGCGGGGCTCGGCGGACGGCAACTACATCGGCATGTGGTACTGAGCCCGGGCGCATCGGCGTGCCGTGCAGCCCCAGCCGGCACGACACGCCGATGCGAGCCGCTACCGCTCTGGCGCTACGCGCAGGCTGTCGTGATACTCCCGCATGTCCTGCGGCGCGAGGCCGTAAGCGCGCCGGAATGCCCGCGTGAAATCCGATGCGCTTCTGAAGCCGTGCGCATAGGCGACGTCCCGCACCTGTACACCAGGCCACGCGACGAGTTCCGCGGCGGCGGCACGCAGGCGCACATGGCGGATATAGGCGCCCAGTCCCCCGTCGTGCTCAAACAGGCGATAGACCGTGGGCCGCGAAAGGCCCAGCGACTCCACGACCCGCTCGGGCGAAAGATCGTCGTCGTGCAGGTTCGTCTGCACGTAGCGGCGCGCCTGGTCGAACGCCATGGCCCGCGCGAGCGCAACCTTGCTGCCCTTCAGCCCCGCCTGTTCGCCGAACGTATCCGCGATCTGCAGCACGATCTCGCGCAGAACGCGGTAGGCGTCCCAAGGCGCCATGCGGCGTATCTGCGCGGCAAACGACAACACGCGGCCCGTCAGATAACGCACCGCGGGCAGGTGCGGCGAGAGCGCGCGTCCATGCAGGGCCGAGGGGTCGGGAAACACGTCTTGCAGCAGTTCGCCCGGCAGAAAAATCGTGACGTGCCGGCAAGGCGCGCGCCGGCACTGCACCGGCTGGTCGAGATCGACGGCGAAGATGCCGCCTTCGAGCGCCGCGTCCTTGCGCTTGCCCAGATAAACGAGCTCGCTGCCGTGCGTGTCGCCCAGGAACACATGGAAGACGATGCTGCGCGCGTTGTCCCGCGAGATTCGCGCGATCGTGCGGTCTTGCGTGATGCGGTCCGTGTAGCAATCGGCAAACAGGAATTCGCCCACGACGTAGCGGTCGATCCAGCCTCGAAACGGCTGCCTGTGCTCATCGCGCGTCGTCAGGAGATCGACCACGCCGATCATGCGCTCGCACCACGCCAGAAGCTGCTGCGAGGCGGGCAGCGCGGCAACGTCGAAATGCTGGTGCACGATTTCGAGCTGCCGGGCCGGGTCGAGGGTGACGGGTAGATCCTGAAAGTGTGTCTTGACGGCGGACATAGCGAAAATTCAGTGGATCAGCCGGACAAGCGGAAAAACCGCTTTGCCTGCTCATGCGTGGCAAAGCAGTCATGATAGACGCATCCGCTTTTTCAAGCGGCGGCAATCATCGCGGCGCTCGAACCCGATTACTCGCCCACCTTGAAGATCGACACCGCCGCCCGTGGCGTTTCGGCCTGATTGGCCGTCGCCGGCGCCGCGAACGCGATTTCTCCCATGATGTCTGTGCCCCCTTGAAGCGTGCCTTGTGCGGGCTTTTTGGGATGACGTTAATTCTCGTCAATTCATATTCTTCTTGGCCCCGGATCACGGCCTCATCTTCCATCATTATGCAACGCCTATCCCTGCCCGCAATTCAGGGCTTAACGCCGACGGAATAATTGAGGTTATGACGCATGACAACACTTGCCCATAGGGTATTCAAGATCGCCCTGTTCATCGGGCTCTTTCTTATTTCAGTTCGTTATATCCCGCTATCGAACGAGTGGTCGACAAGCGAAACGCGTGCATGGTTTGCCGCTTCGGATTTGCTCGGTGTCCGCGATCCCGATGACCTGTATTTCGCGGTGTGGCTGACCGTCGAACTGATCGCGGCAGTGCTTGCCTATGTGGCAATTGTGAAGCTATGGCAGTGGTATCGCACGAAGTAATTGAGGTTATGACGTATGACAACACTTGCCCGTAGGGTGTTTAAGGTTCTGCTGTTTATAGGTCTGTACCTTCTGTCATTCCGCTTTGTCCGCCCGTACGACGATGGGTGGACAGAGTCCGAGATGCACGCATGGATACGCGCTTCGGAGCGGTTAGGCATCGACGATCCGGAAAACCTGTATATCGGCCTATGGATGACCATCGAACTGGTCGCGGCGGTGCTTGCCTATGCGGCGATCATGAAGCTATGGCGGCGGTATCGCACGAAGTAGATAAAGAAAGCCCCGGCGACGGGGCTTTCTTTTTGGATTTTTGGATATTACCTACGCGAGCCCCACCGCGTAGCGCGCGGGTCCACTGCCGAAGTGCGCGCCAACACCTGCCGCCGTCCACTCGTACCCGGGGCCGCGATCTTCAGACCCGATGAATATGAAGACCGCCGTCGATATGAAAAGAATCGCCCGTGCTGAACGGGAAACAGCCCGACGCCAATGACGCAACGGCCTTGCCGATCTCGTCCACGGTTCCCCAGCGCGGGATCGGCGAAAAACCTTGCCGCAGCTTCTCGTCGTAATCGGCCTGCGCCACTTCCGTCATTCTGGTCTGAAAGATGCCCGGCCGCACCTCGTACACCGGTACGCCAAGCTCGCCGAGCCGCGCGGCGAACAGCTTCGTTACCGTGGTCAATGCCGACTTCGAGATGCAGTACTCCGCTCTGTTCGGCGCGATCAAAAATGCGTTCGCCGAGGAGATATTGATGATCGAACGGGCGCGCCCTTCGGCATCGGCGTCCGCCGCAAAACGGCGAGCGAGGCGTTGCGTCAGAAAGAACGTGCCACGCAAGTTGATGTTCAGCAGCCGGTCAAAGCTCTCGGGCGTGACATCGAGCAGGTCGCCGCGTTTCTCCACGCTCACGCCCGCATTGTTCACGAGGCAATCCACGCTCCCCAACGACGCCTGCACTTCGTCGAGCAGCGCGTCATGTCTGCCGAGGTCGGCGATGTTCGCCTCGAAGAAAGCCGCGCGCCGCCCCGCTGCCCGTATCGTATTCAGCGTTTCGTCGGCGTCGCCATCGTGTTCCAGATCCGCGATGGCGATATCGAATCCGCTTGCGCAAAGCGCTCTCGCGATTGCGGCGCCGAGCCCGCGCCGGCCACCCGTAACCAGCGCGACCGGAGTCGATGAAACTTTCTTTTCGAGGGTAGGGTTCATATGCACATTGCTGGCTGAAGGATGTCTGTTCGGTACTTACGCGCTCAAGCCTTCATCGGCCAGGTACGCGCGAATGACGTCGGCGAAGTTCTCGTCACCGGCGAGACCGAGCGCATGCGCACGCGCGACGTCCCACTGGCCCGGCCAGCTCCCCACGATCTTTTCGACGCGCTCGTCGCGTTGCCAGTCGATGCGCGCCACGGCTTCGTCGCCCGCTACTTCGCGCAGCGCCGCGATCATCTCGTTCACGCTCACGGACAGGCCCGGCAGATTGATGACCGGCCGGTTGCCGAACTTCGCGCGATCGATCTCGCAGCCGGCGATCAGCGCCTTGACCGCGCTCTTCGGCGACAACAGCCACAGGCGCGTTGCGCCGTCGACGGGGCACACCGAGCGCTCGCCGTTCAGCGGCTCGCGGATGATGCCGCTCGCGAACGAAGAGGCCGCCGCGTTGGGCTTGCCCGGCCGCACGCTGATGGTCGGCAGGCGCAGCACGCGGCCGTCGACGAACCCGCGACGCGAGTAATCGCACAGCAGCAACTCGGCAATCGCTTTCTGCGCGCCATACGACGACTGGGGATTGAGCGCGGTGTCGTCCTGCACTACATCGGGCAACGCGCCGCCGTACACCGCAACCGAACTCGTGAACAAGACGCGCGGTGCATGACCCGCGGCACGACACACTTCGAGCAATGCGCGCGAGGCGTCGAGGTTGATCCTCATGCCGAGATCGAAGTCCGCCTCTGCCTGGCCGCTCACGATCGCGGCGAGGTGGAAGACGGCTTCCGTGCCCGTGTCGATGTAGCGCTCCAGCACCGCGCGATCGGAGATGTCGCCGGTCACGGCTCGCACGCGCGCATCGCCGAGCAGACGGTCGTTGGTCGGGCGAGCCACGTCGAGCAGCACGACTTCCGTGATGGTCTTGCCGTTCAGCGTGTTGCCCGCGAGCAGCTGGCTCGCGAGACGCTGGCCGAGAAAGCCGGCGCCACCGGTGATAAGGATCTTCATGGGGTTCGTTCCAGGTGTGTTCGGAGGTAGGGTTGGCCGGCCAGGGCCTTCGGATACGCGGGCTTTCGTGACCGGGCGAATCAATCGGAATCAGGCGAATTCAAAAGCAGATGCAAGCATGGCGCAGAGGCGCAATCACAACGCGCTCAACGCTTTCGCGAAGAAATCGATCGCGCCGAAATTGCCGGACTTGAGTGCAAGCGCGAGCGGCGCATCGCCGGCATTCGCATCGATGGACTGCGTCGCCGGTACGCCGGGATCGATCTGCGGCCCGATGCGCAATGAACGCACGCCGAGCGCCTGCACGACCGCGCCCGACGTCTCGCCGCCCGCGACGACGAACTTTCGCACGCCTTCGTCGCGCAATGTGCGCGCGATGGACGCGAGTGCGTCTTCGACGAGATGCCCCGCCTTCTCGACGCCGAGTTCCTTCTGTACGGCCTTCACTTCGTCCGGCGACGACGTCGCGTAGATCAGGACGGTTTCATCGTTTTTCATATGAGCACGCGCGAATTCGACGGCCTGTTCGACCACCGCCTCACCGCGCGACAACGCCAGCGGATCGATGCGAAAGCCCGGCTTCGACGCACGCCACTGCGCAACCTGTGCGTTCGTCGCTTTCGACGCACTGCCTGCCAGCACCACCGACTTGCCTTCGATCTTCGGCAGATCGGCCGCATGCTCCGCGTGCTCCAGCAGATTCGCCGCGCGGAAGTTGGCCGGCAAGCCAAGCGCGATGCCCGAACCGCCCGTAATGAGCGAAAGATCGCGGCATGCTTCTCCGAGCACGAACAGATCTTCGTCGCAAATGGCATCCGCAATCGCAACACGTACGCCGTCTTTTTTCAGCGCTTCGATACGAGCGCGAATCGCCTCGGCACCCTGCGCGATCGTGTCGTAGCGGATCAGTCCGACCTTCGAGCGGGTCTGCCGCTGCAAGACGCGCACGAGGTTCGCATCGCCCATCGGCGTGAGCGGATGATTTTCCATTCCCGACTCGTTCAGCAGCACGTCGCCGACGAACAGATTGCCGCGAAAGATCGTGCGACCATTTTCTGGAAACGCGGGGCAAGCGATCGTGAAATCGTCTTTCAACGCATCGAGCAACGCGTCCGCGACCGGACCGATGTTGCCTTTGTCCGTCGAATCGAAGGTTGAGCAATACTTGAAGAAGAACTGCCGGCAGCCTTGAGCGCGCAGCCATTCGAGCGCTTCGAGCGACTGGCTGACCGCGGCGTCGGCCGCGATCGTACGGGACTTGAGGGCGACCACGAGCGCATCGGCCTCAAGCGGCGCGCCGCTCGCCGGCACGCCGATGGTCTGAACGGTGCGCATGCCGCCGCGCACGAGCATATTGGCGAGATCGGTCGCGCCGGTGAAATCATCGGCGATACAGCCGAGCAGTGCCTGCGCCATTATTTCGCTCCCTTCGGGACTTCCATGTCCGCAAAAATCCTGATAACCGCAAGAACCATCCTGGCCTCCAAGGCCAGCGGCAACCGCCGCGCCTCGCTGCAAGCCTGTCTGCACCAAGCGAACCGACCCGGCCGGTCGTGTCGTTCGACTCATGCCGCCGGGTCGATGATGCCACTACTGATGATTACTGCTCGCCCCAACGGCCGACGACCTGCTCCTGCACGCCGAGACCCTCGACGCTCAGACGCATCACATCGCCGGGCTTGAGATACTTTTCCGGCTTCATGCCGAGCCCGACGCCCGGCGGCGTGCCCGTGGTGATGACGTCGCCCGGCTCCAGCATCACGAACTCGCTGATGTACGACACGAGCTTGCGGATCGGGAAGATCATGTCGGACGTCGACGAGTTCTGGATACGCTCGCCGTTCAATTCCAGCCACAGCGACAGGTTCTGCACGTCGCCGGCTTCGTCGCCGGTCACGAGCCACGGGCCGAGCGGGCCGAACGTCGGCGCCATCTTGCCCTTGACCCACTGCCCGCCCTGTTCGAGCTGGAACGCGCGCTCCGAGACGTCGTTGCACACACAATACCCTGCGACGTAATCGAGCGCATCCTGCTCGCTGACGTTGTGCGCGCGCTTGCCGATCACCAGTGCGATTTCCACTTCCCAGTCGGCCTTCGTCGACTTCAGCGGCAGCAGCACGCGGTCATTCGGGCCGCAGATGCAGGACGGCGCCTTGTTGAAGAGGATCGGCTCCGCGGGAATCGGCGCATTCGTTTCGATGGCGTGCTGTACGTAGTTCAGACCCACGGCAATGAAGTTGCCCGGACGCGAAATGCACGCGCCAATGCGAGGATTGCCCTCGACGACGGGCAGCGTCGCGAGATCCAGCGCGCGGATTGTCTCGACGCCGTTGTCGGCGAAGAACGCCGGATTGAAGTCGCTCACATGCGCCGACAGGTCGCGAATCTTGCCTTCCTGATCGACCAGACCGGGCTTTTCCTGCCCCGCGTTACCAAAACGTACCAGTTTCATGATGGATTTCCGTTATGCAAGGATGAACACCGATCAGCGCGACTGCCCCAGTCTGCTGATCTCGAGGGTATAGATCTGACAGGGGTCGCCTGCCGCCGAGTACTGCTGCCAGTCGACGTCGCCCAGCGCGCGCGCCGTTTCGCTCGCACCGTGTTCCGTCGTGCATTCGATCAGAAGCACACGCGAGGGCACCGCGAACGCGCCGCCGCGATGTTGCGCCTCCGTCGTTTTGACGTTGCTCGCATCCGTGTCGGCGGCGAACAGGTGGGCGGCCACCACATCCGGCCGCTTCAGGATGCGCGGAAACAGCTCCTGCGCGACGAATTCGATCAGCCGCTTCGCCGCGCCCTCTTCCACGCGCAGTTGCAGCGTGATCGCATAGGCGCCGGTGCTATCGCCAGTGGAATGCTCGATCTGGCAGATCGAGCGCGCGGTATTGCGGAAATGCTTGACGTTGGCCTGCGTCGACGGCGCCGGATTGTTCAGGCGTTCGAGATAGGCGGGCCCCGTCAGCGTATCCAGATCGACGGCCTCGTAGACCGTCAGCCATTCGGGCGACGCACTCGCGCCGCGATAACGGCGGCCGCGCAGGAACCCGTCGATCGACAGGCGTTCAGGAATATGGTCCTTGTTGTGCCATTCGTAGAAGTCCGCTCGCGCCTCTTCAACGATATCGTTCCAGATGAGAACGAAGGCGGAACCCAGCAACGACATGATGGATGTCTCCGGTTGTGATGACGGCGGTTAGCGGATATGGAAGAACTCGAGGATCGCGTCGATCTGTCCGGTGTGCATGTCGACACCCGTCGCGGTCGGACAGCCGTACCGGCGCGCATGAGCGATCAGCGCACTCGGGCGATCGGCCGGGCGCAGCACCACGTCGCCGACAATAACCTGACTGTCGAGCGGACCGAGGTCGACCGGCATGCCGTCGTCATCGCGCATCCCGACGATCGACGCATTGACGATCAGATCGTGACCGGCCGCGCTCGCGGCCGCGCTGCGCACGTCGCATCCATCCGCGTCCCGCGCAAGCAGGTTCGCGAGATTCGCCGCACGCGCCGTGTCCTTGTCATAGACGCTGAGCGCCTTCACGCCCGCGTCCAGCAGTGCGCCCGCTATCGCGCTGCCCGCCCCGCCGCAGCCGATCACAAGCGCGCGCTTGCCGGCCAGCTCGTGTCCATGCGCGATCAGCCCGCGCACAAAACCCTCGCCATCGAACATGTCGCCGAACCAGCCGCCGTCCGCTTCGCGGCGCAATGCATTGACCGCGCCCACGCGCTGCGCACGCGGATGCACACGATCGGCGATCGCGAGCGCGTCGGCCTTGAACGGCGCCGTCACGAGCACGCCGTCGAGATTGCGCAGCTTCAGCAGCGCCGGCAGCACCTCGTGAATCTCGGAAGCGGCGATGTGCACCGGCACGAGCACGGCGTCGATGCCCGCCTTCGCCAGCTCCCCGCAATAGACTTCCGGCGAGCGCACCTGCACGACCGGATCGCCGACGATGGCATAGAGGCGCGTCTTTCCTGTGATCGAAGGTAGCGTGCTCATGCGTGGCTCCCGTACCATTCGGCGACGCGCTGCGAGCGATAGCGGCGCGCCTTGCCCGACGTTTCCGCGGCGAGGCCCATGAGACCCGGCGCGAAGATGCGTGCGTCCATTTCGCGCAGATCCGTTGCCACGGGCGTGCGGAAATCCATCTGCGAGAAGATGTCGCGTTCGAGATCGACGCCCGGCGCGACTTCGATCAACTCCAGGCCCGCTGCGCCGACCCGGAACACCGCGCGCTCGGTCACGAAGAGCGCGGTATTGCCGCGTTGATGTGCGAGCGCCGCGTTGTAGCAGATCTGTTCGAGAGAACCGACGAATTTGCGGTGCCGCCCTTCCTGCACGATCGTCGTGCGGCCGCCGTTCCACTGCACGTCGAGACCGCCTGCGGTCAGCGTGCCGCTGAAAATCACCCGCTTCGCGTTCTGGCTGATATTGATGAACCCGCCGACGCCGACGATCTTGTCGCCGAAGCGGCTGATATTGACGTTGCCATGCGCGTCGACTTCTGCGAAAGACAGGAACGCCAGATCGAGGCCGCCGCCGTCATAGAAGTCGAACTGCGAGGGCTGCTCGATCATCGCCGCGAAGTTCTGCGCGCCGCCGGAGTCGCGCCCCGTGATCGGCGCGCCGCCGATCAGCCCCTGCTCGTTCGTCAGGATGACCGAATCGAGCAGACCTTCCTCGGCCGCGACGGTCGAGAGTCCGGTCGAAATGCCCGCGCCGAGATTGCAGACCGCCGCCGGATACAGTTCCATGGCCGCGCGCCTCACAATCACCTTACGCGGCCCGAACGGCAGCGGCTTGATTTCGCTCAGCGGCACGCGCAGCTCGCCCGCGTAGCTCGGGTCGTAGTCGGTCGCGTAGGTTTGCCGCTGTTCGGATTCGACCACCACGAAGTCGACGAGAATGCCGGGAATCTTGACCTGCTTCGGCGGCAGCGTGCCGCTACGCGCCATGCGCTTCACCTGCACGATCGTGATGCCGCCCGCGCGGCGCGCGGCCTGCGCCATCGCGATCATTTCGCCGAGCACCGCTTCCTGCTCCATCGTGATGTTGCCGTCCTCGTCGGCCGTCGTGCCGCGCAGGAAAGCGACGTCGATCGGGAACGGCTTGAAGCGCAGCCACTCTTCGTTGTCGAGCGTAATCAGTTCGACGAGCTGCTCCTCGGTGCGCGGACTTTGCCGGGCGCCCTGCTGGCGCGGATCGACGAACGTGTTCAGGCCGGTCTTCGTGATCAGGCCGGGGCGGCCGCCCGCCATTTCCCGCATCAACTGGGACAGCACGCCCTGCGGCAGCGTATAGGCCTCGATGCGATCCTGAGCGGCCATCTCCAGCAGCCCCGGCGAGTCGATCAGCGCGCTGGTGATCGCCCGCTTGAGCAGACCGTCGTGAGCGAGGTGGCTCGCGCCGAGCGCGGCGCGGTCGCCGATGCCGACGACGCTGATCGACGTGAGATCGCGCGGCTGCTGCTCGGCGAGAAAACGCCGCTCGACGGCCGCGAGCAGCGCCTCGGGGACCGCATGCCCGCCGCCCGATCCGCTGATCAGGACCGAGTCGCCTGTACGCACCAGGCTTGCCGCTTCGTCAGAAGTAATTCGTTGCATGAGAGTGTCTGCGTCCGGTTGAATTTGGAAGGCCGCCCGCGCGGCCCGGCAATCTCAATGTAACCGGTCTCATAAATATCCGCAAGAACGACCGCATTATTCCAGGGAAGACCCCTATGTTTTGCGTATTAGACGCATATTTCACTGGATAGACGTTGCGAAAAACAAAATGTAACCGGTATTATTTCTGCACCACGGCGGGTTTCATGCCGCGCCGGCAACCCGACCGGGTGCCGCCGGCGCGCGGCACCGCCGCCCCCAGCCACGTCACAGGAGAGATCAGATGGCAATCAAAGGTGTAGAAATTGGCGACGAATACCGTTTCGCGAAGACCGTCGGCGAGACCGACGTCACATTGTTCGCGGGCCTGACGGGCGATTTCAGCGATACCCACATCAACGAGCAGTACATGCAGGAGAAATCCGCGATCGGCCGGCGCATCGCGCACGGCGCCCTGCTGGTGGGCTATATGTCGACCGCGTCCACGATCAGCATCGCGCACATCATCCACCGCACCGATCTCGACGAATTCCCCGTGTCGGCCGGCTACGACCGCATCCGCTTCATCAAGCCGGTGCTGCTCGGCGACACCGTGACCGTCATCTACCGGGTCGCGGAAATCGACGAGGTGAAGCGCCGCAGCACCGCGGACATGGAAGTCGTCAACCAGCACGGCGAGGTCGTCGCGGCGGGCCGCCACCTGATGAAGTGGGCCAGCAAGCTGTCCAACAAGAGCTAGCCCGGGGGCGCGCTGCCGCACCGCTATAATTCGGACAGACAGCGCAAACGGACCGGGAACCGGCCACGCATGGTGAAGACGAAAACGACAATGGAAGATACGGCCACCGCCCGCAAGACCCGCGTGACGAGTGTCACCCTGCGTGACGTAGCGAAATTCGCCGGCGTGTCCTCGGCTACCGTCTCGCGGATGATGAACGCGCCGGAGCTCGTCTCGGACGAACTCCGGGCCCGCATCACCGCCGCGATCAATCACCTGGGGTGGGTGCCCCACGCCGCCGCGCGTGCGCTCGCCACCCAGCGCACGGCGACGATCGGCGCGGTGTTCCCGACCGTCTCCAACGAGCACTTCGCCACCGCGATCCAGGAGTTGCAGGAAGCGCTGGAATCCGCGGGCTATACGCTGCTGCTCGGCTGCTCCCAGTACGACGTCAAGCGCGAACTCAATCAGGTTCGCAACATGCTCGAGCGCGGCGTCGATGCGGTCGTGCTGGTCGGCGAATCGCATCACCCCGATCTCTACTCGCTGCTTGCGCAGCGCAAGGTCCCGTTCGTCAATACGTTTACCTTTCACAGGAACAGCGAGCACCTGTGCGTCGGCGTGGACAATCACCGGGCGTTTTTCGAATTCACCACGTATCTGCTCGGCCTCGGCCATCGGCGCTTCGCGATGCTGTCCCAAACGGCGGATTCGAACGATCGTGCGCTCGCGCGCCGGGAAGGCGTGCGCGATGCGCTCGCGGAACACGGCCTCGGCATTTCGGCGGCACATATGGTCGAAGGATTCTGGGGCGTGCGCGTCGGCCGCGAGCTGTTCTCGCGCGTAATGAGCACGCCGCAGCCGCCGACCGCCGTCATCTGCGGAAACGGCTCGTTCGCGATCGGCGCAATGCTCGAAGCAATGCAGGCCGGCTACGAGATACCGAAGCAACTGAGCCTCGCGGGCTTCGACGACTTCGAGGTCATGTCCGAGCTCCCCATTCCGATCACCACCGTGAGCGTGCCCAGCGCGCAGATCGGCCGCAGCGCCGCGCAGATGATCCTCGCGGAGCTGTCGGGCGGCGAACGCGCGCAGAGCATCGAATGCGAGGCGGAGATCATCATCCGCACCTCGTCGGGGCCGCCGCCGCGCAGCCGAAGCCCGAAGTAAGGCTTCAGGGAACGGGCCGGCCGCGGGCGGCTTCGAGAATCGCGTACCAGTCCTGCCGGTCCAGTGCGATCCGCAGCCCGTCGACGGCGGCCTGCACCGAGTCGAGCCGGCGGCTGCCGACGATCACGTACGGCGCGCCGGGCACGCGGAAAATCCACGCGTAGGCGATCGCCAGCCAGCTCGCGGCGCCATATTTCTGCTGCAAGCCGGCCATGACGCCGCGCACGCGCCGGGCCGCCTCGTCCGTCGCGGAGAACAGGCGTCCACCGCCGAGCGGCGACCAGATCATCGGCGACACCTTCGCCTGCGCGAGGACGGCGAGCATATCGCTATCCAGCGCACCGGTGGCGAACGGGGAGAATTCGATCTGGTTGGTGGCGAGCGCCGTCCTCGCGTGCAGCAGCTCGAATTGCCGCACCGAAAAATTCGACACGCCGAATGCGCGAATCTTCCCCTGCTCGACGAGCGACTGGGCGGCGAGCGCGATGTCATCCATGTTCATCAACGAATCGGGCCGATGGATCAGGAACAGGTCCAGATGGTCGGTCCCGAGCCGCCGCAACGATTGTTCGACGGCTTCGCGCAGAT
This sequence comes from Paraburkholderia sp. Cy-641, assembly GCF_011752945.1. Classification (NCBI taxonomy): domain Bacteria; kingdom Pseudomonadati; phylum Pseudomonadota; class Betaproteobacteria; order Burkholderiales; family Burkholderiaceae; genus Paraburkholderia; species Paraburkholderia sp. Cy-641. The sequence continues at coordinate 30,734 of NZ_VWWM01000001.1, forward strand.
AGGCGGGGCTGGAATCGTAGTACTTGAGCGGGCCTTCGCCGGCCGGCGATGCGGCCGATGACGCGCCCAGCCGGATTCCCGCCTTGCTGACGATCTGCATCCGGCCGCGCAGCGACGGGTCCAGCGCCAAGGCCTCCCCAAAAAGGGACTCGACCGCCCCGCGGCCGTAGATGTCCGCATGATCGAAAGCCGTGACGCCGAGCTCGATGCAGCGGTGCATAAAATCGACGAGTTCGCCGGCGGACATGCGCCAATCGCAAACACGCCACATCCCCGCCACCACGCGTGGCATGCCGAGTTTCGCGAGTGCGTCAGTCGATTCGCCGGGCAACCGGTCTTCACTGGATTTTTCCATTTCTGTAAACGGTCTCATAAATCGGATTCAGAGTATCGGTGCGCCTTATTGTCACGTATATACCCCATGAATTCCAATGCTTTAGGTGTATTCCCTGGATTCGTGGAATCGTCGTTGCCTCCTTTAATGAGACCGGTTACATTACCGACTCGATCATAGAATCCGGTTGGGTGGAGACAACATGCAATCTGAAGTTACCTTGCCCCGAAAGACCTCCAAGCGCTGGTACCGTGAAATCACGGCGTCCCAGTGGCGTGTGCTGATTGCCGCATGGGGCGTCTGGGTCAACGATGCGCTGGACTTTCTCGCCATCACCTTCGTGCTGCGCGACATCGCGCGCACCTTTGGCGTTTCTCTCGACACCGCCTCGCTGCTGCTTCTGGCAACGTACGGCGTGCGCTGGATCGGCGGCCTGCTCTTCGGCGGCCTGAGCGACCGGATCGGACGCAAAATCCCGCTTCTCATCACGCTGACATGGTTCACGGCCGGGGCCATCGCCACCGGCCTCTCGTGGAACTTCACCTCGCTGGTGGTGTTCCGGCTGCTGCTCGGCTTCGGCATGGCGCCCGGCTTCTCGCTGGGCGCCGCGATGGTCGCGGAATCGTGGCCGGAGCGCTACCGGGCAATCGGCATCGGCATTCTCGATACGGGCTGGGGTGTGGGCGCGATCGGCGCCGCGCTCGCCTACGAGTTCATCTACCCGGCCTTCGGCTGGCGCGGCATGTTCTTCGTCGGCTTGCCGCCGGCGCTGCTGCTCGCGCTCTTCATCATCTTTTTCGTCCCCGAATCCGCGGCGTGGAAGGAAGGCCGGACCAAGTCCAGCACGCAGGGCCAGAAGAATCCTGTTGCCCAGCTCTTCAAACGCTATCCGGGCCGCGTCGCCTATCTCGCGCTGCTGATGTTCGTGCTGTGCTTCGGGTCGTGGCCGTTCCAGGCGCTGCTGCCCACGTATCTGCGTTCGCTGGATTTCCCCGCCGGCTTCGTCAGTTCGGTGGCCATGGCCTCCGCCGTCGGTCAGATCTTCGGCTTCGTGGCATCGGGCTTCATCGCCGAACGAGTCGGCCGGCGCCTCGCGATTGCGCTGATGATCGGCCTCGGTTCGCTATGCGTGGCCGGCGTAGTCATGACCGCCTCCAACACGCTGCTTGCGCTGGCGTGCGCCTTCCTCAGCGGATTCTTCCTCATCGGCTCGTCGGGCATCTGGGGCACGATCCTGACGGAAAACCTGCCGCGCGACGTCCGTGCCTCGGGGGTGGGCTTTCTCTACAACTTCGGCGTGATCGGCGGCGGTCTCGCACCGTTCATCGTTCTCTCGACCATGCATCGCCTGTCCCTGTCCATGGCTAACGGCATCATCGCGTTCACGATCGGCGCCGCGATTCTGGGGATGATCCTGCTGCGTTTCGCACGCGAAACGAAGGGTATCGATCTCGCGCAAATCGATATGGAAAGCTGATGAGCGTCTGGCCGACATAAGTCCCGGCCGATCCGACAGGTATCGCCACACGACAGCACACCGGGGGGAACCCAATGGCAACCTTGGAGAGCAAGGCAGGAATCCGGATCAACACCGACAGCACCGGTGCCGGCATCGTTCTCATGATTGTCACGACGGCAGTATTCGCGGCCAGCGATACGACCGTGAAAGTCATCGGCTCCACGGTTCCCCTTCTGGCGCTGCTCTGCGTGCGCTATCTGTTTCAGGTGATCGCGTTAGGCATCTGGCAGGTGCGGCGCGATCTCTCGGGACTCTTCCGCACCGGAAGCCTGCCCCTGCAGATGGCGCGCTCGTTGCTGCTGCTCAGCAATACCGCCTGCACATTCGCGGGCCTGAGGCATCTGCCGCTGCCCGTCACCACCTCGCTCGCCATGCTCGCACCGCTGATCTCCACGCTGCTGGCGGCGCTCGTCCTGAAAGACGACGTGCCGCTGCGCAAATGGGCGATGGTCATGCTCGGCTTCATCGGCATGTTGCTGGTCGTGCGGCCGGGGAGCAGCCAGTTCACGTGGACCGTCCTGTTCCCGATCGGCGCGGCCACGAGCTTCGCCTGCTATCAGGTCGTATCGAGCCATCTGTCGCGCATCGACGATCTCAACACGACGAACTTCCTGACCGCGCTCGGCGCGACCGTGGTACTCGGCGTGTTCCTGTGGCTGGGCCGGCATGACATGCTCCCGGCGCTGGCTCGCGTGCAGCCGAAGAGCTGGCTGCTGGTCGCGCTCATGTCGAGCGTGGCGACGGCGGGTCATCTGCTCATGTTGCAGGCGCTCAAGCGCGCGCCGCTCTCGCTGCTGACGCCCTTCGCTTACGGGCAGCTGGCATTCGCGGCGGTTTTTAGCTGGCTGATATTCGGTCAGACACCGGACCTGTGGACGGCCATCGGCATGTGCGTGATCGCGGCGAGCGGCATGGGCACCGTGCTCATGCGCAAACAGAGCGCCGCGCGATGACTGCCGATCTGTTCGATGCTTCGTTTAATGCGTCGCTTAATGCTTCGTTTGACGGCAGGTTCGAGAGCCTATGCGGCAACCATTCGGCTGGTCGAGGCGACCTGACTGGAACGAATCCGCAACGGCCAGAAGGAAGCGAGTTCGGTAGCGGTTTGCAGCACCAGCGGCGCCATTTCGCCGACCCGGTCCTCCGTCATGCGCGCACTCGGCCCTGCGATGCTGACGACGCCGAGCGCCGCGCCACCGCCAGCGGGACGAATCGCCGCCGCGATCGCGCTGACCCCGGGCTCCCCTTCGTTGACCGCGAGGCCATAACCGCGGCGCTTGGTGGCCTCCAGTTCCTTCAACAAGGCATCCAGCGAGCGGATGACGTTCGGGCCATATTTTTCGGCTTCCCCGAAGCCGACACGCAGCACGTTTTCCACGGCCTGCTCGAGAGGCAATGTGGCGAGCCACACCTTGCCGGTGGCCGTCGCATGCAATGGCACCGTGTTGCTGCCGAGGGTCGGCTGATAGAGAAGCCCGCCCGTTGCGCCTTGCGCGTGCGCGACCCAGGTCAACGAAGCGCCGTCGACCACGGCCAGCCGGACGAACTCGCGCGACTGGCCGGCGAGGCGATCCACCAGCGGCTGGCAAATATCGGGGATACCTGTCGCGACGAAAAACTGCTGCCCGAGGATCGCGAGGCGCATCGTCAGCCGATAGAAGCCGGTCTCCGCATCCTGCTCGGCCCATCCCAGGTCGACCAGCGTCGCGAGCAATCGATGCGCGCCGCTTTTGGCCAACTGCAACCGCGCTGCGATTTCGCCGAGCGGCATCGCAACGGCACCATCGGCGAGCAGTTCAATGATGTCCAGGCAGCGCTCTGCGGGTATGTGAGACATATGAGTACCGGTCAAAAAGATGAATGACGCGCGGCGTGCTGACTGATGTCGATGAAGCCGACGCCTCCAACGACGGGGCCATCGGAACGGCCGATATTAACATTGCCTCGCGCACGGCCCCCGGCGAACGGGAGCCTGCGAAGCCCTGTCGAATACGGCCGACGGGTTCAGCGTTCCGCCGCCGGCGAAGGTAGTCGGCAAATCTCCAGCGAATAAACCGCGCCATCCGGGCGCACCGTTGCGCCCAGGTCTGCGAGCTTGCGTACGTCGACGAGATCGCGGGCGCTTGCGGCGGCCTGCGGCGTGGTCGTCTCGATCAGCACGACCCACGCCGGCACGTCGAATTCACGCGTGTCGGACTCGGCCGTGTTCAGGTAGCTGCCCGGCTGGTCGGCCATATACAGATGACAGGCGACCACGCTGGTCAGCGTGGCGATGCGCGGAAACACGTCCGCGCAGAAGTACTCTTTCATTGCATCCGCTTGGGCCGCGGCGACGTCCACGCGCAGCGCAAGGGCGTAGCCGCCGCTGCTCGAACCGAGCGAATGCGCGATCCGGCACACGGCTCGCGACGTGTTGCGGAAATAGCGCAGCGTATCGACCGTGGCCGGCGTCGGATTGTTGAGCCGCTCCAGATAGGTCGGCGAGACGACCACATCGAGGTCCGCCGCTTCGTACAAGGTCAGCCATTCGGGCGAATGGCCGGGGCAAATGTAGCGCCGTCCGCGACGAAATCCCGGAATGGAGAGACGCTCCGGAATATGCTCCCGGTCATGCCACGCATAGAACGGGTCGAGTCCCGACGGGTCGACGTCGTTCCAGATAAAAACAGCGCCGTCGCCGAGCATTGCGCCGCTCGTGGTTTGAACGTCCCCAAGGGGCAAGGCTGCATGCTTCAGTTCGCTCATGATGTCAACCTGGTTCAGTGATTGTTTCAGTGGCCGCTTCAGTGCCCAATAAAGGACGGCGAACGCTTCGCGAAAAATGCCGCGACGCCCTCATGCAAATCGTTGCTGTCGAATATCTTCTGCTGGGCTACGGTCGACATCGACAGGCCCGCATCCAGCGGCAAATCCTGCGCGGCATCGGCCAGTTCCTTGCCGAGCCGGTTCGATACCGGGCCTCGGGCGACGATAGTCCGCGCCATGTCGTAGGCGAGGTCCAGCGCCGAACCGTCGCGCGCAACGCGGTTCACGACGCCCCAGGCCAACGCCTGGTCGCAGTCGATGGTCTCGCCGGTGAACAGCATTTCCTTCGCGCGCGCCGGACCGATCAGGCGTGTCAGCCTCACCGACCCGCTGCCGGCCAGGCCGCCCAGTCGCGACTCGGTCAGCCCCATGGCGATCCCATGCCGCGCCACGCGCAGATCGCAGGCGAGAGCAAGCTCGAGCCCGCCGCCGAGCGCCGCGCCGTCGAGCGCCGCGATGGTCGGCGTGGGCAGGCGTGCCAGCCGCCGCAGCACCATGTCCTCGAAAAGGATTTTGAATTCGCTGGCGTTCTCGCGAAGATGCGCGAATTCCTTGACGTCGCTGCCCGCGCAAAAAGCGCGTGCCTGACCGCCGTGCACGATCAGGCAGTAAATGTCGTCACGAGCCGCGATTTCCGATAACGCATGGTTCAGCGCACGCAACAGTTCGTGGGTGACCAGGTTGAGCGGTCCGTGGTGAATCCCAAGCGCGGCAATCGCTCCATCCACGTCGAGGGTGACCAGGCGACTCGCGTTTTCCGTTGCAGTGTTCATCTTGCTTCGCTCATGTTGTCCGGCTCATGTTGCCCATTGCAGCGCACAGGTTCAGGAAGCGTGCGTACCGGCCTTCGGAACCCCAATGCCGTGCAGCACGCCCATGCGTTCGAAGTGCCCATAGATGCGATCCACGTAGGCGGCGAATTCCGGCGCATCGCCGAGCACGATCGGCCGCGGACGCGGCAGGTCCACCACGATCTCGTCCACCACTTCGCCCGGGCTCGGACTCATGACGAAGATGCGGTCCGACAGGCCGACTGCCTCTTCCACGCTATGCGTGATAAAAAGAACGGTAGGCCGGCGGCGCAGCCACAGCGCTTCCAGATCCATCCGCACCTGGAGTCTCGTCAGTGCATCGAGTGCGCCGAACGGTTCATCCATGAAGATCACGGACGGGTCGTGAACCAGGGTTCTGACCAACGAGACACGCTGACGCATGCCGCCCGACAACTGGCGCGGATACTTCTGCATCGCATGCGTCAGGCGCAGCTGCTCGAAAAGCTCCTTCGCGCGCGCCTCGATCTTTTTCTTCGGCAGTCCGCGTATATCGGCCTGCAACATCACGTTCTCGAGGGCGGTGCGGAATTCGAGCAGCAGGTGATCCTGAAACGCAATGCCGACGTCGGTGATCGGTTTGGTCACGGCTTTCCCGTTGACCAGAATCTCTCCCCGGCTTTGCTTGAGCAGCCCCGCGACCATCAACATCAAGGTACTTTTTCCGCAACCCGACGGCCCCACGATCGAGATGAACTCTCCCGGGTTGACGTCGATGTTGACTTCTTTCAACGCATGAAACGGCTTGTCGCTTTCTTCGCCAAATGTTTTCGCTACTTGCCGAATGCTAATAGGCACACCCGATTGGGCATCCGCCTCCTGCCTGTCCGCGACTTGCCTGTTCATCACGTTGACTCCTGACTGGCCGAGGGCGACGCCGTACTGGCGGCAACGGCGGAGAGGGGGACCCTGGACACCAGCAAGGCCTTTTTGCCCTTCTGGACCACGCGGCCGTCCTGATCCACGATCTCGACGTCGAAGGTCGCGATCGCTTGCGTGGGCCGCGACTTGCTCTCGCGAAGTTCGCAGATCTGATAGTTCACGAAGATGGTGTCGCCGACGAAGATGGGATTGAGGAACTTCCATTCGCTAATGCCGAGGAAGGCAATCGCCGTTTCGCGCAGCTCGCCCGTGCGTGCCCACATCAAACCGTGCGCATAGGCGAGTCCGAGCATGCCGTGAGCGACACGGCGGCCGAACTGGCTGTTCTTCGCGTACACGTCGCTGGTGTGAAGCTCGGAGAAGTCGCCGGTGAGACCCGCGAATCCCACGAGGTCCGCATCCGTGATCGTTCGTCCGGGGCTGCGGAAATTCATGCCGACGTAGAGATCGGTGTAACGCAGTCCAATGTTCCGTTGTTCAGTCATAGTAGCCTCTGGTTTATTTGCAGGGACGCAGCGCCGAATCCGGCGGCAGGTAGTCGTTCGTGTAATAGCTCTTCGGGTCGCGTCCCTGCGGCAACAGCCCCACCTGAGACAACTGATCCTGTGTCTTCACCCACAGCGCGTCTTCCGCCTTGCCCACGTACTTCGCGCCGCCGCTGCAGAACAGCGGAGCGACGGCGGCCATCTCGGCGGTTGCCGTCTTCTCGCTCATGTTGGGAAATACCTTCTTCAACGACTTGACTGCCTTCGCCGGATCGTTGAGCGCGGTGCTCCAGCCCTTCAGGCTGGCCGCAATGAACTTCTTGACGACGTCCGGGTTTTCTTTCAGATACGTGTTATTGGCGAATATCGACGTGCTCACGGTCGGAACGCCGTAGTCGGCAAAGCGGAAGTTGTTCAATTGCGCACCCTGCGCTTCCAGTTGAATCTGGTATGAGTCGACCGAGCCCAGAATGGCGTCGACCTGGCCCTGCAGCAGAGTCGGCACCAGCGACGTAAGCGGCATGTTGACGAGATTGACATCGGATTCCTTGAGTCCGTTGGCTTTCAGGAACAACGGGAGCATCGTCGTCTGCGACGAGCCGGACGGCACGCCGACCCGTTTGCCGATCAGATCCTTGATCGATTTGATGCCCGACTTTTTCAGTGCTGACACTTCATTCGGATTGGACTGATAGAGCGTGGCGACCACTTTCATCGGCGCCCCCTTGGCAATGAGCTGGCTGACGGCGACCGCGTCGGCATAGGCGATCTGCGCCCGATTGGCGGCGACCAGTTGAGCCGTGGTGGCCGAGCCGTTGCCCTCCACCAGCGTGACGTCGAGGCCGGCGTCCTTGTAATAGCCTTCCGTCAGCGCGACCGCGAAGCCGGCGTTCGGACCGCCCGCCACCCAGTTCAACTGAAAAGTAACGGGCGTAGCTGCGGCTGCGGTGCCGGTGCTACCCATGACCAGGGCCGAGGTTACGGCTCCGGCGGCGACCAGATTGCGAATAAATCGGTTCATCGTTGTGTCTCCTTATTTTTGGATCGAACTCGGACCGTGTCCGGTTGTTGAGTCGTACTGGCTTGTGCGCCTGCTTGTGTGCCGGCTTCTGCGCTTTATTGCTTGCTGCGTTGCCACGGCGTCATGGCCCACTCCGCAAACTCGACGATATAGTTGATGGCAATACCGATCACTGTCAGCACGGCGATGACCGCGAACGTCAAACCGATATCCATCGTGCTGGTACCGCGCAGCAGCACGTAACCCAGGCCCTTGTTCGCGCCGACGAACTCGGCGACGATGGCGGCCGTGGCGGCGATGGTCGCCGAGGTCTTGATGCCGGAGAAGATGACCGGCAGTGCGGCGGGAAGACGCAGATAGCGGAAGGTTTGCCACGAGCTGGCGCCCATCGACTTCGTCAGATACAGCAGACGGTTATCGAGAATCTGAAAACCGCTCATGCTCGCCAGCAGCAACGGGAAGAAAGTCATCAGCACGGTCAGCAGAATCTTCGATTCGATACCGAAACCGAGCCATACGAGGAACAACGGAGCAACGGCGATTTTCGGCACGAGTTGCAGGAACATCAGCGGCGGATAAACCACCTGCTTCGCGATCGGAGACAAGGCGATGACCAGCCCGAGCGGAATGGCGGTCAGAATCGTCAGTCCAAAACCCCACACGATTTCGGCAACCGTGACGAGGGAGTTGTCCCACAGCTGAGGCACTTCCTCGATCAGACGCGAGAACACCAGACCCGGCCCGGGCAAAACATAGGACGGAATATCGAAGAGCCGCACCACTGCGGCCCAGAACGCGACGATGGCGACAAACGTCAGCGGCGGCAGCAAATTCCAGCAGATGCGCTTCAGCTTGCGCATCCCTCGCGACGGCCCGGCAGTCGAATTGCCGGCGCGGGCGGATGGGTCTTCGCTGGTGCTGCTTACGCCATCGACCTGGTGCGACGATACCTTGAGTGACATGCCGTCTCCTCTCTGATGGATAGAGTGCGATGCAGGTTTAGCCGATCCCTAACCAGAGCAGCGCGACAGTTGGGATTCATGCCTGAAACGTTGCGGTGTTGCGGTGCCGTGTCAGCCCATGAACAAAGATGCTATGACGTTCTTTGATTGAACTCTATTCCATCTTGAGAAAAACACCTCTAGGGAATTCCACCTAAGGGAAGCCGCCGACTGTCCTGGCGGGGTGTTCAGGCGAATGTCCAGGCAGAGGTGCAGGCGGATAGACAGGCCGGTTGGGGTCTGATTTCAGGCAATTGGGGCGGGATCGTGATGCGGCGCGAGCACGCTTTGACTTTGGCGGGATATTGAGGACGGCCTCGCCTGGTATCTGATTTGTACGTAGCAGATAACGGAAATCTTCTAAAGCCGCATGCCGGATTTGGCGACATCGAACACAGGGGTTGCATTCGAACCCCGCACACACAGGCAATCGCAAGCTTGAATGCCAGGAGCATCGAATTTGCACCGAGCTCTTTCACGATGCCCAATGGGATAACCGATAAGGCGTAACTGATCAATACGATCGCCAATGAATTCCGTCCAACCCTCACGCGCACTGAAGACTAGGCTGCACACAAAATTGCGACCACACGCGCAACCTGGTGCCCTGTTTTTTTAAAGTGTGGAATAAATAAGAACGAGCGCCGATGGTGCCGCGTCATCACGCAGAAAGTCCCGCATCACCATCAGTCAGCCGCATGAAACGCGAAATAGCGGAATCCGCTCGTGGCGCTGTCTTCCGATGGCGTGACCTTCGCGCCGATTTCATCGAGAACCTGACGCGTCGAAGAGCGGTTGCTCACGAACGACCATTGCATCGGGTCGACAGATTCGCTGCCGGTCGATTCGCGCGCAGCGGACAGTGCACGGAGCATCGAGTCGCGATCGGGTGAATGGATGGCGAAACCTTCATTCGCCAACGCCGCCGTCGAGATGCCGAGAGCGGCGCATGCTCTCGCTTTCGTGTCCACGTCCTGCGCGTCGACTCTTCTTGACTGTGCCGCAAGCTCCGCGATTTCCGCATCGACAATGACGCCGTGACGCGCGAGAACACGGTTGTCCTGACTCCATGCCTCGGGCGGACAGGCCTTGCTGCCGGGATCGAGCTCGATGAATGGATTGACTTCGGCGGGATAGATCCGGCAGACGCGTGGACGCTTCGTGTACGCACCGCATCGCATGTCCGTCTGCAGAAACGGACACGCCCCTTCGAACGAAGCCACCAGGTTGACGACAATCCGGACCGGAAGCTCGCCACTGGCTGTGGCAAACGATCGCTGCCGCTTATGACGGGCGAGCAGATTATCTTCGGGTGGCTCCTCCGGCCACGGAATCGCCTCGCAGAAGAACTCGACCTCGCCACCATCGCGAAGCCAGACGATCGCTTCATCGATACTCAGTGGCAATCGCAGGTCGTGGCAACACTTTCCGCACATCGTGCAGGCGAAATGAATGGTTTGGCTCATGGCAGGGACGTTGTCGAATTCGGGCTTGTGTGTGCCATGGTAACGTTAGTTCGCTTTTTTCGCGTTTTCTGGAAGACAGGAATCTGCAGAGACGGCTTATGCAATGTGCGTAAACCGTCATGTTGTTTTGGATTGGGTAGCGAACAGATCGGCTCGGTGTCCAAATACGCAGTCACTTTCTGGTTTTGCGACCTGAGATGCGTGAAGCCATAAACGGCTCAACGGCTGGGCAAGCAACCTGACACGCAAGACGGTACCTGGAACCAGGCGCACTGCAACGACCGCCATCTCCCCGGCGGTTTTTTGCGATGGCGTTAATTCTCGTCAATTCGCATTTTTCTTTGCCTTGGGTCACTTCCCGATTCTCCGTTATTGAGGCAGTGTAGCGAAGGCGTCGCCCAGGCCACGCGCGCCTTGACTGAAACGCCTCTCTCAATATTAGGATGTCTTACTTGTTATGATCGAATCACGTGGCATTACTTTGATTGCAATATCAAATACACAAACTCGTGCAATGAACGCGGATAAGGGTGCGTGAAAGATGGCTTATACAGGGAAGTTTGTGGTCAATAACGAGCCTCTATCACCGCTCACTATTGTCGGCCTCGGCACATTTAAAGCGTATTCGGGCGACCATCAATATAAAAATCGCGGCGGATGTACGGCGGTACCTAACGACGGCCCCATACCAGCGGGCAAATACTGGATCGTTGATCGCCCTACGGGTGGCATGCGCTCCCAGACTTACACGTGGGCTAAAGACACCTTCAATTCCGCATTCGGCACGCCATCGAATCACAATGAATGGTTCGCGCTGTATCGAGATGATGGCATCATTGATGACGTAACCTGGGTCAATGGTGTCAAACGCGGGCAGTTCCGGTTGCACCCGGCAGGCGGTCAAGGTGTTTCACTTGGCTGCATCACTCTGCCACGCCATACTGATTTTATGTTTATCCGGCACGCACTTCTGGGCACCACTACTGTCCCCGTCCGTAATTCGGGGCTTCACGCATATGGAACGATCGAGGTAGTGACATATGGCAACACTTGTCCGTAGGGTGTTCAAGGTCGCGCTGTTTGTCAGCTTGTTCTGTCTCGCCGTGCCCTATGTTCATACGTACCCTTGGCCGATGCCGGAAAGCCAGTCGGCGATATGGTGGGGTGTGTCGCGCTGGCTTGATATCCGTGATCCCGAAGATTTGTATTTCGTGGTGTGGGTCACCATTGATCTGCTTGTAGCTGCGCTCGTGTATCTCGCGCTCATGAGGCTATGGCGGCACTATCGGGCGAAGCAGTAATCACAGCGCATGTTTCGCCCTGTATCGGAATGACGGTGTAATCGATGATGTGACATGGATCAATGGTGTCAAGCGCGGGCAGTTCCGGTTGCATCCGGCTGACGGTCAAGATGTTTTGCTTGGCTGCATCACTCTGCCCGCCATACCGATTTTCTACGTGTCTGGCGCGCACTTCTGCACACCGTCACTATGCCGTCCGCAATTTTGGGTTTCATGCGTATAGAGCGATCGAGGTAATGACACATGGCAACACTTGCCCGTAGGATGTTCAAGATCGCATTGTTTTTCTGTCTATTCGTTCTTTCGGTTCGCTATGTCCGCCCGTCTCCCTATCCAATGACGGAAAGCCAGCTAGACGTCTGGTGGCGTGCTTCGGATTGGCTCGGCATCCGGGACCCAGAAGATCTTATTTTCGTGGTGTGGGTGACGATAGAACTGATCGTGGCAGTGCTTGCCTATGTGGCGATCATCAGGTTATGGCGGCACTATCGGGCGAAGCAGTAATCACAGCGCATGGTTCGCCCTGTATCGGAATAATGTGGCAATCGATGATGTGACATGGATCAATAGTGTCAAGCGCGGGCAGTTCCGGTTGCATCCGGCTGACGGTCAAGGTGTCTTACTTGGCTGTGTCACTCTGCACGCCATACCAATTTTCTGCGTGTCCGGCGCGCACTTCTGCATACCGTTACTATGCCGTCCGCAATTTTGGGTTTCATGCGTATAGAGCGATCGAGGTAATGACACATGGCAACACTTGCCCGTAGGATGTTCAAGATCGCATTGTTTTTCTGTCTATTCGTTCTTTCGGTTCGCTATGTCCGCCCGTCTCCCTATCCAATGACGGAAAGCCAGCTAGACGTCTGGTGGCGTGCTTCGGATTGGCTCGGCATCCGGGACCCAGAAGATCTTATTTTCGTGGTGTGGGTGACGATAGAACTGATCGTGGCAATGCTTACCTATGCGGCAATCATCAGGTTATGGCAACAATTTCCTCACATCCTGACCGCGCGGCGCACTACCAGCCGCCGCGCGGCCCCCATCATCAAGGCTTGAACGTATCGCCAAGCGCAACGCCTTCGCGGCGCGGATCAGTGCCGCCTTGCAGCACGGCGGACTGGCCCAGCGTGACACGCATCACCGTGTTGATGCCGCTTGCCTGCGCGGCCGTCGACACCTTATGTCCGAGCGCAGTCAGGCCTGCGATCAGCGGATCGTGCACGCCGTTATCCGACAGATCGAGATCCGGGTGTTCGCCGCCGATCGTCGTAGTCGGACTGTTGCTCGCGCCGAAGTCCATCAGGCCGGACGACTGCTGCGCGTCGAGCCCCCAGTCGAGCGTACCGACGAGCGTCTTCACCACGTATTGCGGAATCGTGCCGCCGCCCGGCGAACCGGTCGCCATCACGAAGTCGCCCCTGGAGCCGTCCGGCGCGATCTTGAACACCAGCGTCGGCGCCATCGAACTGCGCGGACGCTTGCCCGGCTGCACGCGGTTCGCGATCAGATTGCCGGCACTGTCCGTCGGGGCCGCGGAGAAGTCGGTCAACTGGTTGTTCAGCAGCAAGCCGTGCGTCATGTGGAACGAACCCATGCTCGACTCGACCGTCGTCGTCGCGGTAAGCACGCTGCCGTCGCCGTCGACGATCGTGAACTGGTTCGTGCCGTGCTCGATCTGATTGGCCGCGACACCGACCGGCACCGCGCCGAGATCGCCCGGCTGTGCGGTGCCCATACTCTTCGACATGCTGATCAATGCCGAGCGGCTCTTCAGATAGGGCTTGTTGAGCAGCGTATCCCAGGTGCCGCCCGGTAGCGGGACGAAATCGGTATCGGCAACGTACTTGTCGCGGTCGGCATACGCGAGCCGCTCGGCTTCTGTGATCAGATGCACGGCGGCAACGGTCGGCTTGCCGCCTTCGAGATCGAGCGCGGTCGGCGGCATCGATTTCAGATCGAAGTTCTCGAGAATCCCGAGCGCCGACGCAACCGCGATCCCGCCCGACGACGGCGGCGGCATCCCGCAGACCCAGTAGGCGCGATACGTCGTGCAGACAGGTTCGCGGACTTTCGCCTGATATCCGGCGAGGTCGGAGAGCGTCGTCTTGCCGGGCGTCAGCGTCGAACCGTCGGCGCCCTTCGCGACCGCGATCTTCGCGACGATATCCTGCGCGATCGGACCGGTATAGAGCGCGTTCGCGCCTGATTGCGACATCTGCGTCAGTGCGTCCGCATACGCCGGGTTCTTCAGGATCGTGCCGAGCGCCTTCGGCGAGCCGTCCGCATTCATGAAATACGCGGTCGCTTCGGCATCGCGCTTCAGGCTCGATGCGTTCGACGCGATTGCCGCGGCAAGGCGCCCGCCGATCGGAAAACCGTTCGTGGCAAGCGAAATCGCGTCGTCGAACAGGCCTTTCCACGGCAGCTTGCCATGATCGCGTTGCAGCGCTTCGATCAGGCGCGGCACGCCGATTGTGCCGATCGAGCGACCGCTCGCGCGCGCGTTGGGTTGCGGCGTCGAGTGATCGCTCGTGTCGTCGACATATTGCAGATAGTTTTCCGTCGCGGCAGCGGGCGCCGTTTCGCGGCCGTCGTAGGCCTGTAGTGTCTTGTTGCGGCCGTCGTAGTACAGCAGCACGCCGCCGGAACCGAGGCCCGTCGCCTCGGGTACCGTGAGGCCGAGCACCGCCTGCACGGCGACGGCCGCATCGGCTGCCGTGCCGCCCCGTTTCAGCACGGCGCAACCGGCCGCGCTGGCGTAAGCGTTCGAGGTCACGACCATATAGGTTTTTGCGTAGCTCGGTTTGAGTCCTGTCCGGTATCCGGACGCGGCTTCGGGAAGCGACGGATCGCCGGGCTGGTTCGAGCCGACCACGACGGTCGAGCCGTTGTTGTCGACCGCGAGGCAGCTTGTGTCGGCGGTAGGCGGCGACGTCGGAGACGGAGAGGTCGACGGCTGAGACTTCAGGTTATCGGAATCGCCGTTGCAGGCGCTCATCAAGGCAGCGGCGAACAGCACGGAAGCGTAAGGCCGGATCGTGTTGATTTTCATTGTCGAGGTTCGGCGTTGTCGTTCAGGAGATCGGAATCGAGGTGGGGCCTGCCGCTGAATGGTTTATTAAAATATTCGGAAAGGCAATTGGAATAAATCCCACTTACGGAGGGATTACAGCAATCGCCTGCGGTGCCGGCCACAACCCGCCGATATCTCGTCGCCGTCCGCATCGCGGCCCTTGCCGATACCCAACGCGACCACACGCTCTGCCGGAAACAGAGGCCCGGCTACCCCGGCCTCGCGTTAACACGGACATTTCCACAAGGAATGGTTCTATTCCCGACGCTTGATGGCCGAGGGCGTTCTCCTGCTCCACACTATCCGAAGGCGGCGACGAATCTGTCGGGACGAATCTGTCATCCCCCATCACTTCGCAGGCCTTATCGAATAACAACGAACGAAGGAGACACATGAAAAAGATCGTTTTATCCGCGCTGATTGCCGGTCTGTCACCCTGTCTGTCCCATGCGCAATCCAGCGTCACGCTGTATGGCGACATCGGCGCAGGCGTGCGCTGGGTCAATAATCAGAAGGGCGGTAGCGCAGTCATGTTCAACAACAACATCCTCGCCGTGAATCGTTTCGGCCTTTACGGCAAGGAAGACCTCGGTAATGGCCTCTCTGCGATCTTCAAGCTCGAAAACGCCTTCAACAGCGGAACCGGCGCCTTGAAGAACGCCGGCGTGCTCTTCTCGCAGGCAGCGTTCGTCGGTCTTTCAAACGACTTCGGGCGGCTGACCTTCGGCCGCCAGGTCAGCGCGAGCGAGTACTTCGCCACGCTCGTCGATCCCACCGGCGGTCAGGCACAGTCGCTCGCCATCCAGCCCAACGCGCTCTACTTCTTCAACTACTTCACCGACGACACGCGCTTTAACAACACGATCAGCTATATCGGCCACGCGGGCGGCTTCCACTTTGGCGGCAGCTATTCGCCGGGCGGCGTCGCCGGCAATCTGCGCTCGGGCACCAATGTCTCCGGAACCGCCATGTACCAATGGGGGCCGGCACTCGCCGGCTTCGGCTATCAGAAGACCTGGAGCGCGACCGCGACGCAATGGGCTCAGACCTTCCACACCGGCGGCTCGCTGCAACTCGGTCCTGCGCGCCTCTACATGAGCTACGCCGATTTCAGCGTAAGCGCCGCCACCGAAGGCCAGCCCACCCGGCGCGATCATATTCCGAGCATCGGCGTCATGGTCGTGGCCACCCCCGAGCTGCAATTCACGGCGGCCGCGTACTACGACAGCGCCCGTCATCTCGCCAACGCCCAGGACGGCAGCGGGCACAAGGTCACGACCTTTGCCATCGCCGAGTACTACCTCTCGAAGCGCACCGAGCTTTACGCCGAAGCCGACTACAACGGCTTCTCCGGCGCCTATCGAACCGATGCCCTGAACATCGCGGGGCTCGGCATGCGCAGCGGCGCAAGCTCGACGACCGGCGTCACGCTCGGCCTCATGACACGGTTCTAGGTAGTTTTGCCGCGCCTTTCCTTACTCTGCACTCACACGTCACAACATGAAGATATCCACTCGCATCCCATGCATCGCCGTCGCGGTGATGCTCGCCGTGCTCAGCGACTGCGCGAGCGCCCAACCGGCTGCCGCTGAGGCCGCGCCCTCGTCCGCGACCGGCACGAAGGCCGCCGCAAGCGACGCCAAAGCCGCCAGGGCCGCGAACCGCAAGCTCGCGCACCGCGTGGAAAACGCGCTGGCGCGCACGCGCGGCCTGAACTCCGCGCGCATCATCGTGACAGTACGCGACGGACACGTCACGCTCTCCGGCGCCGTGAACTACAACGAGCAGATTACGTTCGCGGTCGAGGCCGCGCGCAAGGTTGAAGGCGTCATCGACGTCGATAACCGCATTCGCGTATCGGGCGCCTCGCTCTGACGGTCGCATCCGGCTGCGCGCCGGATGCGCCTGCACGACATCACGGCTCGACGACGTTAAAACGTCCGTCGGGCTTTTCCAGCGTCTTGAGGAACGCGCCGAACAGCGCCTTGGTGCCTTCGAGCACGATCTCGCCTTCCGCCAGAGCGGCACCGAACTGCGTCTGGCCGAGCAGAATGCGGTCGAGCGTGGCACGCGTCATGGCGATATCCAGGTCGTGGCCTTCGCGATGCGGCGTAGCCGACCAGGTCAGCGCGCCATGCTTCAGATACAGCGCATAGCACGCATCGCGGTCGGTGAAACGCCACGTCATGCGAATGTCGAGCGTCTGCGCCTTGAGGCCGTCGACCATCACGGCCAGGTAGTCGAAAAAAGCTCCATCGCTCAGCACGCGCACGAGGTCCTGGCTGCGCATGATCTGCCCAGCCCCCGCTCCCGCGCCTTCGCGCAACTCGCGCGCGCCAAGCAGGTAGGCATTGCGCCACGTCGCGGATTCCGCCTGAAAGCCCATCTGTTCGAGCGCCGCCGCGCCCAGTTCGCGCGCCTCGCGCAGCGTCGGCTGCGCGAACACGAGGCGGTTCATCACCTCGGCGACCCAGCGATACTCGCCGCGCTCGAAATCGCGGCGCGCGCGTTCGAGCATCGCCTCGGCACCCCCCATGTACTCCACGTAGCGCGGCGCGGAAAGCTCGTCCGGCAAGGCGTGCAGATGCGCCGGATTGCCGTCGTACCAGCTCAGGTAGCGCTGATAGATCGCCTTCACATTGTGCGACACCGTGCCGTAATAGCCGCGCGTATGCCATTGCGCGGCAAGCGTATCGGGCAGCGTCATCCGTTCGGCGATTTCGGCGGCGGTTCCGCCGCGATTCATCATGCGCAGCGTCTGGTCGTGCAGATACTTGTAGAGGTCGCGCTGCTGTTCGAGAAAGCGCGTGAGGCGCGCGGTGCCCCACGTGGGCCAGTGATGCTGCGCGAACACGACGTCCGCGCCGCCCGCGTAGCGTTCGAGCGCCTGATGCAGATATCGCGACCAGGCCTTCGCGTTGCGCACCTGCGCGCCGCGCAGCGGACACAGGTTGTGCAGCGTGCGCGTGCCGTTCTCCGCCACGTTCAGCGCCCGCAGTTGCGGAAAGAAGAAGTGCATTTCGGCAGGCGCCTCGCTATCGGGCGTGAGCTGGAACACGATCTCGATGCCGTCGATCGTATGTGTTTCGCTTTCCTGATGAATCAGTTGGGTCGGCTCGATGAGCGTAACGGTGCCGTTCGGCATCGTCTTGCCGAGCCCCGCGTCGATCTGGCAGCAGGCATTGCGCGCGAGCGTCTGGCCGAACTGGAATTGCGAGCGCCGCTCCATGGCCGTGCCCGCCATCACGTTTTCCGCGACGGCCTCTTCCATGAAACCCGCCGGTGCGATCACGGCGACCTCGCCCGCGCGCACGCGTGCCTCGTCGACCACGCCTTTCACGCCGCCAAAGTGATCGGTATGGCTATGGCTGTAGATCACGGCCAGAACAGGCCGGCGCGGCCGGTGCGCGTAGAAGAGTTCGAGTGCCGCCTGCGCCGTTTCGCGGCACGTGAGCGGATCGATGATGATGAGCCCCGTATCGCCTTCGATCAGCGTCATGTTCGCGAGATCGAAGCCGCGTACCTGATAAATGCGCGGCGTGACCTCGAACAGCCCATGCAGGCGATTGAGCCGCGCCTGACGCCATAGCGCGGGATGCGCCGTGGGCGGCGCGGTTGCTTCGTCGAGAAACGCATAGTCGGCCATGCTCCAGACGAGCCGGCCATAGGCATCGCGAATCTCGGCGTCGGCAAGCGTGCCGATAAAGCCGCGTTGCGCTTCTTCCATGTCGAGATCGTCGTTCGCGGGCAGAGCCTGCAACGCATTGCGATGAGCTTGCCGGGTCGCCTCGGTCGCGCGCTGCACGGGCAGATCGGCAAGCGCCGATGAAGTCGGAGTGTTTTGCATGGCGTGATGAAATGAGAGACGCGCAGGACCAGCGGCCCTGCGCCGGGGAATAACCGCGAAAGCGCCGCCGCGCTCAGGACAAAACGGCTTCGGCTTCGCGCACGGTTTGCATGGCGGCGCGCGAGCGCTGCGGGTCGAGCCAGCGCGCGCACAGCACGCCGCAGCCGATCAGCACGAGGCCGCACAGTACGCACGATTGCTCGAAACCTTGCGCCGTGGCCGTCACGCCGTGCGCGTGCTGGATCAGCACGCCCGTGAGCACGGGCGCGGCGAGTCCGGCCAGCGAGCCAATCGCGTTGCTCAACGCGAGGACCACGCCGCGCTGACCATCCGGTGCGACTTCGCTGAGCATGGCGGGGCCGACCGAATACATCGCGAGCGTGAGCCCGCTGCTCAGCGTGAGCATCAGTACCTTCACGAGCGGCCCGAGCGCGGGCAGATACACCGCGAAGCGCAGAACACCGGCCGCCACCAGCGCAATGGCGATAAAAACGCCGCGCGACTTGCGCGACGGCACCCCCGCGCCCAGCAGATGCTGCGAGAACCACGCGAGCCCAAGGCCCATCGGCGTAGTGATCGCGACGAACAGCGCGAAAAGCCGCCCCGAATTCGCCGCGCTGAAGCCCAGTCCGGCCTGGAGATAGTGCGGCATCCACGTGAGGCTCGTGGCGAGCACCCAGTTGGCTGCGAAATGCCCGCAGAAATTGCCGGCCACGGTACGGTCGGCCAGCAGCGTGCGCCAAGGCACGCGCCGCTCGTCACGCAGGGCGCGCGGCCGTTCGAGCGGACCCTCGGCGCCGAAGAAAAACCAGCACACGCACCACACGAAGCCGAGCGCGGCCAGCACGGCGAAGTTGGCACGCCAGCCCCAGCGCGCGGTGATGACCGGTATCGCGAGGCCGGCAACGAACAGGCCCAGCGCGCTGCCCTGATAGAGCACGGCAGCGGGCAGCCCACGCTTCTGGTCCGGAAACCACTTGTAGAGCGCGTGCAGCGAAACGGGCGACGCCGGACCTTCACCGGCACCGAGCAGCACGCGCGTGACGAGCGCGACCGTCATCGAACCCGCGAAGAGCATCGGCAATTGCAGCAGCGACCACGAAAGCGCCATCAGCAGCAGGATGGCGCGCGTGGCAACGCGGTCCGCCAGCACGCCGCCCACCACGGCGGCAATCGCGAAGAGCCAGTTGAGGCTGCCGCCGATCAGCCCGAACTGCGTGGGCGTGAGGTCGAGGTCGCGCATCATCGGCACGGAGATCATGCCGAACACCACCTTGTCGAGGAAGTTCACCGTCATCAGCAACGCGAGCATGATGGCGATCGACCACGCGCGTGCGGGCCGATAGTTGTGGTTGTCTCTGCCGTATGCGGACATCCTTGTCTCCAGTCTTTTTCTCTTGCTCGCCGCCAGGCGGCAGCGCGAACCCCACGGGTTCATCCAGCCTGCTCTTTACCGCTTACGAGCCCTGCGCGCCGCCGGTATCGAGAATCGCGCGCGCAATCGTGTTGCGCTGAATCTCGCTCGTCCCTGTGAAAATGCGGAACATCCTCAGCTTGCGGAACGCCTGCTCCACCGGGTGATGACGCGTCACGCCCACGTTGCCGTGAATCTGCACTGCCTTGTCGGCAATCTCGAAGCAGCGTTCGGAAACGAACACCTTGCACGCGGCCGCCTTCATACGCAGGTCGCCGCCGGCATCCGCGAGCATGGCCGTCTGCGCAATCATGCTTTCGCAGGCCCACAGCGCGGCCGCCATGTCGGCCAGCATGTGCTGGATCGCCTGAAACCTCGCAATCGGACCGCCGAACTGCCGCCGGCTGCGCGCGTAATCGAGCGACGCTTCGTACACCGAGGTCGCGAGCCCGAGCATGGTCGGGCAATGTAGCAGACGGTTCACGTTGATGCGCGACATGCCGAGCTTGAAGCCGTTACCCGCGCCGCCGAACAGGTTGGCGCGCGGCACGCGCACGTTCTCGAAGCGGATGTCCGCGTCGATATGCTGGCCCGACATCGGCACGTACGCCTGTTCGACCGTCACGCCCGGCAGATCGAGATCGACGAGTACCGCACTGATGGCGTGCGGCGTGGCCGTGGCGTCGGTCACGCACATCACGATTGCGAAGTCCGCGAACGGCGCCCCGCTGATGTAGTGCTTATGGCCGTTCACGATCAGATCGTCGCCGTCCGCCACGGCGCTCGTCGCGATGCTCTGCGCGTCCGAGCCCGAATGCGGCTCGGTCAACGCGAAGCAGGTCGACTTCTCGCCGCGGATCACCGGCATGAAGTAACGCTGCAACTGGTCCGGCGTCGCGTACTTGAGCATGTTGCCCACACGCGGCGGCCCGCCCAGATCGCCGTGCACGTGCATCGCGAGCGAGCAGCCGCTCGCCGCGAGATCGGCTTTCAGCGCGCACTGCTGCAGAATCGAAAAGCCCTTGCCGCCCAGTTGCACCGGCAGGCACGCCGAGTAATAGCCGAGTTCGGCGGAACGCCGCCACACGCGCCGCAACACGTCCTTCGGCCAGACGCTCTCCGAATCGAGACCGAGTTCGCGCTCCATCGGCTTGAGTTCATCGGTCACGAAATGGCGAATGCCCTCGCGCGTGGCGTCGAATACCGCGTCGCCTACCTGTTCGAACATCATGGGGAATCCTCAGTTGATGCGCCGCTCCGCGCCTTGCCAATACTGTTCGCGCACGATCTTGCGCGCGATCTTGCCGCTCGCGTTGCGCGGCAGTTCCGCGACGAAACTGATCGAGCGCGGCAGCTTGTAGTCGGCGAGCAGGCTGCGGCAATGCTCGACCAGCGCGTCCTGATTCGCCGTACGTTGCGGCTTGAGCACCACCGCCGCTTTCACGCCCTCGCCCCAACGCTCGTCGGGCACGCTGAACACACAGGCTTCGAGCACGTCGGGATGCTGATAGAGCACGGCCTCGACCTCGGTCGGATAAACGTTGAAGCCGCCCGAAACGATCATGTCTTTCTTGCGGTCGACCAGATACAGGTAACCGTCTTCATCGGTGCGCGCGAGATCGCCCGTCATCAGCCAGCCGTTCACGAGCACTTCGGCCGTGAGGTCGGGCGCGCCCCAGTAGCCCTTGAAAACGTCCTCGCCGCGCACCGCAATCTCGCCGACTTCGCCCGCCGCCAGCGGCCGCCCGTCTTCGCCCAGCACGCACACTTCGGTCTCGCCCATCGGCCGCCCGCACGAGGCGAGACGTTCCGGCCGCTGCGCAATCGCATACGCGTGGTCCGCAATCGTGAGACGCGTGACGCCCGAGGTCGATTCGCTCGCGCCATAGCCTTGCGAGAGAATCGGCCCGAAGCGCGCCCACGCTTCCTGAATGCGCGCGGGAGCCATCGGCGCGGCGCCATACGAGAGCGACTTCAGCGCGCTCAGGTCGGTGTGCGCGAGCGCGGGCTCGTTGAGCAGCATGTTGATCATCGCCGGCACCATGAAGACGTGCGTGACGCGTAGCCGTTCGAGATCGGCGAGAAATTGCGCGGTCTCGAATGCGTCGAACAGCACGAGCGTGGCGCCGCAATAGAGAAACGGCTGCATGAGCATGCCCGACGCGTGCGTGATCGGCCCGACGAGCGCGAGCCGGTCACCGGGGCGCGGCTGCGTGTCCATGCCAATCAGCAGCTTGCGCAGCGACGCCATGCGGTTGCCGTAGCTTTGCATCGCGGCCTTGATCTTGCCGGTCGAACCCGACGAGAAATGCAGCACGGCGAGATCGTTCGCGTGACTGGCGAAATCGGGCGCGTGCGAGGCGGCCCGGCCCAACAGCGCTTCGTAATCGACATAGCCTTCGGCGCCGCCGATGGCGATGAACGTCTCGACGCTCGCAAAGCCCAGTGTGGCGCGCGTATAGCCCGTATAACCGCGGCCCGCGATCAGCACGCGCGGCGTGCAGTTTTCCACCACGTCCGACGCTTCGGCCGTCGTAAAGCGCGGATTGAGCGCCGCTTTCACGAGACCCGTCTTGTACAGCGCGCTTTCGATCTCGACCAGTTCCGTGCAGTTGCGCGACTGCACCGCCACGCGGTCGCCGCGTCGCAGACCAAGGGCGATAAGCGCGTGCGCAAGCTGGTTCGAGCGCGCCTCGAGTTGCCGGTAAGTGAGCGGGCGGTCGCGATGGATCACGGCGGGCACGTCACCCCAGAAGGCCGCCGCGCGCCGCAGAAAATACGGAAAGCTCATTCAGGTCTCCAATGAATGTCGAGCCAGTGTGTAAGATATCGCTCATTCCCGCAATGAAGCGGTGGCTATAAACCCATAACCAAGGGGAATGGCATGGAGACACGCGATCTGGACTATCTGCTGGAAGTCCGTCGCTGCGGCAGCATCGGCAAGGCCGCGGAAGCACTCGGCATGAGTCAGCCCGCGCTGACCAAAGCGATCAAGCGCATCGAGAATGAAGTGGGCCAGGCGGTGTTTCATCGCGGCCCGAACGGCGTCGCGCTCACGCCTGGCGGCGCGGTGTTCGTCGAGCGCGCGCAGCGTATCGCGCTCGAATACGAAGACGCGCTCAAGGAACTGCGCGCGATCCAGACCGGCGAGCAAGGCATTCTGCGCGTGGGCTATTCGCCCACGGTGCCCGACTCGATCGTGCTGCGCGCCTGCCGGCAGTTGATGAACGAGCGCCCGGCCGCGCGGCTGCGTCTGCGGCGGCGGCTCGCGAACGACCTGTTCACGCTGATGAAGGCCGGCGAACTGGACATGGCCGTCGCGCCCGAGCCGCCGGACATGAGCAAGGAGTTCGACACGCTGCCGCTCTTTCGCGATCGTCTGCATGTGATGGCCGACGAATCGCACCCGCTGCACCGCAAGACGCGGCTCAGGCTACACGATCTGGCGAATGAGGAATGGTTGCTGCCGGGCATGAACATCCCGCTGCGCCGCCAGGTGAACGACGCTTTTCGCCACCAGGGATTGCCTGAACCGGCGTTGCGGGTCGAAACGGACTTCGCGATTCCCGCGCTGCTCGAACTGGTGCGCGGCTCGCGCATGCTCTGCATCGCGGGCAATGCGACGGCCAACTCGCAGAGCGGAATCTTGCCTCTGAATGTCGACGAGACCGAGTTGAATCTCGCGCGCAACGTCGGCGCGGTGTTACGCACGGGCGGCTATGTCTCGCCGCTCGCGCAGCGGCTCGTGGAGTTGCTGCAACGCGCGCGGCCGCACGCGGGCCGGCTTGTGCCGATGGAGTGAGGTTGCGCGGTCGATTGCAAGCGGATATGCGATGGCAATGCGATCGGAAAACTAGCGGTGGTCTCGTGAACTGATTGAACGGGCTGAACTGACCGGGTTGGCTGAGTTGAGTTGCAATACCCCCGTTATTCGCTACCTGCCCCCGGTGGCCGTGGAAGTACCAGAACCACCGAGAATCCACCAGACGGGGGCAACGCGAAATGCACGCTTCCCCCGTGAGCCTTCATCACCTCGTCGACGATCGCCAGCCCAAGCCCGGAACCCGCGCGCGTTCCCTGCCCCGTTTCGCCGAGCCGCGAAAACGGGCGCAGCGCGGCATCCCAGTTCTCCGGCGCAATGCCCGGCCCGTTATCGGTAACGGTGACGTGGAGCGTGTCACCCTGAGCGCTTATCGATACGTCGATGGTATCGGCCTTCCCGTGGAGCAAGGCATTGTGCAGCACGTTGGAGATCGCTTCCTGCAGACTGATCGCGTCCGCGGACAGCCAGATCTGCTTGCAGCCGCTCTCGAACGACACTCTCACATCGCGCTCGCCGGCCAGAGGAATGGAGCGCCCCAGTACCTCCTTGACGAGACTCACGAGTTCCACGGGCTGAAAGGGAATGACTTCGTTGCGATGAATCACCATCGCGTGATTGAGCAATTGGCCCGTGAGCCGGCCGACATCCGAGCTGGTCTTGCGCAATGCCGCGAGGCGCGCGGCAACCTGCGCGGGATTCGTTTCGCTGTCGAGCAGTTCGATCTGCGCGTCGAGTCGAGCCAGCGGCGTACGCATCTGGTGCGCCGCGTCGGCGATAAACCGCTGCATGGCGGTAATCCGCTCCGCCAGGCGCGCGATCAGCCCGTTGATCGCGCCGATGATCGCCTGCATCTCGCTCGGCGTTTCGACCGCGACGGGACGCAGGTCGGCCGGGTCCCGCGCGGCGATGATGCTCTCGATCTGCGCGAGGGGCCGCAAACCGCGCCGTATAGCAAGCGCGCTCGCCACGATGGCGAGCGCGCTCATCAGCAGGATCAGTGTCCAGACCTTGAAGCTCATTTCGTTCGTCAGTTGCTGACGCGCGTTGGTTGTCTGCGCGACGGTGACCGATGCCCAGCCCGGCGTCCGTTCTTCCGGCATATAGCGGGCTATCGTCGCGATGCGAACAGGCTTGTTCTGGTATGAGCCGTTCGCGAATACCGGACCCTGCTTCGCCGCCGCGAGATTCGCCGCGCTGTCGAGGTCCGGGTAACCGGCGACCACCATGCCGCGCGAATCGATCACCTTGTAGTACACGCTGTCGTAGCGGGACAGCGTGGACAGTGCCGCGACCGGCGGGCTCAGCGCAAGGACGCCGCCCTGAACGTAAAGGTTCTCGGCAACCTGAATCGTCGCGCCGGCGAGCAGTTGATCGTAGGCGCGCTCGGCCGCGACGCCCGCATAAAACCGGGCGATGATGGCGAGGGCCGCCGCGCCCGTCGCCACGACCAGTGCGATGAAGAGCAACGTGCGGCCGAACAGGGTCCCGGCAAACCGGTCAAAGCGTCGCAATTTGATATCCCACGCCGCGTACGGTGCGAATCTCGACGCCCGCGCCCTGGAGCTTCTTGCGCACACGGGTCACGTACTGCTCCACGGCGTTCGCACTCGGCTCCTTATCGAAGTTGAACAGCAGCGTCAGCAACTCTTCCTTGGAAAACACGCGTTGAGGACGGCTCGCGAGAATCTCGAGCAGTGCGAATTCCTGGCGCGACAAAGGGAACGGCTTTCTGTCGCACTCGGCCAGCCGGTTGGTGCGGTCGATCACGAGACTGCCGAGCCTGATGAGGTCATGCGCCTGGCCGCTACCGCGACGCAGCAGTGCCTGGACACGCGCTTCGAATTCGCGGTAGTCGAATGGCTTGACGAGGTAGTCGTCGGCCCCGAGTGCCAAACCGCTCACGCGATCGTCGATTGCCGACCTCGCGGTCAGAAGCAGCAGCGGCGTTGTATTGCCGGCCGCGCGCAGGTTGCGCAGAATCGCGAAGCCGTCAAGCGTCGGCAGCATGACGTCCAGCACGACGAGGTCGAAGGTCTCGACCGCGAGCAGGTTATTTGCGACGCCCCCGTCCATCTCAAGGTCGACCGCATGACCCAGCCGGCTTAGCCGGCCCCGGATTGCAGCACCGATCTCCGCATCGTCTTCGACGACAAGAATGCGCATGTTGTCTTTCCGGCGCTTAGGTTCAGATTCCGGTTTTCCCGTGATTCATGGCAATTTTTCGAGCGCGGCGCCGGTATTCGACGATGACCGCACTGCCCCTTCCATGACGCGAAGACTCATATTGACGCCTTCGGCCCCGTGTCGGATCACGGGTTTTCCCCAAGGCTCGATGTCAGCATTTTCTCAGATTCAGCCGATAACCTGTACTGACCAGATAAGAATCCGATGGAGGAGACAGTTCGATGAAGCCGTCGTTGCGACGCCGTGCGCTCATCGCCGGGGGGCTTGCCGCGTCGATTGCGCCAGCGCTCGCTTTTGCGCGTCCCCGCACGGTTCGCATCTCGAAGGGTTACGGCCTGCTTTATCTGCCGCTCCTGGTGATGGAGAAGCAACGCCTTTTCGAGCGGAATGCCGCACGCCACGGTCAGCAGGCCGTCAACGTCGAATGGGTGCTGCTCGACGGCGGGAACTCGGTCGACGACGCGATGATGGCCGGCACGCTGGACTTCGCGAGCGCCGGTGCACCCGGCTTCATCGAGTTGTGGGCCCGCGCACGCGGCATACCGAATGTGGAAGTGATCGGCATATCGGGGCTATCGACAACCGCGTTGTCGCTCAACACGAACCGGCAACAGATCGTCTCATTGGGCGACTTCACCCAGGCTGACCGGATCGCCGTGCCGGGAATTCGCACGTCGCTGTCCGCAGTCGTGTTGCAGATGCTCGCGGCCAGGTTGCTCGGAGCGCAGCACTTCGCCCGGCTCGATTCCATCACCGTGAACCTGCCTCATCCCGAAGCAATGCGCGCGCTGTTGCAGCACGAACAGGGCATTACCGCGCACTTCACGTCGCCGCCGTTTTCGACGCTCGAACTGCGTCAGCCCGGTATTCACCAGGTCGCGGACTCGGTCGATGTGCTGGGGCCGCTGACGCTGGACGTCGTATTTTCGCCGAAGCGCCTAGTGGACGACGAACCCGCGATGGTATCGGCCTTCCTCGACGCACTGGCCGAGGCGAACCGGCTCATCCGTCAGGACCCTGGCGCTGCCGCCGCGATCTACGTCGCGGCATCGGGCCTGAAAGTGTCGAAGGAAGATGTCGTGCAAATGCTCGGTACGCCGCACACGCGCTTCTCGCTACAGCCGGATCAATTGATGGATTACGTCCAATTCCTGTCGATGGCGGGCACGATCAAGAACAAGCCTCGCGCGTGGCAGGACATGTTCGTCGCGGAGCTCGGCCAATACCCGGCCTAGCGCCCCGGCTGGCGGAGAGTCATTCGATTGCTTGTCCGCGATTTTTCATCGATACGCGCGACATCCTTTAAGGATGCCGTATCAGTTCATCAACATGAATATCTGGAGGAATACGCGATGAACGCCAATCCGGCCACAGAACAGCGCAATACGGAGGAACAGCAGGTCATGGCAAAGATGTCCCGACATCTTCTGCCGATCCTCGTCGTCATGTTTCTGATTTCATTTATCGACAGACAGAACGTCGGGTTCGCGAAGCTGCAGATGGTTCATAGCCTCGGCATGACCGAAGCCGCATTCGGCCTCGCCTCTTCGCTGTTTTTTATCGGCTACCTGATTTTCGAAGTACCGAGCACGCTGGCGCTGCATCGTTACGGCGCCCGTATCTGGCTTGCCCGCATCATGCTGACGTGGGGCCTCATTACCGTGTTGATGGGCTTCACCACGTCCGTGCCGGTTTTTTACGGCCTGCGCTTCGTGCTCGGCATCGCCGAGGCGGGCTTTTATCCCGGCGTCATTTATTACCTGACGCTCTGGTTTCCGCAAAGCTACCGTGCCCGCGTTCTCGGTGTCTTCACGCTCGGCAGCGCGCTTGCGAACATGCTCGGCTCGCTCGTGGGCGGCCTGCTTCTGAGCCTCGACGGTGCCGCCGGCCTCGCGGGCTGGCAATGGGTATTCATCGCGACCGGGTTGCCTGCCGTGCTCGTCGGGGTTCTCGTGTTTCGCATCCTGCCCGCGTCGTATCGCGAAGCGCGCTTCCTGAACGAGCGGGAAAAGCAGGTAGTCGCCGCGGCACTCGAGCGCGAAAAGCCCGCGAACGCCGTGCACTCGCAACCGTGGAAGGCACTGCTGGACCCGCGCGTCATGCTGTTCGCCGGTACGTACATGCTGATGTCGACGTCCCTGTATGGCGTGACCTACTGGCTGCCGACAATCGTGAAATCGTTCGGCGTGTCGAACACCACGAACGGTCTTCTGAGCATGCTGCCGTGGGCGCTCGCGGTCCTGTTGCTGCTGTATCTGCCGAAGCGGCTGCGTCATGGCAAAAGTATCCTGCGCACGATCGCAATCGTCGCCGCACTCGGCTCGCTCGGTTTTCTTCTCAGCCTGCTGCTGCCCACTACACCGTTGCGCTTTATTGCGCTGGTTCTTGGCGGTGCGTGCATTCCGCTGCTTTACCCGTGCTTCTGGTCGATGCCGCCGCGCTATTTCACGGGTGCCCGCGCAGCCGCGAGCGTCGCGGCAATCAATTCGATCGGCAATCTGGGCGGCTTCTTTAGCCAGAACCTCATGCCGCTCGCCGGCAAGCTCACGGGAACAGCGTTCGGTCCGATGATCGTGCCTATCGCCTGTCTCGCGCTGCTGGGGCTCGGCGCCATCGTGGCCTGGATGCGCGCGGGTGAAGAGCAACTGGCCGTTGCGAGAGCCTGAACGAGGCTCGATGTCGAACCACGAAGCCGATACGAGCGACGACGTTGTGTCGCCTGCCATGCCGCCTCGATTTGCACGCTCGGTCCGGATACGGTGAGCGCGTGCGGATCGAGGCACAATGATCGAACCCACGGGCGCCTGTGTTCCTGGTGTGACCCAGGCGTGCCTCAGGTGTGAAGGTGCGCACCACTCGCCAGCGTACGGTCGGAAAATCGCCCGACACAGTGCTGCGCGCATAGCAGCCGGCGTAACGTCCGGCCGCCCGTGGCCGCTTATTCTCCCCCTTTCTCCACGCCCCGATCTGCGCGAACTATCTCGCGCACGATGACGCACGCGGCGAGTCCCGTCGCTCATACCACTCGGCATCCGACGTTCACAAACGATGGTGTGCTTACTGACTGAGTGGCGCGATGAAATCCGTCCTGTGGCAGCGCATCCATATCGTCCCATGAACCGAACGTCGAGGATCGTTCTCGCGAAAGAACTTCGACAAGTTTCGGCATGCCTGGAAACATTTCAAACAGTAACCCGTAAGCATCAGGCCGATGCACCGCACCGGCCGGTGCACGTCTCGAATCTACCCTGCATAACCAAATCCCCAGCCGACGCGCCATCACATCGATCTCTTGACTGTCTCTTTATTCTGACTATGATTCACGCACTCGCATCGTGTTAAACAAGTTCAATCGAATACTTGATGCGCATGCGAGGCCGACATACGGGGGATCACTTTGACCACAGACCAGCGCAACGCAATCCACTCCCTATAGTCAGGATGGCAGATCAACTTGCCATTTCCTTACCGGATTTTTTTGACCGGCTGATGACAGCTCGCGCGTAGCCGATCCGGCGTTTGCCGATCGACGCACGACAGAACGATTCGACTGGATTTATCTGCACATAACCGTTGCGCCAATGGCTAGCCAGGCCGTCGGCTGGCTGTACGCACCTCTATGCAATAGACAGATTTTTCCCTGAACAGTGGGAGAAAGGCGTAGTAGACGTAGCTCGATCAGCATGGATTTTCGAATGGGTCATTTACTTCGCATACCTTATGGAATGAAAGCATGGCCCGAGTTCCATTCAGCGCAAGACTCTTTGGAGAAGAGAATCATGACGGACAAAGTCTTATCGTGGTTGACCCTGCACGACCCGGTATTGTTCACGGGCCCGAATGGCATTCATACGCCTGAAGTCAAGGACACGCTGCGCATGGTCGCAGCGGCAAATGGCTCCACCGAAAAGGCGCCGTCACAAGCGACGCTGACGGGTGCGGGCGCATCGGCCGCCATCGCCACGGACAAACAGGCGCAAGCGCTTCTCAAGGCGAAGGGTCCGAGCGATCCCGGCTTCCTCGACCTATGGAATCAGGACCTCGTCGGCGGCGCAATGACGCTCTCGGAAATGGCGCGCAACGCGGCCGGCTATCAGCCGCAAACGCTGACCAACGACTCGGCATCGGCCGCCGCCTATCAGGAATATCTGCGCCGGATCGGCAGCTGCCCGCTGTTCGTGCTGAAAATGTCGGACCGGCTGACCATCACGAAGCAGACCTCGGACTGGAACACGCTGATCGACGCGATCGCCGACACGTTCACGGGCATCGCCAACGAAGACAAGAACTCGATCGTGTCCGGCCTCAAGCAGTTGGCGCAGGCTGCTTCGAGCACGATGGAAACGACCGAGACCGAAAACGTGTTCGTGCAGAACGCGATGAACGTCGACGGCGTCATCAGCTTCTACCTGTACAACAGTACCGTCAGCTTCTACGAGAAAAAAGGTAAGGGCTACGACACGAAGCAGAGTTCCTACGACGTGACACGCCTGCGCCTCGAGTTCCAGAGCAAGCTGTGGCCGCAATATGCAGCAGCGGTTGCAGCCAAGTACACGTCGAGCATCGACGATTGGCTCAACAGCAACGCGACCAGCACGGCCGGCACGCAGCCGATCCCGGCGCTCAACGGCTAACCGCGCGGGTCGAGCTGGCCGGATGAGTGCCTGACAGCAGCCGTTTTGCTTCATCCGGCCGGATTGCATCAAGGCGCGCGGCAGCGCGCGTACGCGAGGTTCCGTTCAGTGTCATGACGGAATCTCGCGCATTGCCCTGCCGCGCCAGCGCGATCCTCATCGAATGTTCGCGCTGTTTTCCACGCCCTCGTCGTGAAGGTGAAAACTGATGGCTGAGATCAATACCGGTATCGCCGCGTTCGAACAATGGGTCGCTCGCAACGCCCACCCTCATGCGCCCGATACGGTTCGCGACGTCGCCCGCAAAATCGCCGTGGTGTCCAGCAGTGTGTTGGCCACCCTGCCTCACATCGAGTCGCTGGTGGCGACTGCGAACGGACAGCCGGTGGTGTCGAACGGCAAGCTGGTCGGGCCGAACGCACAGCAGGTATTGAACGCCGACCAGGCGGTTGCGCGCGCCCGCGCGTCGGGCCAGCCGCAACAACTGCAAGCCAGTCTCGCGGCCAGCCCCGCGACCGGCTGCGCGATGGCGATGAGCCTCGCGCAACGCGCCTCGGGCTTCAACCCGTCGAGTCCCGCGGCGGCCGGCAATCTCAACGGCTTTCTCGCCTACGTCGGTCAACTCCTGCAATGCCCGCTATTTTCCGCGCAACTCAAGGACGAAGTGACGCCGAACATGTCGGGCGACTGGAACTCGGTCATCAACCAGATCGTCGGGTATTACGTCGGCATCGCCGCTCAGGACCTGCAGGACATTCGCGCCGGACTCTGGTCTCTCGCACAGGCCGCGTCGAGCACGCCGTCGACCAACGAAACGCAGAACCTCTTCACGCAGAACACGCTGAATGCCGGTGCCGATTTGCAGGTGTACCTGTATCAGAGCTTCATCGATATGAGAACCGATGTTCAGCACGGCGGCAAGCATTCGCCCGATACCGTGACCAACAACGCATCGCTGCAGTTGTGGCGCACCATTCTGCGCTTCGACAGCCAGCATTGGCCCGCGTACGCGCCGGTCATCATGAGCCAGACCGACGCCACGCTGCAAAGCTGGCTGAACGATACGACCACGCCGCAAGGCCCCGTTAAAGTTAACTGGAATATCTGATGAACCGTCGCCTCGAAGACTGGCGTAGCGCCGACGCGTTGCGGCCAGATGAATCCGTTTCCGCGCGCGATGCGCGCATCGCGATCGTCGGCATAGGCTGCCGGTTCCCGGGGCCCGCCATCTCGCCCGACGCCTACTGGCGCATGCTGCTGGAAAGCACGAGCGCGGTTGGCGAAGTGCCCGCCGGGCGCTGGAGCCTCGAACGCTTTTTCAACCCGGACCCGAACGTGCCGGGACGCGCCTATGTGCGACGCGCGGCGTTCCTGCAGCAACCGCTCGACCGTTTCGACGCGGCCTTCTTCGGCATCTCGCCGCGCGAGGCGATGCTGCTCGATCCGCAGCAGCGTCTGCTGCTCGAAGTCGCGGCCGAAGCGCTCGACGACGGCGGTATTCCGCTCGACCGGCTGCGCGGCTCGCAGACCGGCGTCTATGTCGGCGGCTTCATGCTCGACAACCAGACGCATCTGCTCAACACCTACAACCGCGACACGATCACGACCCACACGGCGATCGGCTCGACGATGGTGATGCTGTCGAATCGCCTCTCGTACACGTTCGATCTGCGCGGCCCCAGCATGTCGATCGACACCGCGTGTTCGTCGTCGCTCGTCGCGCTGCATGTGGCTTGCAGCGCGCTTCTCGCGGGCGAATGCGAGATGGCACTGTGCGGCGGCGTCAACGTGATGCTGCGGCCCGAGTATATGGTGGCGATGTGCAAGGGCGGCTTTCTCGCGCCGGACGGCCTCAGCAAGGCGTTCGATGCGAGCGGCGACGGCTACGGCCGCGGCGAAGGCGCCGGCCTGCTGATCCTGAAGCCCTTGCATGCAGCGTTGCGCGACGGCGATCCGATCCGCGCGGTGATCGCCGGAACCGGCATCAATCAGGACGGCCGCACCGAAGGCATTACGACGCCCAACGCAGCGGCGCAAAGCGCATTGATCCGCCAGGTGCAGGCAAGCGCGGGCGTGAGCCCCGATGCAATTCAATACGTCGAGGCGCACGGCACCGGCACGCGTGCCGGCGATCGCGCCGAAAGCGGCTCGATCGGTGCGAGCATTGCGACACAGCGCAACGGTCGCGACGCGCTACGCATTGGCTCGGCAAAGACCCATATCGGCCACCTCGAAGCAGCGGCCGGCATGGCCGGCGTCATCAAGACCGTGCTCGCGCTCGAACATCGGGTGATCCCGCCGAACCTGCACTTCAACACACCGAACCCCGACATCGACTTCGCTGCGCTGCGCCTGCACGTTCCGGTCACGCCGGAACCGTGGCCCGAACACGACGGGCCCGCCGGTGCCGCGATCAACGGTTTCGGCTACGGCGGCACCAACGCGCACGCGATTCTCTTCGAAGCGCCGCAGCGCCCGTGCGCCGTGCCGGAAGAACGGACGCACCCCGCCGTGTTTCCGCTATCGGCCGCGAGCGAATCCGCGCTCATCGCACGAGCCCGTCAGTTCGCCGATCTGCTCGACGACAATCCCGCCATGACGCTCAACGACATCGGCTACACCGTCGCGCGCCATCGGACGCAATACCCGCACCGCGTCGGCATCGTTGCGGATTCGCCGGACAGGCTCGCGCAGCAGTTGCGCCTGCTCGCCGACAAACAGGCCGTGGATTCGCTGATCGTCAGCGGCCCCCATGCGGCGCACACGCGGCGCAAGGTCGCTTTCGTCTTCACGGGCATGGGCCCGCAGTTCTATGGCATGGGCGTCGAATTGCTCAAACAAGAGCCCGTCGCGCGCAGCCTGTTCGAACGTTGTGACGCAATCTGGCAGCCGCTCGCCGGCTGGTCGCTCGGCGAACTGTTCACGCACGCGAGCGGCGAGCCGATGACGGCGCCCGAGCATGCGCAAATCGGCAACCTCGTCTTGCAGTTGATGCTCACGGAAGTCGCGCGCAGCTATGGCCTGCACCCCGAGGCCGTGGTCGGCCATAGCGTCGGCGAAATCGCGGCGGCTTATGCGAGCGGCGCACTCAGCCTCGCCGATGTACTGCTGCTGACCTATCATCGCAGCCGGCTCATGCAGCGCACGGCCGGGCTCGGCAAGATGCTGGCGGTCGACCTCGGCGCGCACGAGATCGCGCCGTTCCTCAAAAGCGTCGAGGGCCGCGCGACGATCGCGGCGGTGAACAGTCCCACGTCGGTCACGGTCGCGGGCGATGCGGACGCCATCGTTCAGCTTAACGAAGTACTGACGGTCGAGCATATTTTCAGCCGCATTCTCAAGGTCGAAGTCGCGTATCACAGCCATCACATCGATCCGTTCGAGGCCGAATTCAATGCCTCGCTCGCGTCGCTCGTCGCGCATGTCCCGAGCTTGCCCGCGTATTCGACCGTGAGCGGCACGCTGCTCGACACGGCGGCTCAAACCACTGCGTACTGGTGGCAAAACGCGCGTCAGCCAGTGCGCCTCGCCGACGCGCTCGCCACGATGATTGCCGACGGCTACGACACTTTCGTCGAAGTCGGTCCGCATCCGGTTCTTGCTGTCGCGATCAATGCGTGTCTCCGGCATGCCGGCGCCGAAGGTATCAGCGTGCCGTTGCAGCGGCGCGATCAGGACAGCCGCGACACGCTGCTCGGCTGCGTCGCGCAACTCTATTGCCGTGGCGCCGCGATCGACTGGCGCGCGCATTATCCGGCGGGACAGCGCGTGGCGTTGCCCAACTATCCGTGGGATCGCGACGTGCTCTGGAGCGAGACCGAACTCTCGCGCGCGGACCGGCTCGGCAGCAACAAGGTACATCCCCTGCTCGCGCAGCGGCTGGACGAACCGCACGCGGCATGGGACGGCGAACTGGCCGCGCATCTCTACCCCTATATGCAGGACCACCAGGTTCAGGGCGAAGCGATTCTGCCGGCCGCCGCCTTCATCGAAATGGCGCTCGTTGCCAAGCGTTCGAAGGGCGAGCCCATTGCCATCGACGCATTGACGATTCATCGCTCGCTGAGCCTCGCGCATACGCCCATCGTGCGGCTGCAACTCGACGACGAAGGCTCGCGCTTCACGATTCACAGCCGTGCGCGCGACGCCGCATCGCCGTGGTCGCTCGGCGCGTCGGGACGGCTCTCGGCGATACCCGCGCCCGCGCGCAGTGCCGCGCTCGACCACACTGCGCTGGCGACCCGTTGCTCGCTGCCGGTCGATCTCGACTCGTTCTATCGCACCTTTGCCGGTCTCGGTCTGCAATACGGCCCCGCGTTTCGCTGCCTGCAAACGGTCCGCACGAATCCCGGCCGCGACGAAGCGCAAGCCAGCATCGAGATCCCCGTCGAGCATGCGGCCGATACGATCGACTACTACGTGCATCCCGTGCTGCTAGACGGCGCACTGCAAACCCTGCTCGCGCTGAAAACGGCGGATGCGCCGACGGATCGCTCGATCTACCTGCCCGTTTCGATCGATCAGGTTCGCTTCCAGCACAAGCCGGGCACGATGGCGATCTGCCATGCGCGGCTGACGCGCGAGCCCAGCGGAGAAGCCGACGAAGTCTCCGGCGATCTGGTTCTCTACGATGCGCACGGTCAGGTGGCGGTCGAACTCTTCGGCGTGCGCGCCCGAGCCGTAAAAGTCGTGGCCGAGGCGGAATCGTCACGCGATGCGCTTCTGTACAAGACCGACTGGCGCAAGCAGACCGCCAAAACCGGCAAGGCATTTCTCACGCAACAATGGCTCATATTCAACGATGCCGGCGGAATGGGCGACGAACTGGCCGCACGGGCGCACGAACAACGCATCGCCTGCATCACCGTGACACCGGGCGAGGGTTTCCGTCAGACCGGCGACGCCAGCTATGAGGTGGCGCGCGAGTCGCGCGACGACATGGCGCGCCTGATGGCCGCACTCGCCGACCGTAAGCTCGACGCGGCAATCTATCTATGGGGACTCGACGCCGCCACCAACATGTCGGCAAGCGAATCGCGCGTCGCGACCGGCATCGTCGATACGATCGACCTGCTGCATATCGTGCAGGAATTCGAGCGCGCCCGTCCCACCGACGATCTCGCGCTCAGTATCGCCACGCTGCGCACTCAGCATGTCGTGCGCGACGAACTTCACGACGCACCGGGCCAGCACGCGCTGCTCGGCGTCGGCCGCGTTCTGACGCTTGAGCGGCCGCAGTCGCGCGTGCGCATGATCGATCTGAACAGCGCGCAGCCGCTGAGCGCGGCCGGAACGCTGCTCGGCGAACTCGTGAGCGGCAGCGACGAAACCGAAGTGGCGTTCCGCGACGGCGAACGCTACGTCGCGCGCATCGTGCCCTGGCGCGAACCGCGCCGCGAACCGGCGCGCTCCACGCCGGCCACCGGCTACGCGATGCAGGCTGTCGCGCCGGCTCCGAACGCGAGCATCGTCTTCCATGAGATCGCGCGCTGCGCGCCACGCGACGGCGAAGTCGAGATTGCGTTGCAGGACTATGCAATCGACGTCTCCGATACCGGCGAACTCGACGGCCGCGCGAGCGGCATCGTCGTGACGGCGGGCCGCGAGGCCGGCGGCCTGCAAGTTGGCGACCGCGTCGCAGTGCTTGCGCCCACCTCGTCTCTCGTATCGCACGTCACAGTGCCTCATGCGTATGCGGTCCCATGCCGACCGGCGGTTGCCGCGCATCCCGCCGCGACCCGGCTCGACTGGGCGCTCGCGTGGCACGCGCTCTTCGACATCGCGCAGTTGCGTCACGGCGAGTCGGTGCTGATTCATCGCGCTGAAAGCGGCTTCGGGATCGCCGCGGCACAACTGGCGCGCTGGAAAGGCGCGACCGTGTTCGCGACTGCAGGCACGGCGGAACAATGCGACCTGCTGCGCGATTTCGGCATCGCCCATGTTTCCGATGGCCGCTCGCTGCGCTTCGTCGATGAAGTCAGCGCATGGACCTCGAACGCCGGAGTCGACGTGGTGCTGAACCGTGCATCGGGCAATCTGCGCGATCGATGCTTCGGACTGCTCGCCTCGCGCGGCAGGTTTGTCGACATCGCGAAAGCATCCAGCGCGCGGCAGCGTGCAAGCGTGCCGCCGGAGGTCTTCGAACGCGGCTTCGTCTATGTGCCGCTCGATCCCGAGCGCGTCCGCCGCGAGCAGGCCGACACATTACGCCGCGCGCTCGATACGCTGACACCGCTGCTCGACGACGCAACGTTCAAGCCTCTGCCGACCTCGGCGTTTCTTCTCACGCACGTCGACGAGGCCTGGCAGATGCTGGCCAAAGACACGCACAGCGGCAACGTCAGCATCGATTTGCGGGATCAGGTCGTCGAACTGGAAACGTGCCTGCCGCGCCCACTCGCGCATGAACAAGCCTGCTATCTCGTGACGGGCGGCTTCACCGGCCTCGGTCTCGAAACCGTCAAATGGCTCGCGATGAACGGTGCGCGCCATATCGCGGTATTGAGCCGCAGCGGTCCGCGCACGGAAGAGGCACAACGTGTGCTCGATTCGCTGCGCGATGAACAGGTACAGGTGTGGAGCGAACAACTCGACATCGCGGATGCGGCCGCCGTGCAACAGGCGATTGCGAAGATCGAACGGAAT
This sequence comes from Paraburkholderia sp. Cy-641, assembly GCF_011752945.1. Taxonomy (NCBI): domain Bacteria; kingdom Pseudomonadati; phylum Pseudomonadota; class Betaproteobacteria; order Burkholderiales; family Burkholderiaceae; genus Paraburkholderia; species Paraburkholderia sp. Cy-641. The sequence continues at coordinate 67,998 of NZ_VWWM01000001.1, forward strand.
ATGCCGCCGATACGCGGGGTGATCCATTCCGCCGGACTCGCCGAAGATGCCGGCATCGCCACGTTGCAGGCCGCGGCGGTCGAACGTGTGATGCAGGCCAAGGCGGTCGGCGCATGGAACCTGCATTGCGCGCTCGCGCAGTCGAAGCTCGATTTCTTCGTCTGCTATTCGTCGGTGAGCGCGGCGCTCGGCAATGCCGGCCAGCTCAACTATGCGGCGGCCAATGCGTTCCTCGACGGACTCGCGCTGTACCGGCGCGCGCAGGGTCAAGCGGGCACGAGCATCGGCTGGGGCGTCATCGGCGATGTCGGCATGGTCGCGCGCGATGCGTCGCTCGCCGGCCACCTCGACCTGCTCGGCTTGCGCGGCATGGCGTCGGCGCAGGCGCTCGCGGTTCTCGAAAGCGCGTTGCAGGAGCACTGGGGCCAGTTCGGCGCGTTCGACATCGACTGGCAACGCTGGCAGGAACGCCTCGCGGGACCACCGGCGCGGCGCCTGTCGGAAATGCTGTCGGTATCGGCCGACAATAGCCATCCCGCTGCGCCGTTCCGCCAGAACGTCGCGACGGCGGCATCGGAAGAGCGCTGGCAGAAGGTCTACGCCGAAGTCGCGGAGCGAATTTGCGGCGTGCTCAAGCTGCCCGCGAGCCGCGTCGATGCGCTCAGCAACCTGACCGATCTCGGCGTCGATTCGCTGATGGCGACCGAGATCGCACTCGTGCTCGAACGCTGCACCGGATACCGGTTCCGCGCGCTCTTTCTCGTGCGCGGCCCGACCATCGCCGAACTGTCCACGCAGATTCTCGATGACATCCTGCAAGCCTAGAGGCGTGACTCGCGACGGTGCGAATGCCGAAACACCGTCGTCGCGAGTCATGCAGACCCGGCGATGATTCACGGTCGCGTGACCGCTGAAATCGAGGGCGACTTCGTCGTGTTCATGATCGGCATGCGCATCAACCGGCTCTGGAAAATTCACCGCTGGTTACCGGTGGTGCGCGCGCTGCCGCGCATGCTGCGCGAGCTGAAGACGATGCCGGACGCAGGTCTGCTGTCGTACGAAATGTGGCCCGGACGCACTACCATCGCCGTGCAGTACTGGCGCTCGCTCGAACAACTGCGCGCCTATGCCGCGAATCCCGCAGCGAAACATCTGCCCGCGTGGCGCGCGTTCAGCCGTTTGAGCGGCACTCGCGGTGACGTCGGCATCTGGCACGAAACCTATCTCGTGACTGCCGGTTCGTTCGAGAACGTTTATGTGAACATGCCTCGGTTCGGGTTGGGGAGAGCCGGGGTGTTGAGGTCGTCGCGCAATACGTGAGGCGGGATGTGAACGTGCTTCGTGTGGTGGTCGGGCCCGGTGGGGCGCACTCGCCAGCAACTTAAGGTGCCTGAGTGTCCGAGGTTACAGGCTCAACTCCAATTCCTACGCAATTCGAGAGAAGTCGGTATGCCGCACAGCGACAACAGGCGACATACCGAACACTCGGTTAACGGATTCGAGATTCGCAGGAAACTTCAATGCCTCCTATGAGTTTCCAACGCCGCTCGATGGATGGTCATGAAATTCAGTGCACGCGTTATTGCCTATTCAGGAAGCACGACTATCAATCGGAGCCCCAATAGCCGGGGCGTTTACATTTTGCTTAAGCAGAGCCATAAACTGCTCCGGAGTGTGAGTGCCTTTGTGTGGAAGAATGCTAGCGAACGCGGCACCAAAAAACTCGTGCTTCAACGCGTCAGAATCAGATTCGAACAAGCGAATCGCAGATGCCAGGGAAGTCTCATCAATCAATTTGATCGAATCGTTTTCGGATAGATCGATGACCGCATTTAATCCCAGACTGACGCCGTCCTGGGTGTCATAATTCGAGTCATCGAAGCATTTTTCCAGATCGGAGGTAATCACATCTGAGCACTCGCTCTTAAATTTTCTGATGAGATCTGCTGCACGGTCGCGAACTTCCCGATTTCCCAGGTCTGCCGGCTCGAGGCCGTTGCTCTTATCGCCGAATACAAGCTCTACCGCTGCGGCATAGAAAGGTTTCGCTCTTGAGAGTTTTTCATTCAAGACAGATACCTCACGATTCAATTGGTCTGCCGGGACAATCTCTCTATTTACATAGAGCCCTGTAACATTAAGGAATAGATTTCCGGGTTTGGCCTGCACATCAACGATCCGCTTGGCGATCTCAGCAGCCGACGTTCCGATCTGATTACGCCCGTTTATAGCTCTCAAATTGCGCTCGTCAAGCGTATTGAACAGAGGACCACCGGGAGTGGGATTGCCGAGTTCTTCGAAAAATTCTCGCTTGGCGGTTTGTCCGATCGATTCATTCTTTTCGCACGCACCGTTAGTCTGGACAACCAGTTTTCTCCGTTGACTGTTTGCCGCGACCAGGAGTAAACCCGATTCAGTGTGCACCATCATCATGACAGCACCACTCGCATTCACGGAGTGGTTCATTGCATGTTCCAGCAGCCCTCGATTCTGTTGCGTCTGCCTCCTCGTCGGTAGAGCATCGAAGAGCGAGTCAATCACGCGCCATGTTGGGATTTTCAGCTGTCTCGCTGTGTAGTCCAGGATCGAACTGGATACAAAATCCGGGTTTTCATACACGTCACCTGGAAGCCACCCATCCTTGAGACCGACTTTCGGAAGCTCGTCGAATTTAATCGGACTGACAGGTCGAGTGGTGTGCTGGATTGCGTTCATATTTGGTACCGTGACAAGGTTCTTGTCCTTGACCAAACCGGCGAGTGGGCCATCGACGTTACGACGCGCCCGAGTCAGACTTGCCGTGGGAGGACCGCTCCGCTCAAGTGGGTCTGATAGGGCAGGGGAAACCGTAGTGCGGTTGGAAATGGAGGGTAATCTGGACATAAACGGGTAAGTTCGAGTTAAAAACGTTTTTGTACGGAAAAAATGAGTTCCGTACTCGGTGTAGGAATGCCGGCGACCAGCGGACTATCTGGGAAATGTTACATACACATCGTTTTTGCCTGAGTCGCTTTGCGAATACCGTGCACACGGCACGAAGTTAGTCCCGATGGTCGATCACATGGACCGTTTAACAGCAGGTAAACCTCGCAGGCCATTTCCGCCATGACCGCTTCGCATTTAATGAGCGGACTTCGCTTCTGTCGGGACTTTTCCAGTAGAAAGAATGAACCTAGCAGACAGTTGAAATAGCTCCTGCCATCATCATTGGAACGGAAGTGGTAAGTGTCGAAAAAAGAACGGACAACACTGAGATCGAAACTATGCGCAAAGCTGACGGTGAGCTTCCCCTGAAATTTCGTCTTCCAGCAGGTCGCGTATAAACTCGACCCAAAGGAAGAAAAGCAATGTTCAAGGTACCGCACCAGGTGTACACGGCGGAGTTCAAGGAAGCCGCCGTGCAACGAATCAAGGACGGGCAAGGCGTGAGCGCCGTGGCCCGCGAATTGGGTATGTCGACGCAGACCCTGCGCAACTGGCTGAAGGTTTTTGAGGCCGGCAAGCTGAATGGTCCCGGGGCGAAGGCCGTCACGGCGGAACAGATGGAGCTGTCGCGACTTCGAGCGGAAAACAAACGCTTGCAGATGGAGCTGGAAATCGCAAAAAAAGCGGCGGCGTTCTTCGCGAAGGACCTCCTGTGAAGTTCGCCTGGATTGACACACAGTGCCGGCAATATCCGCTTGCCGCGCTGTGCGAGGTCCTTTGCGTGAGCGTGAACGGTTATCGTGCATGGAAGCGCGGCGGCACGCCCGAGCGCCAGCGGCTAACCGATGCACAGATGCTCACGTTGATTCGGACGATTCACGCCGAGGTCAAGGGCGCCTACGGCTCGCCGCGCATGACCGAAGAGGTTCGCTCGCGCGGCTTCCCGGCCAGCAAGGCACGGGTCGAGCGGTTGATGAGCGCCAACGGTATTCGAGCCCGCCACAAGCGCCGTTACCGCGTGACAACCGATTCCCGGCACAAACTGCCCGTCGCGCCAAACGTGTTGAACCGCAACTTCACGCCGGTCGAGCCCAATCAGGTGTTCACCTCGGACATCACGTACATCTGGACCGACGAAGGTTGGCTGTACCTGGCTGTCACGCTGGACCTGTTCAATCGGGAGGTCGTGGGCTGGTCCGTCAAGCCGCGCATGACGACGGAGCTCGTGACCGACGCGCTGACGATGGCATGGTTCCGCCGCCGGCCCGCGCCCGGCGTGCTGCATCACTCGGATAGGGGCAGTCAATACGCCAGCCGCGACTTCCAGCGCAAGCTGGACTCGTACGGCATGCAATGCTCCATGAGCCGCAAAGGCAGTTGCTGGGATAACGCACCGACGGAGAGCTTCTTCAACAGCCTGAAGAACGAGCGGGTGCATGGCACGAGGTATCGCACGCATCGCGAAGCCGTCGCGGACTTGTTCGAATACATCGAAGTGTTTTACAACCGCAGTCGTCGTCATTCATCGCTTGGCTTCATGTCGCCAACCCAGTTCATGCAAGACTGGTTTGCGGCTCAGCGGACAAGGGATGCGGCGGCATAACCCGGGGCCTCTGGAAAGCGAAAAACCGGGGGAACCTCACTTGTGCTGTACAGCCGTTCAACCAGCATGCGGGTTGATCGATTTTTTCATCTATGCACTCGATTGTGATTTTCCGTGAATGCTATTTATAGGTTCTCAACCTCTACTTTTAGGTTTTCAAAATGCAACGAATTACCGATCAAGTTCGCCATCTTTGGGATCATGTAAAGGGCAAGTCGTCAAATATTAATGCAAACCCGACTACCTATTCCAATCGACCTGCACGAAGAGCCTCACTAGATGGCCTGAACAATTTGCCAACGGAATTGAAATCTCACATCGCGAGCCTCGCACAACCTGAAATTCGAAATAACTTGAGACTACTCAACCACGAATGGTCGGCCATCGCGAATTATGCAACGCAAGCAGTCGTCCTCCGGGACGTCGAACATCTGACAGATGTTCTGAATAAGTATCCGATGTTGCGTGATATTGAGGCGGTTGGTCACAGGCTGGAAGAAGCGAAAGATGATGTAAAACAGGAAAGATTGACCGACAAGGAAGCGCAAGAAATTGCGAATTCAGCCGTCAACGTCACCCACCTTGATCTAGGACACAATCGGATCGGTGACGCGGGCGCGCAAGCACTGGCGACGAATCGTACGTTTACCCGTGTGAATCTTGAACGCAACGCCATCGGGAATAGCGGCGCGCAGACCTTGGCAGAAAATGACACGCTCATTGCGCTTGATTTGAGCTTCAACAACATCAAAGATGCTGGCGCGAAGGCACTAGTGAACAGTACCTCCCTCGTCTATCTTGATCTGCGTCACAACCCCATCACCCCTGAAGCAAAGGAATGGATTCGGGATAAGGCAGCTGAAAATGAGATGGAGGTCCATCTGTCGGACTAGACCTGAAAGCCGTGGCGAAATTAAATTTCGGGTCTGTCTGTACGGGACGAACCTGTACAGCGGCAAAACGTGAGGAAAGTGTCGCGTTGCTGCTTTCCCGCCATGTAATCGTTTGCCAGGCGTTAAGGGGTAATTGCGTGGCCAGTTCCTTGACCGCGAACGGTTCATGGCCGGGCGCACGCCGCAACAATGTCGGCGGCTTGCTGCGGACCTGGATGGAAGTGGTGCCGTACCAAGCGCCCACACAGAGGTGCCCGACTGCCCCCTACCGCGTAGAACAAACCCAGTCCCGTTACGCCATCCCGGAAAGCGGTTTCGTCGCCGCATCCGGCATCGGCCAGCACGATCCCCGGCGCAACGCCGGATGCTATAGCCTCACGAAGCTGGGCCAGCGCAATCTATGGCCTGCTTTCGAAGGCCAGATCGTCTGGGGAATGCCAGCGCAGCGGGCACGTTCCCGGCCGCCAATCCATTCCCTGGAAACATACGTGTGACGTCAGGACCTCATCCACCAACGACTGTTTGAATTTCCGGCAAGTACTTTGCCATGTACTCCCCCAAAGAGAGCAGACGGGCGTCCAACATTTAATGGCATCGAGTTCACTCGCGGGGCTTTCCCTCCTGCATCCAGCAGGACTCGCGGCATCACACCGCGAGTCCCGCACCTTCAAGAGAACAATCTTTACTTCACATTCGGAAACACCGGCCAGGACGATGCCTGATCGCACAGCGACAGCTTCGGATTCTGCGCGACGATCGTCGCCGCGGGGTTCGTGTCGCCCGCCGCGCCCGCGTCGTCGCTGCCGTTGACGGTCAGGTTCAGCGTGTTCGTCGTGGCCGTGTACTTGCCAGCGCCGCTCGACGTGTTCGTCAGAATACCGCCTGTACCGTGAGCGAACGACTGGCCGATCAGGCTGACATTCGCGCCGAGGTTCAGCGTCGCATTGGCCGCCTTCGATTGCGAAGAACCGTCGGTCGAACCGATGTTCACCACGCCCTTGCTCAGGTTCGAGATGCCGAGCACGACGTCGTTATCCGCAACCACGTTATTCATGTTCAGCTGAATGACGCTTTGCGTATTGGCGAAGCTCGTATCGGCATGCAGGCCGCGGAAGGTCAGATTGCCGCCACCCGCTTTACCCGCCGACTTGTTGGCCGGGATGTTCATCATCCGGACGTTGCTGAGGTTGATGTCGTGGAAGCTCGGAATCAACCAGCCAAGACCGGTGTACGAAATCGGATCGGCACTCGGGCCCGTGTAGTACATGTCGAACACGAGGAAGTCCTTCACCCCACGCATACATGCGCCGTCGTAGTAGATGTTGCTGACGTCGCCACCGCGCGCCTGGCCGCTCTTGATGCGCAGACCCACGATGCCCATATCCGTCGACGCATTGGTGCCGTCGTAGATATTGTCGAAGTAGTTGTCGTAGAAGTGAATGTTTCGGACACCTGCATTGGTCGGGCTGCCGATCGACAGGCCGTGACCGTTGTAGTTGTGGTTGTGCGCAACCGTAATGCCGTAGGTGCGGTTCGACGAAACGTCGCGGTTGCCGTCGATGCCCCACGCCATATTGGCCGCCGCCGAGCCGTTCTGTGCGCCGTGCGTCGCGGCCGGACGCGGGTCCTGCAGGCCGCCCTTGAACGCGACGTTGTCGTCGGACGGGCTCAGGTAGTTGTAGACGATCGCGACGTTCTTCACATAACCGTCGAAGTAGACCTGCCCCGCCGACGTCGTCGTGCTGCCCGTGCCGAGCGCAGCGTGCTCCGGCCCCGCCGCAACGCTCGGATCGACGCCATCGGTATTCTTCACGCCGGTCGAGCTGGCGTCGATCGTCGCGCCCGTGTAGAGATGCGAGTACGAACCGCTGACGCCGTCGAAGCCGTCGTTGTTCATGCCGACGCTCGCCTGATTCGCCGCGTCGGGCAGCAACGGCGTGATGATCTTGATGCCCCACACGCTCAGGCCATCCACGCCGTCGGCTTCGACGGTGAAGAAGGTGCTGTTGCGCAGCGTGATCTGATACAGCGAGAGGTTCTTCGATTGTTGCATCCAGACCATGCCGGGGTTGCCCTGGAAGCTGTACGGGCCGCCGCCGATGTCCTTGTTGCCGTGATACGAGATGTCCCACCAGCTCGCCGGTACCCAACGCGCGCAACCGGCCGTGCCGGCATTGCAGCCCCCGCCCGTGACCGTCATGCCGCCCGGCACGCTGGTCGCCTGGCGGTTCACCACATAGGTGACGGCCGGCGTGGTGAGCGTCGTCTTGCCCATCGCGGTCACGACGTCGCAAGCGGTGCCTTCGGGCGCGAGCGTGCCCGCACGGTAAGCCGCGATCGTGTTCGTGCAGCTGAACTTCGGCGTCGTGACGCCGCTGATGTTGTTGCCCGAATACGTGAACGCCTCGGTGACGCCGGTTGCCCAGCGGATCGTCGGATACTGCGACGACGAGCTGATGAGCGGCATATAGCCACGCGCGTCGATCGAGCCGTTACCCATGATCGAGGTATTGACCGTATGCGTACCGCGAATCAGCGGATAGCAGTTCTGCATGCCGCTGACGCCCGCGAGCGTCGCCTGGCCCGCGTTGACAGTGCCGGCCGGTGCGGGCAGCCCGCTCGGATTGTTGATCGCGGCACCGCAGGTGATCGCGTTCGGCCGGTCTTGCGCGCTCTTGTCGTAGACCACGACGTCGCGGCTCGCGAACAGCGTGACGCCGTCGTCGATCCACAGCGTCACGCCCGACGGCAGCACGAGCGGACCGCTCAGGAACGCATTGCCCGCGCCGCCGCTGTTCCTGACCAGACGCACCGCGAATTTGGTGGCCTTGTAGGACGGATTCGAGAGTGTTTCGCTTGAGGCACCCGCGATGTTGACGAGCGGATTATTGGCCGCCTGTTGCGTGGCAGCAGCCTGCTGATCGGCCTGCACGATCTTCGCGCCGACTTCCGCGTCGACGGTTGCGCCGCATGCGTCGAGCGCGGCCTGGATGCGCGCCTGGTCCGGATTGTTTAGCGCCGTCGTCGCGCCACCATAGGTCGCGGGCGTCGGGTCCGCGCTGACCGGCAGCGAGCCGTCCGCGTTCTTGACGAGCTTGTTGCTGGCTTCGAGAACCGAGCAAACCTGGGTATCCGACGGCAATGCCGGGGAATCGGGCAGGTTCGCGTCGGCGGCGTAGCGGCCCGGCGTCCAGGCCGGGGTAGTCGGCGTGGTCGGGTTGGTGGGTGGGGGCGTCGTCGAGCTGGTGCTGGAGCTTGCAAGGCCGTTTCCATCGCCGCAACCGGCAACGGTCAGGACCAGCAGGCCGAGCACGACCAGCTCTCGGGCTGAGCGCATCTTCATGAGTCATCTCCTTGGGGTGAATCCAGTCCGTGCTCTTGTCAGACCTCTTCCGCTCCTCGTGTCGATGCCGGGAACGCAGCAGATCAGGCAGAGACGTTAGTGTTTGTTATAAGACATCGTATAAGAAATAACCTAAATTCCCGACGGCGAGCCAGTCCGCGAAAACTTCCACGGATATCGCGACACGTATGCCGACAGGGCGATACAGCCACGGGCCGAACGCCTGAAAACCGCGCTGCAACAGGAATTTTTCATCCTGCATGAGGCGATGTCTCGCCGCTGATTGCCTACTAGGCCAGCCGCCCGGCAACGACCGGCCTCGGCAAACTTCACGGAGCAAAGTCGTCGAGCAATGACGTAATTCATCGTACAACGTGTGCCGAATAATGCGTCAGCCGACCCGGCTCTTTCAATTACAGTAAACCCCACCCTTTCGGAGCAGGATCGCGTTGGGACGGGGTAAAGAGAAGCTGAATGGCGCGATTTTCGGACATGCCATCCGGCTTGATCGGTCGAAGTTTGTGAGGCTCATGTTGTCAGTCATATTTATCCAAAGCCTGACAAATCATGAGCGCAGCGAGAGACCTTGCTGACAGATACGGACGGATCGCCCATGCGATCGTCCGCGCCGCGCAACCTCATGCCACGCGAGCACCCGACACCAGACGAACCACACAGGGCTTCTTCTGCAAGAAAGGGGGACGCTAAAGAATTTCCCCGATGCGTCGTTAATCCTTACGGCGACTTGATCGACATCTTCGGCCCCCGTTCTTTGGCAACACGCCCGCGTGCCATGCGATTTGATACCGCTGCTCAGGCGACGCATTCCAGGTGAGCCGACGTGCATCAGCACCTTACGTCAAACCACATCTCCTGAAGGGACTCCTTTTGAACCAGTTTTTCTCGACTGTCAGGTCCAAGATCATCGTGGTATTCGTGACCTGCATGGCACTCACCTTGATCATCGGCGCCTTCGGCCTGCGTGGGATATCGGCACTGAGCGAATCGCTACATGACACCTACGCCAACATCGTCATCCCGATGAACAACGTGAATGCCAGCGGCGCCGACCTGCTGCATATCCGCCTGATGCTCTGGCGCACGCTGGCGCAAAAGGACATGACGCTGGTTTCGAAGACGCGCAACTATTCCGCACAGTTGGAAAAGGACTGGAAAAGCTACTACCCGAACGGCGTGTCGAACAGCGAAGAACGTGCAGTGGCCGACAAGATGGATGGTCAGATTACCCAGTACCGCGAAGCCGTCGACAAGGAATTGCAGATCATCGAGCAAGGCTATTTCGACCAGGCGGCCAGTTGGCAGGGGCAATCCGTCACTCCGGTGGGCGACAGTCTCACCGCCCTGCTTGCGCAGGATGCGCGGATCAACGCCAACCATGCAAGAGACAACGACCGCGATGGCACGACTCGCGCCGGACAACTGAAATGGATTTCCGGCGCGCTGCTTCTCGCCGGCACCTTGTTGTCCATCGGCGCGGCGGTCTATCTGGTACGCGCCATTACGCGGCCGCTGGACCGGACCGTGCGCATCGCCGGCAACATTTCGCAAGGCCGGCTCGACGGTCAGATCACCGTGGATGTGGGCGGCGAGTTCGGCCAGTTGCTGGAAGCCATGAAGACCATGAGCCGGCAACTGGCCACCACGATTCGCGGCATTCGCGCCGGCAGCGAATCGGTAACGGTCGCTTCGGGGCAGATTGCCGCGGGCAACCAGGACCTCTCGGCACGCACCGAAGAACAGGCGGCGTCGCTCGAACAAACCGTCGCGAGCATGTCCCAACTGACCGAGACGGTCAAGCAGAACGCCGAAAACGCCCGCCAGGCCAATTCGCTCGCGGCCAATGCGCGCGAGATGACCGATGCGGCCAGCACGGCAGTCGGCACGATGGTGGCGACGATGCGGGAGATCAGTACCGACTCCGCAAAAATCGCGGAGATCACCGCGATGATCGAGGGCATCGCGTTTCAGACCAACATCCTGGCGCTGAATGCGGCAGTCGAGGCAGCCCGTGCCGGTGAGCAGGGCCGCGGCTTCGCGGTGGTCGCCGGCGAAGTGCGCTCGCTGGCGCAACGCGCGTCGGCGGCGGCCAAGGAGATCAAGGAGCTAATCGAGGCGTCGTCGGGCAAGGTTCAGCGCGGTGCGCAGCAGGCCGGCGAAGTGGGCGGAACCATGGACAAGGTCATCGAAGCGATTGGCCGGGTATCCGATATCGTGGGCGAAATCTCGGCGGCCTCGGACGAGCAAAGCAAAGGCATCGTTCAGGTACACCAGGCGATCAACCAGATCGACGAGGTGACGCAGCAAAACGCGGCACTGGTGGAAGAGGCTGCTGCTGCGGCTCAGTCGCTGCAGGAACAGGCCGGCAAGATGAAAGCCGACGTGATGTTCTTCAGGCTCGGCGAGGAAGTATCGTCGGTCCAGCAGGCTGCTTTCAAGGAGACGAGAGCCGCGCAGCCGGTGAAGCCGCAGGTGGCGAAGGTAACAGCTGCGGCCCTGCCGGCACCGGTTGCGGTCGCGGCAGCCAGCAATGCGCAGGAATGGGAAAATTTTTGAGCGGCGTGAAGTGCTGCTGATGGCTTTGAAAAGAAGCCCCGTCGCCGGGGCTTTTTCTACTTCGTGCGATATCGCCGCCATAGCTTCATGAGCGTCAGATACACCGCAGTGGTGACGATCAATTGAATAGTCACCCACATCACGAAATATAAGTCCTCGGGATCGCGAATACCGAGCCATTCCGAAGCATTCCACCACACGAGCAACTGGCTCTCCGTCATCGGGTCGGGGTACGTATGGACATAACGAATCGCAAGAACAAACAGGCCGAGAAACAGCGCGACCTTGAAAATCCTACGGACAAGTGTTGCCATATGTCACTACCTCGATCGTTCCATACGCGTGGAGCCCCGAATTACGCACCGGGATCGTAGCGGTGTGCAAAAGCGCACGCCGGATAATCAAAAAGTCAGTATGACGCGACAGGGTGATGCAGCCTAATGAAGTACCTTGGCCGCCTGCTGGATGTAACCGGAACTGCCCACGCTTGACCCCATTGACCCAGGTCACATCATCAATCACCCTATCATCCCGGTATAGGGCGAACCATTCAGCGTGATCGGACGGAGTCCCCTTGATGGCATTCCATGTATCTTTCGTCCATGCATAAGTCTTCGAACGGATGCCACCAGTAGGACGCGCGACGATCCAGTACTTACCAGCGGGAATCGGACCGTTATCGGGCACGGCCGTGCAGCCACCCCGATTGCGGTATTGCTTGTCACCCGAATACGCCTCAAATGTGCCGATACCCAAAAAGCTGAGTGGCGATAGAAGCTCGTTATTGACCAGAAACTTTCCCGTAAGAGCCATCTTTCACGCCTCCCTATCCACGCTTACTGCACGAGTCTGTGTATTTGATATTCCCATCAAGGCAATGGCACGTAGTGCGAACATGCTAAGTCAGACTTCCTAATATTGAGAGAAGCGTTTCAGTCAAGGCACGCCTTGCTTGATCAACGCCTTCGCTACACTGCCCCAATAACGGAGAATCAGGAAGTGATCCAGCGCAAAGAAGAATGTGAATTGGCGAGAATTAACGCCATCGCAAAAAAGCCCGCGCAAGGCGGGCTTCGTCGGGGCAGTGGGCGGCACGCTGAAGTCACCTGTCCCCGGTAGCTTGTGTGGGTACGGCGTGCGCATGTCAGCACTAGCCTCGATCCACTTCACGGTAGCCGCGCGCAGGTCGCCGCCTTTTTGCTGTTCCGGTTCGTAGCGGTTGTGTTCGGGGTTGCGATCGCGGCAGAAAACAATGTGTCGGAATGGAAAATTTCTGAGCAGCGTAAACCGCCGTCGATCGAAAAGCCATAAGCCGGATAGAGGCACGCGCCCCTATCCGGTCCATGACTTGATCCGCCCTATTGCAAGCCGCCTGAAAACACCCTATTGCGTCGTATAACCGCCATCGACCACAAGGTTTTCTCCATTGATCATGGCCGCAGCATCGCTTGCGAGATAGAGCGCGGCGAACGCAATTTCATCGGGTTGCGCGAAGCGGCCCGACGGAATCTTGCGCTTGAACTGCGCGCCGACTTCGCCGGCCCATGCGCGCCGCCCGAGTTCCGTTTCGACGACGGTCGGTGAAATCGCGTTGACGGTAATGCCGCGCGGCCCCCATTCGCCGGCCAGCACGCGGGTCATGCCGAGTAGCGCTGCTTTGCTGGCACTGTAGGCCAGATGCTTGTCGAGCCCCACGAGCGCCGCCTGCGACGCCATGTTGACGATGCGGCCCGCGCCCCGCTCCAGCATATGCCGCCCGACCTCGCGCGTGTAGAGAAAAGGGCCCCTGAGATTGATCGCCATAGTCTGATCCCAGAGCGCCGCGCTCATGTCCTCGGCCTTCTCGATCAAGCCGATGCCCGCGTTGTTGACGAGTACGTCGATGCGTCCGAAACGGGCAATAACGTCCGCCACGATAGCTTGCGTGCGCGCTTCGTCGCTGACGTCGCCACACCATCCGGCACTGCCGTTGCCGAACGACGCCGTAACGCGTTCGACCTCGTCGCTGATGTCGACCAGCGCGACGCGCGCGCCCTGGGCCACGAACTGGGTGGCAATGGCAAGGCCGATACCCGAGGCACCGCCGGTAATCAGAACGACCTTATGGCTAAAGTCGAACGCTTGCTGAAAAGATCCGGGCATGACAACACAACCTTTCTAGATACGGAGTACGGGGAAAAACTGGCCGGAGCAGAGACAAACCCGCAGATCAATCCGTAGATAAACCCGGCGGACAAACCCTCCGCACCCCGGCCAACGCATCACGCTTTCCTAACGCGCCGTCTCGAACTGCGCAGCGTTCGCTTTCGTCACTTCGGTCCAGGGCACCGCGTACAGTTTCGCGGTACCGTCGCCCCACGGCATGGTACTCGCGTACTGCTGCCAGATCGTCGACTGCGGCTTGTAGCTCGGCCCGATCTCGTGACGCAGCATGATATCGAGCGCGCCTTGCGCCTGCGCCTTGGCGTCCTGCCGCTCGGTCAGCACCATCTCGCCGCGGGCGATGGCCTTGATCGCATCGGTCACGCCGTCGATGCCGGCGATGGGGATCGTCTTCGGATCGATATTCGCGGCCTTCAACGCAGCAATCGCGCCGAGCGCCATTTCGTCGTTTTCGGCAATCACGCCATTGATCTGCCCGGGATGAGCCGTGATCCAGTTCTGCATCAACGTCAACGCTTCGGCACGCGACCAGTTGGCGGTCTTGCGCTCCAGCACCTTGATGCCCGGGTTCTGCTTGAGCACCTTGTCGATGCCTTCACCGCGCTGCATCGCGCCCATTTGTCCGACCGGACCTTCGAGAATCACGACGTTGCCTTTGCCGCCGAGTTTCTTCACGACCGCGCCCGCTTCGAGCTCGCCGCCGAGCACGTCGTTCGAGCCGATATACGAAACCAGTTGATCGCTCTTGACCGGGCCGTTCGATCCGACGACCGGCAGACCCGCGGCGGCGGCCTTGCGCACCACATTGCCGCCGGCAATCGAGTCGATCGGGATATAAAGCGCACCATCGTATTTCTGCGTAATCATCGTATCGAACTGGCCGTCCTGCGTCATGTGATCGTAGCGGCCGTCGAAGACCGTCAGATTGACGAGGCCGCTCTTCACCGCGGGGTGATCCTTCAGCGCATTCACCCATAGCTGCGCATACTCGTTTCTCTGCCCATACACGGCCGCGCCGATTTTCCATGTCTTGACCGGCGCGCTTTGCGCGAACGCCGCCGCGCACGCGACACCGAGCGTAACTGCCGTGAGCCATTTTGCTGATTTCATATCGTCTCCTGGTTGTAAGTTTGCGCGAGGCAGGGCCTCAGTTGCTTTCCCGGCGCGCGGCGATATCGAGCAGAACCGCGCACACGATGACCGCGCCCTTGATGACTTGCTGGTAATACGAAGACACGCCCATCAAATCGAGTCCGTTGTTGATGACACCAATGATCAGTACGCCAAACAGCGTGCCCGCGACGCCGCCAATCCCGCCCGACAGACTCGTGCCGCCGATCACGACGGCCGCAATCGCATCGAGTTCATACCCCACCCCCGCCTGGGTCAGCGCCGAAGTCGTGCGCGCGTTGAGCACCACGCCGGCGAGTCCCGCGCAACCGCCGCAGATCGCATACACGGACAGCAGGATCAGCCGGGTCGGCACGCCACTCGCACGCGCGCTCTTTTCGTTGCCGCCGACCGCATAGACATAGCGGCCAAAGCGGGAATAGCGCAGCACGACGAGCGAGGCGGCGAACAAGGCCAGGAAGATCAGCACGGGAATCGGCACGCCGGCCACCTTCCCCTGGCCAATCAGCAGAAACGCATCGGACAGGCCGGAGATCGGCATGCCGTCGTTGTAGATCTGGGTCGCACCGCGAGCGATGCTGAGCATGCCGAGCGTGACGACGAAAGCCGGCACGCGAAAGCGGGCAATCACCAGACCGTTGAGCGCGCCGGACGCCACGCCGACCGCGACGCCCGCAACAACTGCAAGGAACGGAGCGTGCGGTGCATCGCCCGCGACGACGCTCGCCGCAACCATGCCGGCAAACGCGAGCACCGAACCGACCGACAGATCGATTCCCCCGGCGAGAATCACGAAGGTCATGCCGATGGCGAGCAGACCGTTGATCGACACCTGCTGCAGGATATTCAGCAGATTGTTGATGGTCAGAAAATACGGATTCATCGACGACAGCGCAATACAGATCGCGACAAAGGCCGCGACGATGCCATAGCGCGACAGGTGCTTCATCGACAGGGAGCGTTGTGCAAGCATCATGATGTGGAGTCCAGATAAGTGCGGGAACAGGCAGCGCCTACGACGCGAGATGCGTCAACGCATGATGTGAAGCCTCGGCGCGTGTCAGCGTGCCGGTGATCCGGCCGCGCGCGAACACGGCGATCCGGTCGCTGACCTGCATCACCTCGTCGAGCTCCGACGACACGACAATCGCGCATCGGCCATCCGCCACGAACGTGTTGAGAAACTCGTAGATCTGCTGCTTGGTCCCTTCGTCGATACCGCGAGTCGGTTCGTCGCACAGCAGAATGCGCGGCTGCGTGAGCAGAAAACGCGCGAGAATGACTTTCTGCTGGTTGCCGCCCGAGAGTTGCTGCACGGGAATTTCAGCGGAGCTGGTGCGAATCGAGAATTGCTGGACCATCTGCGCGAGGGCGTGCCGTTCGCGTTCGGCGCGAATCCAGCCGGCTTTCGAATAGCCGCGCAGCGCCGCGAGAGAAACGTTCTCGCGCACCGAACGACAACCGACGAGACCCGTGTCCTTGCGATCCTCGGTGATAAGCGCGAGGCCGTTGCCGAGCGCATCGGCCGGCTTGTCGATGCGCACCGGTTTTCCGTCGATCAGCAGCGTGCCTTCGTCGGGCCGCGTCAGACCGAATACGGCATTGAGAAATTCGCTGCGGCCCGCGCCCATCAGCCCATAAATGCCGAGAATCTCGCCGCGCCTGACCTGCAGATCGATGCCGGTAAAACGCTTGCGCTGCGCGTAGCCGCGCGCTTCGAGCATGACCGGCGCGTCGGGCAGCGTGGTCGGGCGCTGGCTCTTCGTCACGCGCTCGCCGACGATCCCATGCACCAGATGCGCGGCGTCGATATCCGCGAGCCTCCCCGCTTCGATAAAGCCGCCGTTGCGAAAGATCGTGTATTCGGTGGCGATCGAAAATATCTCGCTCATGCGGTGCGAGACGTAGATCACGCCCACCCCGCGAGCGGTCAGCCGGTGGATCGCGTCGAAAAGGATCGCCGTTTCGGCCTCGCCGATCGCGGAAGTCGGCTCGTCCATGATCAGAATATCGCTGTCGTAGCTGATCGCCTTGGCGATTTCGACAAGCTGGCGCTTGGCGAGACTCAAGCGTCGCAGCGGCGCCCGCACGTCGATCGAGAAACCGAGCGACTCCATCAGTTCGGCCGCGCGTTTGAAGAGGCGGCGGTAGTCGACGACGAGCCCGCCGAGCTTCATCGGCTCGCGGCCGAGAAACAGATTCTCCGCGACGGTCATGTCGAGCAACGGGTTCAGCTCCTGGCTGATCATCGCAATGCCGGCCGCCAGGGAGTCCGCCGGCGACTCGAAATTGACCGGCCTGCCCTTGCAACTGATCGTGCCGCCGTCGCGCCTCAGCATACCGGTCAGGATGTTCAGAAACGTCGACTTGCCCGCGCCGTTGCCGCCGCACAATGCGTGCACCGTGCCCGGCCGCAGTTCGAGCCGGCCGTCGCGCAGCGCCGGCACGCCGTTGAACGATTTCTGCACACCCGCGGCATGCAGCAGGTAGTGATCGTTGTCCATGTCTCCACCACGTTGCGTTTTTATACGGTGTCCCGATCGACGCCGAAGATTCGCTGCCGCCCGCTGTGGGGTGCGTGCGGCAGCCGGTGGCTCAGCGGGCTCAGCGGGCTCAGCGGGCTCAGTGGATCTCAGCGGATTTCACCGGATTCACCGGGTAAAGGCGGCAGCGTTGCCGGCGTCGACGTTGAGGATGTTCCCGGTCGACTTGGCCGACAGATCGCTCGCGAAGAAGTACACGCCTTCGGCAATGTCTTCGGGCAGCACGCTAAGCTTGAGCATGCTGCGCTTGCGGTAGAAGTCTTCGATGTCGTCCGTCGCGATCTTGTTGGTGGCGGCGCGCTCTTCCTTCCACTTGCCGTCCCATATCTTCGAGCCGCGTATCACCGCATCGGGATTCACGACGTTGACGCGAATGCCGTGCTCGGCGCCTTCCAGCGCGAGACAACGCGCCAGATGGATTTCCGACGCCTTGGCCGTGCAATAGGCGGCCGCGCCCGCCGACGCAACAAGCCCGTTCTTGCTCGCGACAAATACGATGCTTCCGCCGACACCCTGCTCGCGCAACAACCGATACGCAGCACGCGCGACCAGAAAATAACCGGTCGACAGAATGTTCATGTTGCGATTCCAGAGGTCGAGGCTGGTATCGCCGATCGCCGCTGAGGACGCGATGCCCGCGTTCGACACCACCAGGTCGAGCCCGCCGAAACTCGCGAGGGCCGCGGCCATCGATGCCTGCACCGACGCCTCGTTCGTCACGTCGGTCACGGCGCTGGCCACCATGTCCTTGCCGAAACGCTGGCGCAGGCTTGCCT
Organism: Paraburkholderia sp. Cy-641; assembly: GCF_011752945.1. Classification (NCBI taxonomy): domain Bacteria; kingdom Pseudomonadati; phylum Pseudomonadota; class Betaproteobacteria; order Burkholderiales; family Burkholderiaceae; genus Paraburkholderia; species Paraburkholderia sp. Cy-641. The sequence continues at coordinate 85,949 of NZ_VWWM01000001.1, forward strand.
CGGCTTCGGTCAAGGCGTTCGCATCGATGTCGGCGAGCAGCACGCACGCGCCTTCCTGCAAGAAGCGCTCGGCGGTCGCCCGGCCGATGCCGCCCGCCGCCCCGGTGACCAATGCGATGCGGCCCGCCAGGCTCTTCGGCTTGGGCATGCGTTGCAGCTTGGCCTCTTCGAGCAGCCAGTATTCGATGTCGAACGCTTCCTGTTCGGGCAGACCGACATAGCGGTCGACACGCTGCGCCTCGCGCATCACGTTGATCGCATTGATGTAGAACTCGCTCGCGATGCGGGCCGTGGCCTTGTCGCGCGCGAAGCTCAGCATACCCACGCCGGGGATCAGGTAGATCACCGCGTTCGGGTCGCGCATGGCCGGGCTGTTCGGACGCTTGCAGCGTTCGTAGTAGTCCCGATAGTTCTCGCGGTATTGCTCGAGCGCGACGTCGAGGCCCGCGATCACCTCGTCGAGGTTGTTGCGCTGCGGATCGAAGTCCAGCACCAGCGGATAGATCTTCGTGCGCAGAAAATGATCGGGACAGGACGTGCCGAGCGCGGCCAACGGCGCCAGTTCCTTGCTGCACACGAATTCGAGCACTTCCGCGCGATCGTCGAAATGCCCCTGCTTGTACTGGCCGCCCGCCGCCGCGCCGCTAATCTTGCCGCGCAAAACCGGAACGAGCCGCTCGACCACGCGCAACCTCGCCTCGCGGTCGAGCGGCGCCTGCACCGCGCCGCCGAAGGCCGGTTTGTCGCTGTGCGCGGCAAGCCACGCATTGGCCTGCGCGATCACGCGCACCGTGTTCTCGTAACACGCCTTCGAGGTGTCGCCCCAGGTGAAAAGGCCGTGGTTTTGCAGCACCAGGCCTTTGAGCCCCGGATGGTCGCGAGTGATGTTGCCGAGCTGGACACCGAGGTCGAAGCCGGGACGTTGCCACGGCACCCAGGCAAGCTCGCCATGGAAGATCTCGCGCGTCAGCTGCTCGCCGTTCTGGCTCGCCGCAATCGCGATCACCGCATCCGGGTGCATGTGATCGACGTGCGCCTTCGGAATGTACGCATGCAGCGCGGTGTCGATGCTCGCGGCGCGCGGATTCAGGTTGAAGGTGCAATGCGAGGCCATCGCCACCATCTCGTCCTCGTGAGCGAGTCCGCGATAGCGCGACTTGAGCGCTTGCAGCTTGTCCATATAGAGCGTGGCAAAGCCGTCGAGCTTCATACTGCCGACGTCGCCGCCCGATCCCTTGACCCACAGGACCTGCACCGGCTGCCCGGTCAGGGGATCGGGCATGTCGATCTTGCCGGACGTATTGCCACCACCAAAATTGGTGATGCGCAAATCGCTACCCAGCAGATTGGAGCGATACAGCAAAAGCTCCGGCTCGGACATCGATGCAGCCCGCGTGTCGTCCCACAGGGAGACGATCGGGGTCGAAGCGGCAAGATCGGAAGAGGTCTTCATGGAAGCGTTGTCTCGCGGGTTTCGTGGATTGATGGAGCGCAGTTTGTCCACAAAACGCTCATTTTTCAATCGAATTTCGATCAACTTTTTGATTGTTTTGAGCGAGGGTTTTCCATTATCAGGCAATTGATGATTGTTCCGTGAGCGAATGACATAATCCGCCTGAACATGGAGAACCGGCCTTGATCAACCATACGCGGCGCAAGAAATTGCTGAAAATCCTCGCTGAGCGGGGCAGCGTGACCGTCACCGAACTCGAGGGCGCGCTCAACGCGTCCGCCGCCACCATCCGGCGCGACATCGCGGTGCTGGCAACCAGCGGACAACTCGTCAAGGTGCACGGCGGCGCGCAGCATATCGCGCCTGACAAACCGGGCGGACTGGTGGGATCGAACTTCCGGGAAAGCACGGCGGTGCATCCCGAGCGCAAGCGGGCGATCGCCCGGCGCGCGGCGCAGATGTGCCTCGATGGCGAGACCGTCATCATCAATGGCGGAAGCACCACGCACATGATGGCGGAGTACCTCGCCGAGAGTCAGCTCACCATCCTGACCAACTCGTTCCTCACGGCCCAGCAGTTGCTCACGCAGAGCCGCAACGAGATCCTGCTGCCGGGCGGCAAGGTTTATCGCGAGCAGAACGTGATCGTCAGTCCCTTCGAGAACGACGTGATCCAGAATCACTACGCGAGCAAGATGTTCATCGGCGCCGCCGCCGTCTCGCCGTTAGGACTGCTCGAAAGCGATCCGCTGCTCGTGCGCGCCGAGATCAAGCTGATGAAGCAGGCCGACGAGATCATCGTGCTCGTCGACAGTTCCAAGTTCGCGAGCCGGCGTGGCGGACTCATCGTATGCCCGCTCTCGCGCGTGAAGATGCTGATCACCGACAGCGGCGTCGCGGCGGAAACCGTGGAGATGCTGCAAGGCCAGGGCATCGACGTGATCGTGGTCGAGGCCGACCCGGTGGCATCATGAGTGCCGCGCCAGGCCGTCCGGGCGGCGGCAGGGTCGCGGTGTTCGACATCGGCAAGACCAACCTCAAACTCAGCCTGATCGACGAGAACGGTACCTCGCTTGCGGAAGCCCGCCGCGCCAATCATGCCGTGAACGCGGGCCCTTATCCGCACTTCGACGTCGGTACCATCTGGGACTGGCTGCTAGGCGAACTGGCGCGATTTTCCGAGCCGCACCGGATCGGCTCGATCATTACGACGACCCACGGCGCCACCGTTGCGCTGCTGGGCGACGCGGAACTCGCCCTACCCGTGCTCGACTACGAATTCACGGGCATAGAGGAAGTCGACGCCGCCTATGCGTCGCTGCGCGACGATTTCGATCGCACGTTTTCGCCGGCACTACCCGGCGGCCTGAATGTCGGCAAGCAACTGTACTGGCAGTCGCTGCGGTTTCCCGAGGCATTTGCGCGGACGCGCGCGATCGTGCCTTATCCGCAGTACTGGGCGTGGCGTCTGTGTGGCGTGGCGGCGGGAGAAATCACCTCGTGGGGTTGTCATACCGACCTGTGGGACGTGGCGAACGGCGAACTCGCGCCGATGGTACGCAAGATGGGCTGGCAGGATCTTTTTCCGCCGCTGCGCGAGGCCGATGCGGTCCTCGGCGTATTACGGCCGGAAGTGGCCGCGCGCACCGGCCTGCCCGCCGATTGCCGCGTCGTGTGCGGCATCCACGACAGCAACGCGTCGATGGTCAAGCACGTCTATGGCGCGCAAGTTCCGCAAGCGCCGTTGAACGTCATCTCGTCGGGTACGTGGACGCTCGTAGCGGGTATCGGCGCACCGCTCTCGGTACTCGATCCACGACGTGACATGCTGGCCAACGTCGATGCGTGGGGCCGTCCGGTCGCATGCGCCCGCTTCATGGGCGGACGCGAATTCTCGATACTCAATGCGGGACACGCGAACGACTGCCGCTGGGAAGATATCGCCGCGCTCGTCGCGCGCCGAACCCTCGCGCTACCGAGCTTCGCGCCGCTGGGCGGCCCCTGGCCTGACCGGCGCGGTGAAATTCGCGGACCGCAACCGACTTCCGCACAGGAATCCTATGCACTGGCCACGCTCTACACCGCTCTGGTCGCCGACGATTGCCTCTCGCGCCTGAATAGCAGCGGAGAGATCGTGATCGAAGGCCCGTTGACGGCCAATCCCCACTTCGCCGCCCTGCTCGCGACACTGCGGCCCGCACAGGCGGTGTGGGTATCCGAAGACCGCTCAGGGACGACCGGTGGCGCCTATCTTCTGGCGTGCCGGCCCACGGCATACGACCCGCCGCGTTCGCGCGCGCGGCCCGTTGCGACGTTGCCGATATCGGACTATGTCGCCGATTGGCGCAATGCGTTGACACACGCACCGCACGCGCATCCTTAAGCCCTCGCTCAATACGCCGGCGCGCAACCATCCTTGCGATGCCCGGATGCGCCGGCCGCGCAGCGCCGCAAGCGGATCGGCATTCGGCAATGCCGACGGTTCAGCCGTCGGCGAGCGCTCCGTTTTCGCGTTCTGCGTGAAAACGAACTTCAGACCGGGTTCAATGCGAACCGCCCATCAAGCACCGCCGCAATGTTGTCCAAAGCAGTGAAACCCATCTGGTCGCGCGTCTCGACTGTCGCACTCGCCATGTGAGGCGAAAGGAACACGTTATCGAGACCGGCGAAGCGCGGGTCGACGTTGGGCTCGTTCCGGTAAACGTCGAGTCCCGCGCCGAACAGATGTCCCGATGTCAACGCATCGTAGAGCGCTTCTTCGTCGACCAGCGCGCCACGAGCGGCATTGACGAAAACCGCTCCCTTCGGCAGCAGGGCGAATTCTTTTTTCGTCATGATCGGCGTGCCGCTGCCGGGAACGTGCAGTGTCAGTACCTCGCAGTGCGGCAGCAATTCGTCGAGACTGCCGTAAAACGTCGCGCCATTCTCCAGCGACGGCGACGCACGCTGGATGTCCGTATAAACGACGCGCATGCCGAATCCTTGCGCGCGTCTCGCCACGGCTCGTCCGATACGGCCGAATCCGACGATCCCGAGCGTCCGTCCATGCACACGCGTTCCCAACATGTCAGTCATGCCAAACGATTTCCCCCAGCCCTGGCGCATGATCCGTTCGTATTCGGACGCGCGCCGGCTCGCGGCGAGAACCAGCAGCATGGAAAAATCGGCGGTGCATTCGGTCAATGCATCGGGTGCGTTCGTCACGGCGATTCCGCGTTCGCGGGCGAACGCGACGTTCATATGATCGATACCCGCACTGGCATTCGCAATGATCCTGACGCTGGCAGGCAGTTCCGCGATGTGCTCCTTCTGCAAGCCCGATTTCTTTCCGATGAGAACAGCCGGCACCTCGTGCTGCTTGCAGAAGTCGACGACCGACCACGAGTCCATATCGGCATCGGTCACGAAGGCATGAAAGTCATTGACCGCGCGACTTGCCACGGCAGTGGGAACCCTTCGGGCAACCAGGAGTTGGGGTTTGTTTTCAGACATGAGAGGTTCCTTGAGATCGACAGGTACGCCTAGGCTACGAAAACCGATCCCGAGCGGTCAATATTGATTGGAAGAATCAACTTGAACGCGCCTCCATGCGTCCCTGTTTCGGCCGACACAGCACGTCCACCTCTCGAACCTCAGGAAAACCCTGATGTCAGGCCCGCCAGTCAAGACATTGGATGTTGATTCAACGAATCAAGATTGCCTCGCACTTTGTGTCAATGCAATTCTTCTTTCGTCATCACTTCACTGACGAGGAGCATCGAGCAATGTCCGCACTGAAGAAATTCGCCGCCGTCACGGGCGCCGGCTCAGGCATCGGCCGCGCCGCCGCGCAGGCGCTGGCCGCCGCGGGATTCACCGTCGCGCTGATCGGGCGCCGGGAAGAACCGCTGCTGGAAACGCTGGAGGCCATCAGGTCCGAGGGCGGCGAGGCGCGGGTGTTTCCTGCGGACGTCACCAACGAAGCTTCCGTCGAGCATGCGTTCTCCCGTATTGCGCAGGAATTCGGCCGCCTGGACGTGCTCTTCAACAATGCCGGCCGGAACGCCGGCGCGGTTCCTCTCGAAGAATACGAACTCGATTTCTGGAGCGATGTCGTCGCGACCAATCTGACCGGCGTGTTCCTGTGCGCCCGGGCGGCATGGCGTCTGATGAAAACGCAAACGCCGCAAGGCGGAAGAATCATCAACAACGGATCGATCTCGGCGCATTCTCCTCGCCCCAATACGATCGCCTATACGGCGACGAAACACGCCGTCACCGGCATCACAAAATCGCTGGCTCTCGATGGACGCGCCTACCACATCGCTTGCGGCCAGATCGACATCGGCAACGCGGCCACGCCGCTCACCGAGCGCATGAAACGCGGCGTCCTGCAAGCCGATGGAAGCACCGCTCCCGAGGCAAGAATAGACGTCGGGCACGTTGCCGACGCCGTCGTGCAGATGGCGAGTCTTCCGCTGGAGGCCAACGTGCTGAACATGACGATCATGGCGACTGCCATGCCTTTTGTCGGCCGCGGATAACCCGGCTTCCCGCCAGATAACGACAACAACAGGCGACTGTTAAGGAGACACCGATGAAAGCGGTAGGAGAACAACCGATGTCGATTCAGGATTCGTCCGACTACGTCATCGCGGCCAAACCGTCGAAAGTCCGATACGTGGTGCTCGCGATGCTGCTCGTCGCCACCACCCTCAATTACGTCGACCGATCGGCACTCGGTATTGTGGCACCCGGCCTGTCCAAAAGTCTGTCGCTCGACAAGATGCAGATGGGCGAGCTGTTCGCCGCCTTCGGCCTCGCCTATTCCTTCGCGCTGCTGCCAGGCGGGCTGCTCGCCGACGTATTGGGCTCGCGGCTCGCCTACGCGCTCTCTCTCGTCGGCTGGTCCTTCGCTACGCTGACACAGGGTCTCGCCAACGGTTATCACATGCTGCTCGGCTCCCGGCTCACGATGGGCGCGCTCGAAGCGCCCGCCTTTCCGTCCAATGCCCGTTCGGTGACACTGTGGTTTCCGGCCCAGGAACGCGGCTTTGCGACCAGCGTCTACGTGATGGGGCAATACATCGGAACGCCGCTTTTCACCGGGCTGCTGTTGTGGATCTCCACCACCTACGGCTGGCGCTCGGTCTTCTTCGTCACGGGCGCATGCGGTATTCTCTTCAGCCTCGTCTGGTATCGCCTCTATCGCGACCCGCATCAGCACAAGACCGTCAACGCAGCGGAACTTCAATACATCAACGAAGGACGCTCGACAGGAGCGCAGAAAGCCCGCGAGAAATTCAACTGGCGCATGGCGATCCAGTTGCTGCGCTACCGGCAGATTCTCGCGATCTGCCTCGGGAAATTCTGCAATAACACCCTGCTGGTTTTCTTCACGACCTGGTTCATGACCTATCTGATCGAAGCGCGTCATATGTCGATGATTAAGGTCGGCATATTTCAGGCACTTCCATTCCTCGGTGCAACGGCAGGCATTCTCGTCGCCGGGTCGCTGTCGGATTTCTTCATCCGGCGCGGCGTGTCCGTTTCCGCGGCCCGAAAGGCGCCGCTTATCATCGGCACGCTGCTCGGTGCCTCCGTTGTCTTCGTGAACTTTGTCGAATCGAACGCCATGGTGATTGCGATCCTGACGATTGCATTCTTTGCCCAGGGAATCGGCTCGATGTCGTGGGCCGCGGTTTCGGAAATCGCGCCGCGACAGTACGTGGGCCTGACCAGCAGCATCACCAGTCTCGCGGCAAACATCGCGGGGGTGACGACGCCGCTCATGATCGGCTATATCACGCACCATACCGGCCACTTCTACTGGGCACTCAACCTGATGGGTGCCATCTGCCTGCTTGGCACGTTCTCCTATTCGATTTTTCTCGGGAAACTTTCCCGTATCGAACTTTGATCCAGAAACATCCGGTGAAATAGATCAGGTACAACGACATGATTGAATTCAAATGGGACCATCTCCAGCTCTGTTCCACCGACGCCGAAGCGACAGCTGCATGGTTTGCCCGCTGTCTGAACGCCGAAATCGTACGTCGCCCCGCAAGAGTGGATCTTCGTCTCGGCAGCATCAATCTCTTCATCACCGCACTGACGCAAGCGCACGCTGTTCAGTTGCCCGCGGGAGCCCGGAAAGAAGGCATCGATCATTTTGGCGTCACCGTGAATGATCTGGACGCGGCATTCGAACATCTGATCCACTGCGGAGCGGATATCGTCGAGCCCATCAAGCCGGTTCGGGCCGGTGTCCGGGCCTGCTTCGTGCGTGCCCCGGGCAACATCCTCGTCGAAATCCTGGAGCGCAAGCCCGCCGAGATGACTTTTACCTGAAAAGCGGTCAATATCGAAGCCGCATCGATAGCGACGGCGCGCCATGTGCGATCACTATCGTGCGGTCTTCCCTCTCATCCACTGCATCGCGACGCATCCATTTCATGCGCAACTGGATCACCCTGACTGAAGCGGCCCGACAACTCGGCGTACAACCGCAAACGGTCTACGCGTACGTCAGTCGGGGCAGCATTGCCGTCATGCCCGATCCGCTCGATCCGAGAAAGAGTCTCTACCGGGCCGAGGACGTGCTCGGGCTCTGCCGGAAAAAACAGGTCGGGCGCAAGCGCGAAGCACTCGCTGCCGGGACGATATTCGGTGCCGAGCCTTGCATCTATAGCGGTATCACGACCTTTTCGAAGGGGCGTGCGTACTATCGCGGACACAACAGCATCCGGCTATCGGAGACGGCGACGCTCGAAGAAGTCGCCGCGATCCTGTGGAACGCGCGGCCGCCCATCTCTTTCGAGTCCGCCAGCATCCCGCTGCAAGGCGACGAGCGCGGCAGACAATGCGCGTTCATGTCGCTCGCGGCGCTGGCCGCCAACGGACACTCCACGCACGGACGTACCGACAGTGCGCTGCATGCCGAGACAGGCCGGCTGGTCGCGGTTGTCGCGCAGGCGTTCGGCGCGCAATGCGACGGCCATGCCCAATGGACCCACGAGCGGCTTGCCCTGGGCTGGCGGCAGGACGCCGCCGTGGCCGATCTGATCCGGCGAGCGCTGGTACTGATCGCCGACCACGAAATCACCAGTTCCACGTTTGCCGCGAGAATTACCGCGTCTACCGGTGCATCGCTGGCCGGGTGCCTGCTGACCGGGCTCGCCACGTTCTCCGGTCCCTTGCATGGTGATGCATCGGGGCGCGTGCGCGCGGTCTTCGACGACGTCGAAAGACTGGGCGCCGAGCACGTTGTCAGCCACCATCTGCAATCCGCGATCCCGATTCCCGGCTTCGGGCACCATCTTTATCCGGACGGCGACCCGCGAGCGCGTGCCTTGCTGGATCGGCTCGATCCGCCCAAGGAACTGGCGTCGTTCATCGACAAGGTCGTGACGCTCACGGGTCTGCAACCGACTATCGACGTCGCGCTCGCGACGTTGGCCACGCAATTTCAGCTTCCGCGCGACGCCGCATTCGGTCTGTTTGCAACCGCCCGCAGCGTCGGACTGCTCGCGCATTGCATCGAGCAGCTCAGGGTAGGCAAAGTCATCCGGCCGCGAGGACGCTATACCGGCCCGGCTCTAGAAGAAAGCAGAACGGATGGATCGGCGGAGAACGAAGACAAAACGCTCGATCCCGTCCTGCTCGACAAGAATCGGGTCTTCAAGACGATTGCCCGCTGAACGGGCCGACGTGTTCGAGATCCGCCCGAACGCCGTTCGAATCTCACCCGAAACGCGACAACGCCCAAACGGCAGCGATGCAGCCCGCGTGCCGCGGCACCTCTTCGCCCCCGCCGTCAAAATCTACGCCCCATGCCGCCCAAACCGCTCCGCCAGAAAGTCGATAAAAGCGCGGGCACGCGCCGACTGATTGCGCCGGTTCGGGTAATAGACGAACAGGTCGGCCGACGGCTGCACGAACTCGGGCAGCACCACGCGCAAGCGGCCGCTTTCGAGGTATTTCGCAAGGTCCCACTCGGAGCGCAGCAGAATGCCGTGACCATCGAGCGCCCAGCTCAACACGATGTCGCCGTCGTTGCTCGACAGCACGCCGCGCACCTTCACCGAGTGCGGCTCGCCGTTGCGTTCGAGACGCCAGATGCCGTAGGCATCGTCGTTCTGCCGATGGACGATGCACTGATGGCTCGCGAGATCGGCCAGGCTTTCGGGCGTGCCGTGTAACTCGAGATAACGCGGCGACGCGCATAGAAGGCGCCGGTTCGCCATGATGCGGCGCGCGTTGAGTCGCTTGTCAGGCAATTCGCCGAAGCGAATCGCGAGATCGACTCCGCTTTCGACAAGATCGATCGGCCTGTCGGTCACGTCCAGTTGCACCTCGACATGCGGATAGCGCTTCGCGAACTCGGACACGAACGGCGCAATCGTCGTGCGGCCGAAGCCGAGCGTCGCGTTCACGCGCAACAAGCCGCGCGGCACCGAACGGCTCGACGATACGATGTCTTCCATCTCCCTGACTTCGGCGAGAATCCGCGTCGCGTAGTGCAGGAAGGTCTCGCCCTCGGCGGTCAGACTGACACTGCGCGTGGTGCGATTCATGAGCCGCACGCCGAGCCGCGCTTCGAGTTGCGCGAGGCGCTTGGTCGCCGCCGGCGGCGTAATGTCGAGATCGCGCGCGGCGGCCGACAGGTTGCCGTAGCGCCCGAGCAGGACGAAAAACTCGAGGTACGAGGTCAGGTCGTTTTTCACCACAGGTTAATAAAGAAGTGAATTCAGGTGAATCATAGTACCGATTCCAACGCCTAATCTAGCGCCTTGAACCGCCAGTCATTCCGAACACTGGCCGTGACATCTGGAGACATCCATGAAAATCGTAGAAATCCGCGAAAAGACCGTTCCGATCAGCTCCTCGATCCGCAACGCCTACATCGACTTCAGCAAGATGACGCTGAGTCTCGTCGCCGTGGTCACGGACGTGATCCGCGACGGCAAGCCCGTCATCGGTTACGGCTTCAACTCGAACGGCCGCTACGGCCAAGGCAAGCTGATGCGCGAGCGCTTCATTCCGCGCGTGCTCGACGCCGATCCGGCGACGCTCGTCAACGATGCCGGCGACAATCTCGACCCGCACCGTGTCTGGGCGACGATGTTCACGAACGAAAAACCGGGCGGTCACGGCGAGCGCTCAGTCGCCATCGGCACGATCGACATGGCCGTGTGGGACGCGGTCGCGAAGATCGCAGGCAAGCCCCTGTTCCAGCTGCTCGCCGACCGCTACGGCAACGGCCAGCCCGATCGCAAGGTGTTCGTCTACGCCGCGGGCGGCTACTACTATCCGGGCCAGGACCACAGCAAGCTGAAGGACGAAATGCGCAGTTATATCGACCGTGGCTATACGGTCGTGAAGAAGAAGATCGGCGGCGCGTCGCTCGACGAAGACCTGCGCCGTATCGACTCCATCCTGAGCGTACTGCAAGACGGCCAGAAACTCGCCGTCGACGCAAACGGCCGCTTCGATCTCGACACGGCGATTCAATACGCCAAGGCGCTCTCGCAATACGATCTGTTCTGGTACGAGGAAGCCGGCGATCCGCTCGACTTCGAATTGCAGGCGACGCTGCGCAACTACTACGACAAACCGATGGCGACCGGCGAGAACCTGTTTTCGATGCAGGACGCGCGCAACCTGATTCGCTACGGCGGCATGCGTGCCGATCGCGACTGGCTGCAATTCGACTGTGCGCTGAGCTATGGCCTCGTCGAATATCTGCGCACGCTCGAGATGCTGCATCAGCATGGCTGGTCCGCGAGCCGCTGCATCCCGCACGGCGGCCACCAGATGTCGCTCAACATCGCGGCGGGTCTCGGCCTCGGCGGCAACGAGTCGTATCCCGATCTGTTCCAGCCGTATGGCGGCTTCCCCGACGGCGTGAAGGTCGAGAACGGCTACATCACGATGCCCGAGTTGCCCGGCATCGGCTTCGAAGGCAAGGCCGATCTGTTCGCGGAAATGCAGAAGCTCTCGGCATAACCGCCCGGCGCATGTGCCGGCCACCGCAAGCCGGCACATGCGCACGAGCAGTCCTCTATGGAAATAACGGCGCGGACACGCTAGAGTCCCAGCAGGTTAGAGGCACGTCGCTGCTGCCTTCATGTACTGCGCCGAACGGCTTTGCAACGGTTTGGTGAACTCGGCGGCCGGCGTGCAGGCAAGGTTTTCGTCGTGTGCAAACGAACTGAATAACGCCGCATTTCCAGGGACCAACGATGACGCCATTCGAATCGCTCGCGCAGCGTAGCGCGACCGGCCGCAACGCACGCAAGAACGCCCCACGCAGCGCCCACGCCGGGATCGGCAAGGTCGATCGCGATCCGGTCCGCCTGCTGCGCGAAAGCAGCCGAGGCCGCGTCGAAGCTCTCGTGCCGCTGCGCTACGGACGCATGCTCGAATCGCCGTTCACGTTCTATCGCGGCAGCGCGATCATCCAGGCGCATGATCTCGCGGCGACCGCGAACAGCGGCTTTCATTTCCAGATTTGCGGCGACTGCCACCTGATGAATTTCGGCGGCTTCGCGACACCCGAGCGCGCGCTCGTGTTCGACATCAACGACTTCGACGAAACCGCCGTCGGCCCGTGGGAGTGGGATCTGAAGCGCCTCGCGGCGAGCCTCTATATCGCCGTCCGCCATCTCGGCCACGGCGACAAGCTCGCCGACGAAGTCGTCGCGCATTGCGCGCAATGCTATCAGCACTGGACCGCGCGCTACTCGAACATGAGTCCGCTCGAACTGTGGTACGAACTCATCACGTTCGCGCGTCTCGAAGAAATCTCGCCGACCGAGGATGCGCGGCAACGCATCCGCAACAGCATCGCCAGAGCATCGCGCCGCACGCATGAAACGATCCTGCCGAAGCTCGCGAACCGCCGCGAAGGCATCTGGCAGATTCGCGACGTGCCGCCGACCGTGTTCCACGTGCACGGCAAGAGCACGCTTTTCACGCACGAGGACGACTGGCTCGGCCTCGGCGACTGGCGCACGTTGATGGCGCCGATCTACAAGCACTACCTGAAATCGCTCAGCACGGTGCGGCGCACGCTGCTCGATCACTTCTCGATGCACGACATGGCGTTCAAGGTCGTCGGCGTCGGCAGTGTGGGCACGCGCTGCCTGATCCTGCTGATGGTCGATCAGCACGAGAAGCCGCTCTTCATCCAGTTCAAGGAAGCGTCCACCTCGGTCGTGACGCGCTACTTCAAGGCGCCGGGGCCGAAGCATCAGGGCCAGCGCGTCGTCGATGGACAACGGCTCATGCAGGGCGCGAGCGATCCGTTCCTCGGCTGGACCACCGGCCCGTTCGGGCGCGCGATCTACGGCCGCCAGTTACGCGACATGAAGATTTCGGCCACGCTCGAACTGTTTGCGAAAGACACGTTCCGCCAATATGCGGGCATGTGCGGCTGGGTGCTCGCGCGCGCTCACGCGAAAGCGGGCGGACTCGCAACCGAAGTCGCGGCCTATCTCGGCAATGGCGATCAGATGTCCGAAGCACTCGTCGCTTATTCGCGCGCCTACGCGGATCAGGTGGAGAAAGACTACGAGGTATTCCGCGCCGCCTGCCGCAGCGGCCGGCTCGAAGCGCGCACCGACGCGGACATGGCGGCCGATTTCGTCGCGTAGGCGCACAGGCGTGCATCAGGTTTTCGGCATGCTCCTATCGCCCTCATCGTCCTCGCCGACGACGCCGAATTCGACCGCCGTCTTCACATAGAACAGATGCAGCCCCTCGGCGCGAAGCCGCTCGAACAACTGCGCGGCTTCATCGGCCGTGACCGCCATCACGACGGACAGCGGCTGATCCGCGAGCTCGAAGAAGTGCGCGGAATGAATCCGGTGATGCTGCCCGACACCCTCGCAGGCCGGAATCACGGTCGCACCGCGCAGACCGAGTTCGCCCGCCAGATGCACGAGCCAGTCGGCGAGCGGTTTGCCATGATGGCTGCGCGCCTGCTGGGTAAAGAAGGTGATCTGATAGCCGTTCATGTCGAGGCTCCCCAACCTTCAGTGCATCCGGTTTCGGGACGGGTATGAAACCAGTGTAGATGGCGGGCGGCGGCAGCGCCAGGTGGAGAAGCGCGACCGGTATGGGTAGCGTGGCTACGCGTTCCTATACGAGGCTTCGAGCGGCATACGCTGGGGGTAATGCGTGCGCCGTCCGCCATAAGCACTGCGGGGTCTTGCCCGTGAAGGCAAGACCCCGCGATGTTTTCGCGCCGTATCGACAGCGCGTGGTTGCTACGGCGAGATTACTGGCCGTACACGTCGAAATCGAAATACTTCTTCGCGATCCGGTCGTACGTGCCATCGGCGCGAATATCGGCGATCGCCTTGTCGATTTTTTCCTTCAGGTCGGTATCTTCCTTACGCAAGCCAATTGCCGTTCCGCTGCCGAGCGTTTTCGCGTCGTAAAGCGGATTGCCGGCAAATGCAAAGTCCTTGCCGCGCGGCGTACGCAGGAAGCCGATTTCGGCTTGCACCGCGTTCTGCAACGACGCGTCGATGCGCCCGGCGAGCAAGTCCGAGTACACGAGGTCCTGGTCCTGATAAGGCACGATCACGGCACCGGCGGGTTCCCAATACGTCTTCGCATAGGTCTCCTGGATCGAGCCCTGTTCGACGCCGATGCGCTTGCCCTTCAGCGCTTCCGGCGTCGGCACGATCGATGAGTCCTTCTTCGCGACGAGACGCGTCGGAATGCGGAACACCTTCGATGAGAACGCGATCTGCGCCTGACGCGCGGGCGTCATCGACATGGTCGACAGCACGCCGTCGAATTTACGCCCCTTCAACCCCGGGATCATGCCGTCGAACGAGTTTTCGACCCACACGCATTTCGCGTTCAGACGACGGCAGATTTCATTGCCGAGGTCGATATCGAAACCGACGAGCTTGCCATCGGCGGCCTTCGATTCGAACGGCGGATAGCTCGCGTCGACGCCGAATCGCATGGTCGACCAGTCCTTGGCGATCGCGCTGCCGGACGAGACGGCGAGCAACGCAAGCGTCAGGGCTGCAAGCGTGGTTTTCATTTTGGCTCCTTTTACTCTTCTGAAGAAAGACGGATACGCGGCGCGCTTCACCGCGTTGGCGCACCCCGGCGCCCGGAACCCGACATTCGACCGTGATCTGCGTGGCCGCGCAAATTCATTTAGAGAATTAATTTATGCGTGGAGCGCATAGACCGTACAACAAGCCCACCCTCTCGACTCAATGCGGACTACGCACTAACCACACGAAGAAGACGCCCCCGAACAAACCCGTCACCACACCGATAGGCAGATCGTCAGGCGAGATCAGCGTACGCGCCGCCACGTCGGCCCAAACCAGCATGATCGCGCCCACGAGCGCCGACGTCGGCAAAAGCCGTGCGTGCCCTGCGCCGACCAGCCGGCGCGCCGCATGCGGCGCCACGAGGCCGACGAAGCCGATCGCGCCGCTCACCGCGACCATCCCCGCCGTGAGGAGCGAGCACACGACGAACAATTCCCGGCGCAGGCGGGTCACGTTCACGCCGAGCGTCACGGCAACGACGTCGCCGCTCATCAGCGCATCGAGTTCGCGGCGGCGGCCGATCAGCAGAATCAGGCTGATGCCGACGAGCGCCGCCGGTACGTCAAGCAGGTTCCAGCGCGCAAGCCCAAGGCCGCCGAGCATCCAGAACAGTACCGACGAGGCAGCGCGTTGATCGCCGAGATAAAGCAGCAGATTCGCGAGGGCCATCAGCACGAACGAGATCGCGACGCCGGCGAGCAGCAGGCGCTGCGCATCGACTCGCCCGCCGCGCGCGCCGCATGCGATCACGAGCGCCGTTGCCGCGAGCGCGCCGGCGAAGGCGCAAACCGGCAGCGTCAGCACGCCCCACGCCGCCCCGATCCACAACGTCGCCGCCACCGCACCGACGCTCGCACCCGCGCTCACGCCGAGCAGATGCGGATCCGCAAGCCGGTTCGAGGTCGCGGCCTGCAAGACCGCCCCCGCGACCGCGAGCGCCGCGCCGACCAATGCACCGAGCAGCACACGCGGCACGCGGATCATCCAGACGATGGCGTCGTTCATGTCGGCCGGATCGGCCGGATGCGTGCGGCCAGCAGCATGTGCGGCGATCGTACGCATGACGTCGCCCGCCGCAATGCGTGTCGAGCCGAAGCCGATCGCGAGCACGATCGACACCGCCAGCACGATCGCGAGCAACGCGAGCGGCAGCACGCGCGCGCGTCGGCCTGTCGCGCTCATCGTGAAACGCGCGGCGTGCGCGCAAACGCTTCGGGATGCAAACCGCGCGCGATGGTCCTGATCGCTTCCGCGTTCCGCACGCCGGGTGTGGCCGCATCGTAGGGCACCACGATAAAACGCCGCGCGCGAATCGCCGCGACGTTCGCGAGCGCTGGCGACGCAAGCAGGAACGCCTCTTTCTGGGCGGCCGTCACCGCGCCATAGTCGACGATCACGATCACTTGCGGATCGCGCGCCACCACGCTTTCCCAGCTCACCTGCGCCCAGCTCTGGGCCACGTCGTCCATCACATTGCGTCCGCCTGCCGCGCGAATCAACGCGGTCGGCATCGCGAGCTTGCCGGCGGTAAAGGGCTTGTCCTCGCCGCTGTCGTAGACGAACACGCGCGGGCGATCATGCGTTCCGTTCAACGCGCGAGCGACATCGGCGATGCGTGTCTGCATGGACGCGATCACGCTTTGGGCCTGCGCATCGGCATCGAAGATCGCGCCGAGATTGCGCAGATCGTTGTAGACGTCGTCGAGC
This sequence comes from Paraburkholderia sp. Cy-641, assembly GCF_011752945.1. Taxonomy (NCBI): domain Bacteria; kingdom Pseudomonadati; phylum Pseudomonadota; class Betaproteobacteria; order Burkholderiales; family Burkholderiaceae; genus Paraburkholderia; species Paraburkholderia sp. Cy-641. The sequence goes on from NZ_VWWM01000001.1 coordinate 102,176, forward strand.
GAGGCGGCGGGACGCGGCATCACATGCCCGCACGATTCGGAGAGTTCGTAGGTCGCAATGCCGAATGGCGCGAGCGTCGCGGGCGTAATCGGGCCGCCCACGCGCATGCCGTAATTCCAGCCCGCGACATAGAGGTCGGCCTGCGCGGCCACGAGCGTTTCGAGCGACGGATAACGTTGCGCGAGTTCGGGCAGGCCGTTCAGTTCTCCCGCAAACGCGGCATCGGCGCTCTTCCAGCCGCTGATGCCCGTATAACCCGCCATATGCGATCGCACGCCGAGCGCGAGCAGCATCTCCGTGAGATTGACGTCGTTGCTCACCGCGCGCGTTGGCGCTCTGGTGAAGGTGACGTCGCGGTTGCAGCTATGCACGGTCACCGGATAGTGGCCCCCATGCGCCGCAGCACTCGCGCCCGCGAACAGCCATGCGCCAAGCACGGCGCGCAGTCGTGTCGTTTTCATCGTTGCGATCCCGTATGCGCCGCAATCAGGGTAATGCGCGGACAGTGATTGATGGGGTGGCGATCGACGAGTGCGTCAATGCCATAAACGCGCCTGAGCAGTGTCTCGGTGAGCACGGTTTCGGGGGTGCCGTACGCGACGATCTCGCCCGCATGGATGACGAACAGCCGGTCGCAGAACGCGGCGGCAAGATTGAGGTCGTGAATCGTCGCGAGCGTCGCGATCCGCTGGCGCTTCACCAGCGCGAGCAGTTCAAGCTGATGGCGCGGATCGAGATGATTGGTCGGCTCGTCGAGCATCAGCACGGCCGGCTGCTGCACGAGCGCGCGCGCAAGCAGCGCGCGTTGGCGCTCGCCGCCCGAGAGCGTCGCGAACGGCCGCGCGCGCAGATCGGCAAGACCGACGTCGTCAAGCGCACGCGCTATCCGGGCGCGGTCGTCCGGCGTTTCGCCTTCGAGCGCGCGCTTGTGCGGCATGCGTCCCATCGCGACGACCTCCTCCACGCTCAAGCCGAAGTCGTCGGGCGCATCCTGCAGCAGCACCGCGATGCGCTGCGCGCTCCAGCGTGCCGGGTGCGCCCAGACATCCTCGCCGTCGAACGTGACCGTGCCGCGCTGCGGCTTCGCGTAACGAAACGCACAGCGCAACAGGCTCGTCTTGCCGCTGCCGTTCGGCCCGATCAGTCCGACGAATTCGCCGGGCCTGACGTCGAGGACAATCGAGCGCAGCAGCGCATGCTCGCGCCGCGCGGCATCGCCGTCGCGCGGCGACCACTCGAGTCCGTCGATACTCAATGACGACATGGTTCGCGACTCTAGAAGTTCAGCGTCGCCGTGACCCAGCCCGAACGCGGCGCGCCGAGCAGCCACTCGCCACCGTCGTTCTGCGTCGTGACCACATACGTGCGGTTCGTGAGATTGCGCAGATAGAGCGCCAGCGTGAGGTTGCGCGTGGCGCGCCACGACGCCGAGGCGTCGAACAGCGTGTAGCTCGGAATCGGCGCGGTATTCGCGTTGTCGCCATAACGGCGGCCCACGTAGTGCAGGCCCGCGCCGGCGCGCCAGCCCGGCGCGAACGCCCAGTCGAGCCACAGGTTCGCGGTCTGCTCGGGAATGTTGTACGGCACGTTGCCCGAGCGCGAGAGGCTCTGGCCATTCACGTCCTCGTTGAAGTCGTCGTAACGCGCGCGCAGCAGCGAGGCGTTTGCGTTGACCGACACCCCGCCGCCCAGTTGCAGCGCGCCGGTCCACTCGACGCCGCGCGACGACTGCTTGCCGACCTGCTGCGTGAGATCGGGATTCGACGGATCGGTGCTGAGCAGGTCGTGCTTGACGATCTGGTAGAACGCGAGCGTCCACCACGCGCGTCCGTCCAGTAACTGCTGCTTGACGCCGGCTTCCCACTGCGTGCCGCTGGCGAGCGAAAACTGACTGCTCGACTTCGAGAGCGTGACGAGCGAGCCCACGCCGTCGGCGCCCGTCGTGTACTGCGCATAGACCGAGAAATCGGGTGTCAGCGAGAACACCAGCCCCGTGCGCCAGCCGGTATGCGCAAAGGTCCGGTCAAACGACGAGGCCGGTCCGTTGACCGTCGCGAAGGTATCGCGGTGGTAGTCGAGATGGTCGTAGCGCAGGCCGGAGACCCACGCGAGCCGATCCGTCAGTTCGAGCCGGTTTTCCGCGAAAACAGACGCCTGGTGCGTCGTGGTCTGGAACTGCGGCACGGTCGGGTCGGGGCTGGCGAACACGCCCGGATCGAAGCCGAATGCCGGCACGATCGAGGCGCCGTCATACGGCGAGTTGCTCGTATCGAGGAACGAAATCACATTGAAGTCCGCGCCGACGACGAGCCGGTTCTGACGTCCGAGCAGCCGGCCATCGAAGGTCGCGTCGAGCGAATCGCCAACCTGCTGTTCGCGGTGCAGGATTTCGATGTAGTCGGAGCGCAGCACGTTGCCGTCGCCGAGCAGCTCGTAGCTTTCGCTGTCGTGCCAGTGGCGGTTGGTCAGCAGATAGTAAAACTGATTGCGCAGCGTGATGCCGGGCGCGGCATTCCATCGGGCGGAGAGGCGCGTCCACTGGTCGTAGTACGAGATCGACGCGTTGCCGACGTTGTAGTTCTGGCGTGCCAGTGCGGGATCGAGTGCGCCGTCCATAACGGGCACGCCGAAGTAGCGCGCGGGAAGCTGGCGGCCGTAGTCGTAATCGAGCGTGAACGACAGGCGCGGATTCACGTCGAGACGCAACGCGCCGCCGAGCGCCGTCGTGTGCGAATCGCCGCGCGGCAGCCAGCCGTTGTCGCGGTCGTCGGCGATATAGAAGCGGTACGAGAGCATCGGACCCAGCGCGCCCGTGGTGTCGAGCGCGACGCGCTTCTTGCCGTAAGTGCCGGCGCCGAGCTCGATTGTCGTCGCGTAGTCGCGCTGCGGCGCCTTCGGCACGATATTGATGACACCGCCGATACCGCCTTCTCCGTAAAGCACCGAGGCCGGTCCGCGCAACACTTCGATGCGTTCGGCCGACCACGTATCAAAGGGAAACGACACGGTGCCCGCGCCCGCGTACATGCGCACGCCGTCGTAGAGCGTCGTGACCGATTCGGGACCGCTGAAGCCGCGCACGGACAGCGACGTGCCGCCGTTGCCCGGTGCCGCGTCGGTCGCGAAACCGGCGGCCCGCGTGACGGCTTGCGTCACGTTGTTGTCGCCGCGCTCGGTCAGTTGCGTGCTGCCGATCGCTTCGACGCTTGCAGCCGTATCGAGACTCGAGAGGCCCAGGCGGCTGCCCGTCGTGAGCGGCGTCGTGAGGTCCGGAACGTTCGAGTTTGCGTTGTTCCCGGCGGTGCCGGTGACACGCACGGCGGGCAAGGTGGCCGTCTGCGGAGATGAATCGGTGGCGGGCGAAGGGCTGCTGGTATCGGCGAAAACCGGCGTCGTGTTGACGAGCCAGGTGCAGGCGATAGCGCTACGCAGGGCGAAGCGCCGCGCGCGGAAAAGCGGTGCGGATGCGTCCATTTTTTTGTGATTCGTTATTGTGATGTGGCGCGCTCGCGACGGGCGCGCGTGCGCCCGCATCGATGCGATGCGGGCGGCAAACCCGGAGAGCGGAAAACGTCGGCGGCTAGCGGATCGACGTGCGTTCAGACGTGGTGATCGACGTTGCCCGACACGCGCGGGAATGGCCGAACGATGAATGGCGGGCACCTGTGCGCCGCACGCTGACCAGTGCAGTCATGCTGATTTCTCCTGGGGTTTCGCGCCCCGCAAGTACGGTTGGAATGAGCCGATGACCAGGTCTGACTTTCGGCGCGAAGGCCGATCACAGTGGCGCGACCGCGCTGGATTTGCACCAGCTTCCGGACATGGCGGGTGGATTGTACCGGGTTGTGGTCGACGCCGTGCCGTAATAGATTTTCGCTTCGCAGGTCAAACTGTCTCCGGCACGCGAACGCCCCACTCCGGAAACGGGTCCGCATACCCGATCCATGCTTGAGGTCCATCGGCCATCTCCGCGTCCGTGAGCAGACAGGCATCAAGCCGTTGGCGCATGCCGGGTTCGTCGATATCGATACCGATCAGTACCAGTTCCTGTCTCGCATCGCCAACCTCGGGCGTCCAGTTCGCATTGATGAAGGCGAGCGATTCGGCGTCCGTCGGCCAGTCCGCTTTCGGTACGGCGGCCCACCAGCGTCCCGCTAAGCCATGGCGGCAAACCGCGCCCGCCTGCGACCAGGAACCGGCATGGGAGGGACGGCTTGCAAGCCAGAAGAATCCCTTGGAGCGGACCACGCCCGGCCATTCGCTGTTGATCAGATTCCAGAACCGCTCCGGATGCATCGGCCTGCGCGCGCGCCATACGAAGCTGCGGATTCCATACTCTTCGGTTTCCGGCGTATGTTCGCCGCGCAGTTCCTTCAGCCAGCCAGGTGCTCTGGCGGCTTCCTCGAAGTCGAACAGCTGGGTATCCAGCACCCGATCGAGCGCGACACGACCGAACGTCGACATTTCGATTTTCGCCCGCGGGTTGAGGCTGCGCAAAATCGCCGTGAGCCGTTCAAGGTCCGCCACTTTGACCAGATCCACCTTGTTCAGCACGATCACGTCGCAAAACTCGACCTGTTCGATCAGCAGATCGACAACGGTCCTGTTGTCCTCAGCGCCCAAAGATTCTCCGCGCGATTCGAGGCTATCCCGGGAACTGTAGTCACGCAGAAAATTGCATGCGTCGACGACGGTCACCATCGTGTCGAGCCGCGCGACATCGGCCAGGCTTTTGCCGTCTTCGTCGGCAAACGTAAAGGTTTCCGCAACCGGCAACGGCTCGGAAATGCCGGTCGATTCGATCACGAGCTGATCGAAGCGGCCTTCCCTCGCGAGACGGCTCACCTCCAGCAACAGATCTTCACGCAGGGTGCAGCAGATACATCCGTTGCTCATCTCCACAAGCTTCTCATCGGTTCGCGAAAGCTCGGCACCACCGTCGCGGACAAGCGCCGCATCGATGTTCACCTCGCTCATATCGTTGACGATGACAGCAACTCTGCGGCCTTCGCGGTTGTTCAGGATGTGGTTGAGCAGCGTTGTCTTGCCTGCGCCCAGAAAGCCGGAGAGAACGGTCACGGGCAATCGGTGGTCCATAGAGATGCTCCTCGTGTGTAATAGCGTCGGCCTTGCCGGTGCAAACGGCTTGCGCTGGACGTGTCGCCGGCGCAAGCCCGGGTCATGCGTTAGAACGTGCTGCGCAAACCGACCATGACGCTGCGCGCGCCTTGTGGAGCGATGTCGCGGACAACCGAACTCGCGTAGCGGATTTCCTGATTCGTCAGGTTGTCGCCACGAACATAGGCTAGCCAGTTCGTGGTGCCGACATGAAACTTGTACGTCAGGATCAGATCCAGCTTCGTGTAGCTCGTCGTCGGCAGATCATTTTCGGGTACGCGGTGTTGACCCCATGCGTGCTGTACTTCCGCGCGCGCGCCAAAGGGGCCGTACCCGTAGTCAACCGAAAAGGTGGCACGCAGCGGCGAAATGCGCGGCAACGGCTCGTCGTTGTCCATGTTTCGCGCATGCGTATAGTCGCCAACCAGTTCCACATCCACCTGATGCGCGCCTTTCTCGAACACGCGCCATTTGCCGTCGAGTTCAATGCCGTAAAATTCCGCGCGCACGCCCTTGTAGACGGCTTCGTTCAGTGCGTCGTCGGTTCCCGGCGGAACCACATTGTCATCGTCGTCAACAAGCCGTCCGGTGTTGAATTCGGTCAGGTAATTCTTGAATCGACTGTAGAAAACGCCGACGCTTCCCTTGTTCGGCCCGCTGGCAAAACGCAGCGAAAGATCCGTCGATACCGCTTTTTCTTTCTGCGCTTCGGGGTCGCCAATCAGGTATTGCCCCGTCGCGTCATGAGGCCCGTTCGCATACAGCTCGTAAAGCGCGGGAGCACGTTCGGTGTACGCAACATCGCCCGCGACCGACCAGATCGGCGAGAGCTTGTATAGCGCACCCAGCGATGCACTGACGGCATTGAAATTGCGTCCTGTCGCGCTCTCGAATTTTTCGTTGCCGGCCGCCGTCGGGTCCTGCTTCACATACTCGTAGCGGGCGCCGGCGCTGAGTTTCAGCGCATCGGTAACGTTCCATTCTTCGAGGCCGAACAGCGCGACGTTCGTTGTCTGGGTCGTGGGCACGAGCGCTTCATCGCCAAGCGCAGAAAAGGTGTTCTGGCTTATCTGCACGCCGACTACGCCTTCGAGTGGGCCTATTTTGTGGTGACGCGCCTCGATTCGAGCCTCATAGCCGTGGTTCCGGAAGGTGGTTCCCGTTTCGCCGTTATCGATTTCCTTGTGTTCGTAATCCGTGTAACCGAAGTCGAACTTCAACTGCGAGAAGGGACCTTGCAGATTACGGACCTCGGATGCGAATGCCACATGATCCTGATGCATGCGAAGCCGGACGTCGTCCTCGGCCACCGAACCGTAGTTGGCTTCATAGCCGTTGTATGACAGACCCGCGTAACCGTCCGCCCACGTGTAAGCGCCGCCCACCGCGCCGCCGGACCATCGTCCATCGCTATTCGGAATGGTGCCGTAGGCCTGTTCGGCATCGGGTCCATCGAGCACACGTTGCTGTGCCGAATGGGCATAGCCGGGAATGCGCTCGTTGCTGGTTTGCCGATCGAATGCATCGACGTGGAAAGCGAATTGACCATTACCCCCTTCGACCTGTGCCGCGCCGGCGCGAGCACGGTTGGCTCCGCCATAGCTTGCGTCCACCTCGCCGTTGACACCCTTGACCGGCTCGCGCGGAATCCGGTTGTCGATCGTGTTCACGACACCGCCAATCGCATTGCCGCCATAAAGCAACGCCGCCGGTCCGCGCACGATTTCCACCCGCTCGATAGTCATGGGTTCCTGGGGCACCGCGTGGTCATATGACAGCGACGATGCGTCCCACGCGGCCACGCCGTTCTGCAGAATCCGGATCCGGTCCCCGTCCATCCCCCGGATGATCGGCCGTCCGACCATCGGGCCATATGTCGTGGTCGACACACCGGGCAGGCCGTTGAGGGTTTCACCGAGCGAGTTCGACTGACGAAGGGTCAGCGCGTCGCCGTACAACGCCGTAGCCGGGGCAATCAGGTCTGTGTCGCCCAGCGGATTGGCCGTCACGAATACGGGCGCGAGAGAGCCGCCCGGGATTGCACCGGCTGATGCGTCCCGTGAAACGTTGCTCGACTGGGCATGTGCAAAGGCGGCACACAAAGCGAGGGTAAGCGGAGAAAAGCGGACGAGGCGTGTCGTCGGGAGGTGGTTTTGCACGGTTTTTATGGAGTGTGGTCGAAAGCTACCAGGCATCGATACGAAACGTTATAACATAACATTACATGTCGATACTTGGCCCCCTATCCAAAAGACATCGAATCATGGTCCCTCACAGGACGATTTCGATTCCTTTTGAATTTGTGAAATGATATAACGTATCATTACATTGGTAAAGTTTGAGGAGGCAACGTGGTTAGATTCGCAAATGACTGGATTTGTTAGCCTGCCGGCAATGGACGCACTGGTGGCACGCTGCATGGCCGATGGTCACCGGCTCACCGCTTTGCGCCGGGATGTGCTCGGCCTTCTGGTGAAGCGCGGCGGCCGTGCTTCGGCATATGAACTCATTAACGAGCTGCCGGGTATTGGTCGGCACGATGCGCCCCCATCGGTGTATCGCGCGCTCCATTTTCTGATTTCCGCGGGCGTCGTGACGCGCATCGCGTCGACCAATACCTTCGTCATCGCGCCGAGGGCTCCAACGCAACATGTGGCTTTTCTCGTATGCAATACCTGTGGCGGGGTAAAGCCCGTGGATATGGCTTGTCTCGATGGCGCGTTGACGCATGCGGCGAAAGCGGCGCAATACGAGATCACGCATCGTCATACGGAGATCAATGGGATTTGTGCCGCGTGTCGGGGGGAGTGAGGGGTGAATCGATGAGATGCTCCCTGCAATTCTGTTTGGCATGATAGAGCATCATGGCAGAAACCGGATTGCGGTCCAATGCCGGAGAAGCTTAATCGGCTTATCGAGCAGACTGTCGACGAGCATGTTCCGTAGCTGATGGAAGGAGGTTAGCTGTCGCATTCTCAATCACGGCGCGCTTCAACTGAGCCAAGGCAGGTGGAATGTCCCGGAGCCCGGAGTGCAGGCAGAGTTCGACAGTCGGCAGAGGCGGAAGGCCGTCTTTCTCATCGAGTCGTCGTAGGGACGATGGTATTCCGGCCGCCGTTCTCAACGTGATGCCAAGACCCGCTGCCACACCTGACCAAAGACTTTGGAGGCTGGCCGTGGTATACGCCAGTCTCCAGGAAATATTTGCGCGATCAAGGGCTTCAATGCCGGCGCGACGGAAAAAACACGGCGGATTGTATAAGGCCAGGTCCAACGGACGGCCGGGACTCAGGGCAGTGTCGATTCCAACCGCTCCGATCCATGTCATTTGCAACGTGGCGAGGTGTTCAGCGTCTGAACGACTGCCATATCCCATGACCAGCACGAGATCGAGTTCCTCTCGGTCCAGTCGCTCAAGCAACACACCGTTTCGCTCGACGGCAACTTCCACACGAACCGCAGGATGTGCCTTCTTGAATTGTCCCAGAGCAACCGGAAGCCAGGTCTCTGCGAAATCGCCCGGTAGGCCGAAGCGCACGAGACCCTCAACAGAAGCCCCTCGAACGGCTCGAACAGCTTCATCGTTGAGATCCAAAATGCGGCGCGCATATGAAAGGATCAGATCGCCGGATTCCGTCAGGACCAAGCCTCGTCCTTGCCGGCGGAATAGCGGCTGTCCGACTTGTTCCTCAAGCTTGCGCATCTGCTGGCTCACGGCCGATTGCGAACGGCCTACGCGCTCAGCAGCGCGGTTCAGACTTCCCAGTTGCTGAGTCGCCAAGAGCGTCCTCAGAGCGTCCATATTGAGGTCGGGCGTAGGCACAGTTCAGTTTTTCTAAAGAGATGATGCCGAATTATTGCATTCATTACATATTCGTCCGGCTATTATCAACGGCGCGTTTGATCGCTATGGGCAGGCCGTGAACATTGCGAGCAAGCCTCGATACAAAACGGGTTGAGAGCCAAATCACGGAGAACTGTATGAGACGCCAGATAATTCTTAAACGAGGCATTCCGGTCGCCGTTTTATCGGTGTGCCTATTGTGGACGGCTGTTGCACGAGCCGACGCAACCGCTTTCGATCCTTCACTAGTGGGCAGCTGGACTTTGGTGGCAGCAGATGTCCAACATCCCGATGGCTCGCGAGCATCGGACTACGGCGCCGCCCCCAAGGGGCTGCTGCTCATCGACGCGCAGGGACATTACTCGCTGCAAATTTTCAAGGCAGAACGCCCTCAATTTGCTTCCGGCGACAAGGGAGCAGGAACACCAACCGAGTACAAAGCCGCCGTCATGGGATCGAGCACGCACTTCGGCACGATCAGCGTCGATCAGGCTGGCGGAACTTTGACTTTCCATATTCAAAACGCCTCTTTCCCCAACTGGGAGGGAGCGCAGCAGAAGCGAAGCTACGAGCTTAAAGACGGCAAGCTGAGCTACCGGGTCACTCCTCGACCGAATGGAGATATACCGATTTCGATCTGGCAACGTCTGAACTAGAAGAACGATCGAGCGCTACCGATACCTCTTTCTTGTGGCAAGTGGCATCCCGGATGGCCGCGATCGGTCAAGAAACAGCCGTTCAAGCAAAGCATCTGAGCGGCTCAAGCTCGCCGGCTACTGCGCGATGCGGTGCGGTCGGCTGTAGTAGACCCTTTGCAGCCGCTCATACCCATAGTTTCGCTACGGCAGACCCGGCGGGGCAACGGACATTCTGCGGATCGATGCTGAAGAGCTGATGTTTTTTGACTTGATCCGACGCTACCTACGGCTTCGACGCCAGAGCAGCAACAGGCCATCTATTGCGATCATCATTTCTCCAGTCCGCCGGATACCTGCGCTCAAACTCTCGTATTGACTATTGAGCCAGCCTTGCGTCAGTTTGAAGACGACTGTTCCGGAGACGACTAGCTTTGAAAGGCGTCGACCACAAAATTCCGCATGTGCAGTCGCGCCAGTTAGCCGTCGAAGCGAGCGATCTGGAATCTCGCAACCTGACTTGCCGCCACAGTAATCAACCACCACGTTATCGGCCTGGACGCGTTCCAGGTAGTAACTACGCTCAAAGTAGCGCAGAACGCCGTCAACCAGGCGATCAGGCAAGGTATCCCCGTGTGCATCCGTCGCACAGATATTGGTGATCTGTTCTGCGTGCCACGGCGTGAAAAACGATATGGTTACAGCCAACGCGCCAACGCAGATAAATGATCGGGCGGTTTGTTCAGCTTTCTCTTTCGCTAGTGTCATGGAAACGATGGCGCTGCGCATACGTTAAAGGTGCGACAGGTGACTGCGGTGCGGCTCCCGAGTTGTATACCAGCGCCGCTCCGAACGCGCCAGAGGTGGCCGATTGCTCTGCACAGCTTCGCCACCGGTCTTGCACTGCCTTTTTTGCGAGTTTTCGCTGCCGTTACGGGCTGAAGTCGATCTACGTAGCATCTGCTATTGACCGCGACGCTGTCGTCTGAAGGCCGCGAAATGCGGCTAGTAAACGGCAAAAACTGGCCGCCCCCGGTCCAACACAGACCGCCGGGCGTGGCTGGGCATAGACCGGCCGCGCCAGACAGCAGTCGCCCCTTCTCGGCCGCTCTCCCTTCCACAAAGCGGACGCTCGCGCGTTCGGTTGCGTCCAGCGAGTGCAGCGCCGTCAGTCGCGGGGCGTATTGCTCGCCTCGGACGCGTTCGCCAGTTCGATGAAACGAAACGCGCCGCACCGGGCGATCCCGATTGCCGAGATCCGGCGCGAGTGCGGCTTGACTATCACCGATAGCGATCGGGAGATAATCGCCTTCGGCTACAAAACCACATCGCAAAGTAGTAGCCCCGCCACGCTTAGCTGCTACTGCTTCCGACAACGGTACATTTGGAACTTCAACAGATGGATAGCCTGCTGTACGCCACCGAAACCGGCTTCAACGCCGCTTTCGTCGTCCCGGCATAACCATCGGAGTGACGGGCAACGGGCTACCTGAGTAGAACTCAGAAATCAGACGCTTGCGTCCGATTTCCGCAAATGCAAAACCGTTTATCCAGATAGCATTTTCGGTGTGTGGCTGTACGATGAGATATCGCCCTCGCATTGCGTCGGCGGTCAGGATATAGGCGCCAAGATGTCGCATTCCCAGCCCCCGCACAGTCCACCGAGGCGTCAAATGACACACCCTCGCATACTCCTCAGCGTGTGCGCGCGAGATGAACAGCGCTCCAAAGAGCTCATCCCCTTGTGCAAAGGAATAGGGTTCTTTCGTCTCAGGGTCGTACAACGTCCAGAATGGTTCGCCTTTCACCTCGGGGCCAGGCATCACAACATCGTCCAGGCGTAACGCAAGAAGTTGCCCTATGGACGGAAGCTCTTCAACCGACAGCACTTTCAGGCCATTTTCGTTGGCGGAGTCAACGGCCCCGCGTTGATAACCGTTGGCTGAAACGATGATGCCGACCAAGCCTTGGCAATCATGCACTTTCATCGCGAACGCCAGAACATCGTCCCTTTCCATAGGGCGGGTGGTGTTCTTGCATTCGATCGCAACCCGGTGCCGCACACCAGCAATTTCAAATTCGTAGTACACGTCTATCTGGTAAACACTCCCCCTTGATCCTCGTAAACTGACTCCACGCCCAACGACAGCGTTCTCAAGTTCAAGATCAAGCAAAGTCTGATAGACATTGCGGACGTGGTCTTCGAATCCCGGCCCGTCTCCTACTTCGGGTCTCGTGGTGCTTTGTTTTAGTACAGCTATAACACCTGCCATCGAGCGTTGGTTCATGATTTACGAATAGCGCTTTAAAATTGACGGCCCAACAGGTCGTTGGGATCTCACGTGCCGGAGATCGAACTCACGGCGCGCGTTGGTCAGTCTAACGTTAGGGTTCGTGCCGTTGTCAACGAATTGAGCAGGTATCGAACAGCCGTTTGTGGCCGGGGTGTGTGAAAACGCATGTCGAATGCGGTGTTCATAAAAATCGGCCCTTCAGATCGTGCTGTAGTGGCTTGACCGCAGCTCGGGGAGGGTAAAGCGACATCAGAGGACGGAGTACTTTTGCGTTTTCACACGGCCTCGACCCGTTGCCGCCGCCAAGATCCTTTGACGTTCACGGCCGGTATGAAGCTGGGTTCGGTTACCGGAGCCGCGCCTGGCGTCCAGGCAAGGGGGCGTCTGTGTGCAAATCAGTGTGTGACTACGCGCGCGAAACCGGCTTGCAGAAGATGGACGGCTCAACGAGCGCGCGCTAAGTTTCCGCTGCGCCAGCTTGCGGCATGGCGGCACTGCGTCCGCTGTTGAGGAACGGTCCCAGGCAGGTCGCGATTGCACGCGGCCTCGCGCTCACGTCTGCCAAGACGAGCTTCGACTTCGCCGGAGGCGGGCTGCGGAATGCGCTTGATCCTCGCAATGAGATGCCGCGCTTCAGCGGATCGTTGATCCGCCATCCGGGCGTGCACCCCAGCTAGCACCTGTGCTGCGCACAGGGAAATGACACGAGCTCGCGAATCGACGACACCGGCTTTTCCCGAGGGCGGCAGTTACGCGATGCGCTAACGTGGATTAATCTGCTTGACGATATCAGCCACGATGGCACGAGTCTGCCTGTCGGTAGTCGGTGCGAAGATGCCCTCCCATGCCGAAGACTTCGTGTTGTAGGAGCGCTCCCCGAATACCTGGTCAGTCTGCAGATCGCGGAAAGTCACCTTGGCTCGCATGAAGGCATTGCCTGTCATGATTCCAAATGCGATCCGGGCACCTTGCGAGACGAAGTGGTAGTCGTCGACATAGACATCAACGACTGTGCCGGCGCCGCTCCGCGCTGCCATTCCCGCCGTTTCGTCGATGAAGGTCAGTCCTGCCGGGGTCGAGGCACCTTGCATGGCTTCCCGCCATTCCGCCTGCACCCGAGGCCAGTCGGACGAGTCCGTGGCTACTTTCGATCCGGTCATACGCAGTACAACTGTATGGGTCGAAGCAGGCGGCACGACGATGCTAGCTTCTGCGGTCCTTTCACCCGACGACGAATTGTCCTGGGTTTGCAGCGTGGCCGCGCATCCGCCGAAAAGAGCTGTGCTTGCGCTGACGATAAGAATCGGAAGTAGTCGTCTCTGCATTCGGGTGTTCCGGGCAACGAAATCGATTTGTGGAATGGAATTACAGACTGTTTGTCGGCATAAGATCGCCAAACTTGACAGCATCCGCCGCTAGACAATTCTTGCGAGTGATGACCGCCGCTTCGGCTACGCGCTTCGGGCAGGACATCGCGCAAAAGCATTAACCAGAACCATGGACAGCAGTCGCCCCGTTGCTGGCGGTGGCAATGAAAGACTTCCGGCCGAAATAACACTCAAGCGGTCGTCCGAATGACAAAACCCCAGCGATGCTGAACGACGTTTCATGGCCGACAATGCGCATCCCCGACCTCGCCGGAAAACGGCCGTTGACTACTCCCGCGTCAGCGCTATAGAACGTTTTCGGACCTGGTGCTCCCGGTCACAATCTGCCGCCCATCGCGTTGAGAACCTGCCAACGCTATGGCTGCACTACTCCATTAGCCACCACCCGCACCAACCCGCCCCCATCCGCTCGAACAGAATCTGAACATTGGGCTGACCGACTTTCATCCCACAGCATGTCCATCAGGACGGCGCAGTATTTCACGTAATCGCGCGAATTCATATGCGGTAACGACACGCATCGGGTTGTAATGAATCTGAATGCCTAGAGCGCCTGATATCAGGCTCCGAGCAACGAACCCATCACCCGTTAGACATTCGTAATAATTATGTCATTCACGAATGTAAGACTTTGTATTGCTTTCGTAGGCAAACTTACATTCACATCAATAATGAAAACGTCCCCCAAGATTTGCTCCCTCGCTTTCGGCGCTGCCCTGCTCGCCAGTCTGGCTATCAGTGCATGCGGCGGCTCCGACGACAATGACAATGGCAACAGCCCCGCCACCGGTGCAAGCGCTCCCCAAGGCGCAAGCCAGCCGTCGGCCCCCGCTGCCAAGGCATTCTCGCTTGCACTGTTCGGCGATGTGCCCTACGGCAATCCCAATCCGACCGCGGGCGCAGCTCCCGGCGACGATCTGTACGAATTCAAGCACCTGCCGCAATACCTGTCGGCGATCGCGAGCGATAAAGATGTGAGCGTTGCCTTCCACGTCGGTGACTTGCATTCGGGCTCGGAGAACTGCACGGCAGTCTACGACCGGGCTATTCAAAGCTTCTTCTCGCAGTTCACGCTGCCCCTCGTCTATACGCCGGGTGACAACGAATGGGAAGACTGCCAGGTACCGAAGGAAATCGCCGGCTTCTACTCCGATACAGACCCGCTGCTGGGCAACGTCGCCGGAACGCCTCAGCCGAGCTACAGCACGGGCTCCAATAAGGCTGGCAATCCCGTGGATAACCTGAACCTGATTCGCCAGCTGTTCTTCCCCGCCGCGGGCTCGACACTGGGTTCGGGTACGCTCCAGGTTCACAGCCAGGCCCAGGAAGGGACAACCGATACAGACAAGCAGTTTGTCGAAAACGTATGGTGGGCGAACCAGGGCGTGGTGTTCGCTACCGTCAACATTCCAGGCGGCTCGAACAACGGGACCGACGTGTGGTTCTCGGGCAAGAAGCCGGAAACGCCGGACACGGCGAATATGACTGCGCAACAGGCGACGGAAGTCGCGAACCGTACGCAGGCGACCAAGGATTGGCTGAACAACGCATTCGACCAGGCCGAAGCACAGAAGGCAACGGCACTGGTCATCGCCGAACAGGCCGACATGTGGGACTCGGAAAACCTCGGCGACAATCCCCGTCTGTCGCAATATGCACCGTACGTGGACATCATTGCTCGCCGTACCGCTGAATTCGGCAAGCCCGTCGTGGTCATCAACGGGGACTCGCACCTGTACCAGTCCGACAATCCGCTGATGCCGAATCAGGCGTGCGTCCACGAAAACGTCAAGCCCGTTACTCAGGTCTATGACGCATCGACCCCGTTCACCGCGGCTACGCCCTGCTCGTTCGACCCCTACGTGCTGAACCCGGTGGGCACGAGTTACAACGTGCCGAACTTCCACCGCATTATCGTTCACGGTCAAACCACGCCGATGGAATGGACGAAGTTCACGTTCGATCCGACGAAGAACGCACCGAATGGCATCGATGCCTATGGTCCGTTCTCGTGGGCGCGGCAGCGGGTCACGCTGAACTAATTGCGAAGCTGACTCGCGGAGGGTTTGCCTCGGCAAACCCTATCGCCGTGATGTTTGACGAAGACGAATCGGGTTCGACCAGTTGCTGCGGGCGGCTGGCATCCGTCGCTGTCGAGCGCGGCCACTGCGCTGTATTCGACAACAAGCCGGGCAAATTCACCCGGTGGCAACCGCAGCCTGAATTGCCCATCAGGCACAGTCTGGTCTGAACCCTAAAGCCGGGTCCCTACTTGGGTGCACCCGGCTCTTTTACGCCTACACCTCAATGCGCGTTCCCTCTTTTACTCCTGTCTTTCTTGTACTTCTCCTGAGTTCAGTACTCGCCGCGTGTTCAGGTGGCGGAGATTCATCGAATGCCGGGGCACCGAATGGGGCCTCTGCGCCTTCCGGAGCGTCAACTCCCGATCACCCAACCCAGCCACCAGCGTCCCAGTTGAGCGCCAAGGCGCAGCTAGGTAAAGCTCTCTTCTTTGATCGCTCGCTATCGAAGAATGGCAATATGTCGTGCGCCTCGTGCCACGATCCGGCCTTTGCTTATGGGCCGCCCAACAATCTGGCTGTCCAGTTGGGCTCGGACGCCACACAGTCGGGAGTCCGTGCGGTTCCGAGTCTTCGCTATAAGGACATGACGCCCGCCTATTCGGATCAGGCCATGAATCCGGATGGCATTACCGGTTCGGCCCCGGGTGGCGGCTTCATGCTCGATGGGCGGGCACCGTCGTTGTCTGCTCAAGCCGCGTTCCCGCTGTTGAACCCGATTGAAATGGCGAACGCCTCCCAGTCCGCTGTGGTGACTGCGATCCAGAGCGGACCCAGTGCGGCGGCATTCAGGACCGTTTACGGTTCCGACGTCTTCACCAACGTAGAACAGGCGTTCTCCGATGCCGGCGACGCCCTGCAGGCTTTCCAGGTCGAAGATCCGAGCTTCCACCCCTATACGAGTAAATGGGATCTGGTACAGGGGCATAAGACCGGCGGCGTATTCACCGCGGCTGAGAAAAGAGGTCTCGCTCTGTTCAACAACACGGTGACCGGCGCGGGTTGCGCGGCCTGTCACTATGCCGGTGCGAATTTCGGGGGCGCCTCGGGTCTGATGACCGACTTCACGTACCAGACCCTGGGCGCCCCGCGTAATCCCGCGATCCCGGCCAACAGCAATCCCCAGTACTACGATATGGGGCTCTGCGGTCCCGATACGACGATTCACCTGCCACAGGCCGGGCAAGATGATCCGTACTGTGGGGCATTCAAAGTTCCAACCCTGCGTAACGTCACCACGCGCTCCACGTTCTTCCACAACGGCGTATTTCATTCGATCGAACAGGTACTGAACTTCTACAACACCCGGGATACGAATCCTGAATACTGGTATCCCTCGACTGGCGGTTCGGGCACACCGGTAGCGGCCCCTGGCTGGGCTCTGGTTCCCTCCTATGTGCCGGGGGCTCAAATACAGGTATTCAACGACCTGCCTCCTCAATTCCAGGGCAACGTTGATGAGGAACTGCCCATGGGACAGGGACAAACGTCTCAGGGTGGAGCAACGGCTTCGGATGGTGCATTGGCTCGTCAATTCCATTCGCAACCCCAGCTGACCCAGCAAAACATTGCCGATCTCGTGTGTTTCCTGAAAACACTCAACGACGGCTATCAGGTACCCGCTCAGGCCCCGACCTCGGGCCCGTGTGTCGACTAGGAATAAAGACCGAACAGGAAAGAGAAGTCGATGATGCGAATGAACACGCGTGCGGTACTCGCGCGGTACTCCCATTCATTCGCGAACCTGCATCCCGGCGATCGCCGGCAAACCCGCGAGTGCACGAACCAGGTCCTGCTGTCTACGATAGCCCGCCTTACCGAGTACCGCGCGTAGCTGATTGCGTGCCGTCGTAATCGTCACGCCGCACGCATTCGCATATTCGTCGAGCGAAAGTCCCTTTGCGAGGCCATGCGCGAGACGCGCCTCGGCAGCCGTCAAGCCGAACAACTGGGATAACTGACGTTCGGAAGCCGCGGCGCTGCGCTCTGCTTCGGTCACGACGATCATGAGGTCGGCGCTCGCGAGGGTGAGACCGCGCCCGGCGCCCAGCGCACGCGGCAACGCAAGCACCGTGAGATAGCGCGTCTGCGCGCCCACGCCCACGGGTACGCTTTCGGGCTTGCCGCTCTCGCGCACGCGGCCCATCGCGCCGGAAAGCGTGTCGTTCCAGAAGCTCGCCGACTCGACGCGGCGGCCCGACACGCGCAGGACGCGCCGCGCCTTGAAGAGGACTTCAGCGCTGCGGTTGCAGAACACGACCTCGTTGGCCGGATTGAGCACGACGATCGCCTGATCCATCGACTCGAGCGCCATTTCACCCGCGACGATCCCGGCACGCAGCGACTCGCTGCGCAGCATGAGTTTTAGCGTTTTCTGCAGATGCGGCATCAGTCGGCCGACAGCCTCGACCTGCTGCGCCGAGAACGACGGCTGGCCAACCGCGTGATTGAACACCAGGTAGATATCGAGCGCGTCTTCACGATAGACGCAGCCACCGAGGATATAGCGCATGCCGTTGGGAATCAGAAGATCCTGATAGAACTCGCTGCGATCCACGTAGCGGTTGTCGAAATAGTCCGCGCACCGGAACACGCACCCCACCGGCTGATTCAGCACCACGGCCCGGCGCGGGTCGATCTTGCCGTAGTACTCCGCGTAGGCTTCGCCCGCATGCATGTATTCGGCACGCGTCATCAGGTTGACGGGCGCGCTCTGCGTACGCGCGTCCCAGCCGACCATATGCGCCAGACGGCTGCCGATCCAGTGATCGAATTCCGTCAGCGCACGGAGCAGCGCGCTCGGGTCGAGGATCGCGTCGTAGAAACGCACGATCATCTCGTCCAACGTTTCCGGCTTGCCGGTCATGACTTCACGTGTTGCCATCAGCTGTCACTCGGCTTCGGATATTCTTTTTTCTGATTTGCGTTCAGTGTGCGACAGCCCCGTTTCATTCACATGATCAATTTTGATCATGCGTCCCCCGGCGCACTCCCGGGAGAATGCCACATCGACGGCCCGTAAAGAGTATTTCCTCCCAAAAGGAATGGGCAACCCGCTATTGACCGCCTGTATATGCAATAGATTGGCCGCCCATCCAAGGAAAATTCAAGGGAAATTTGCAGTGTGATTCATGGCTGTTTTACGTTTGCGGGCCGATAAAAATCGAATAGCGGAATCGCCCGGTGAAGTCATCATCGGCGGAAAAATAAAATTTCATAACTCAAATAATCGGAATCGGGATTCATCATGAAAAAGACGCTGGTTTGCATTGGGGTATGCGCAGTGTTGTCGGCTTGCGGCGGGAGTAGCGGGGGCAGTGGAAGCACCGGCAACAGTACAAGCAACGGCAGCAGCGGCGGCAACGGCTCTAGCCAATCGGGCGGGGGTTCGCAGGCAGCGCAGGCACAGCCGCTTGCCGCGCAGCAGACGTATATCGGCACGGTCAGCTTCGGCGACACGATCTCCGTGCAGATCGACGCGCCCGCCAAAGGCCAGATCACGACGACCTTCATCAATTCGCAGTTCGGGCTCGCCGGCAAGCTCGTGGGCAACTACACGCTGACGAACGGCAACTACGTCGTCACCTCGTTCGCGGCAAGCGGCACGGTGCCGGCCGCACTGGCCGCGGGCGCGAACGCCGTCGGCATGCAGTTCGCGGTCACGGCCGACAGCGGCAACCACGGCGTCCTGAGCGGCCAGCTCAGCAACGTGCCGAACGTGGCGGCAGGCAGCGGATCGCAAACGCTCTCGGGCCAGATTGCCGCATCGAACAACGGCGTCACCACGGTCGCCGGCCTCGCGGGCACCTACAGCTTCATCAAACTCTCGGGCGACTACACGGCCGCCGGCGTGCCGGTCGGCTCACAGGACGCCGACACCGGCCAGATGCAGATCAACGCCGACGGCACGTTCCGCGCGTGCCCGAGCGCCGCCTACAGCGCGAACTGCATGGACGACAGCGACGCGAGCATCGCCGACACCGGCTCGATCACCGTCGATCCCGACCAGGCCACGTATCCGGGCGCGTTCGACATGACCTTGAACGGCAAGTCGTTCGGCCGCCTCTTTGCAAGCACGAGCGGCGGCAACCTCACGCTGATGCTCGATCAGGCCGGTACGAACAGCGAGGGCACGTTCCGCACCGGTTCGTGGGTGTTCCAGACGGCGCAGGCACTGGCGAGCGGGACCTACGACGGCACGTGGCTGTGCTCGGAACCGAACACCAGCGACAACAACCAGTTGCTCGGCAACATCGTGACGAATCGCGTGACGATTGCGGGCACGACGCTCACGCCATCCGGCCAGTACGCGTCCCCGTTCACGCTGAACTTCAACGCGACGTTCAATGCGGCGTCTTCGTCCTCGACGCCCACACTGACAAACGGCGTGAACGGATTGATGGCCGGACTGCTGCGCACCACGAGCAATGGCAGCACGGTGCAGAGCGCGATGATGTTCCTGCCGGTTTCGTCGACGAACCTCTACTACCTCGACGAAGTCAACGGCAATGGCTTCTTCGTCGAAGGCCTCTGCGTCAGGCAATAGACGCATGTCGGTAGTGGGTCCCACCTCGCGCGCTCTGCGCCCGCCAGCCACCCGGCACAAGATGACGTTCGCCGATCGGGGATATCGGCGCGTGAGGATGCGGTGTCCGGCTTTCGCGTCACGCTCGATCGATTTTTACCTGTTCTTCCCGACAGCCTGACAGATCGCACCGGAGCACCACCGCGTCGAGCAACATGGCCCGAAAGGCGGCCTAGGCGCCCGCAGCCCGCTTGGCCTCCTCCTCGATTTCCATCGTGTCGAGATGCCGGTTGCCGATACGCGGATGCGCCCGGCCGCCGGTCGATGCACCCAGTACGATGACAATTTCATCCGGGCACGGCGCATCCGGAATCGACATCTCCAACGTGATGAAATGCGAGCGCGCCGAACCGTCGTGCAGGTGCTTCATCGGAATCTGCAGCGACGTTCCCAGACCTCCGCGCTTGTTCGTGAACGTCAGATAACTTTCTGCCTTCAGAGCATTCCGATATTGATTGCCGAAACGCAGATTGTGAATCACCGCCGAAGCATGTTCGATTTCGCCGGCTGCACCGACCACGGCCGCCTTACCGTATGCTTCGATCTCTTCGACTTTCAATTCGGCGAGCACCCGCTCGACCATCATGGTGCCGAGCGGACCACAGCCGGCGCGCTGCTCGGGCGAGAGATCCTCCACATAGCCGCGTCCTGCCCATGGATTGCGAATCACCGCCGCCACGCCAACCATCGTGATTGGCCGGTCGAGGTGACGGCCGCCTTCCCGACATGTCGTGTCCTTGTATACGACGACCTTGCGTACTTGAAAAGTCACGATTGCTCCTATTGGTCAATTGGAAAATGC
Source organism: Paraburkholderia sp. Cy-641 (assembly GCF_011752945.1). Lineage (NCBI taxonomy): Bacteria > Pseudomonadati > Pseudomonadota > Betaproteobacteria > Burkholderiales > Burkholderiaceae > Paraburkholderia > Paraburkholderia sp. Cy-641. The sequence continues at coordinate 122,923 of NZ_VWWM01000001.1, forward strand.
CGTTGTTGATTCGTGCGAACAAGGGCAGCAGCGTTGCCGGGTGTCAAGCCGGATGACGCTGCAAAAAAGAATCGATTTGTAATGCGACCTGATCCGGCGCTTCGAGTAGCACGCTGTGCTTGAGGCGCGGAAAGATCACACAGGGCGCACGCAGTTGTTGCGCCATCAGCTGTGCCATGCGTGGCGTCGATCCCGCATCTGCTTCGCCCGTCATGACGATGGCGGGCAGATGCAGTTTGCTCAACTCGTCAGCCAGGTCCCCGGTTGCCAGGACCTTGTAGGCGGCGGCATAGCAAACGGGATCGTTTGCCAGGCTGCGGGCCATACGGGCCGCCACGACTTCCGGATGCGCGAGCTTGAACTCGTCCGTGAACCAGCGCGGAACCGATGCCTCCATATGTGCTCGCGCACCTTCCCTCGCGAGCGTTTCGGCGCGTGCCAACACGCGCGCTTTCTCTTCATCCGTGCGGCCGCCGACCGAACTGATGATGGTCAGCGTCCGCACCCGATCGGGATAATCGAGCGCAAAGCGCTGTGCGATCAGTCCGCCCAATGAAAAGCCGACAAGATCGAAGCATGCCCAACCGGCTTCGTCGACAATCGCGAGAAGATCGGCGGAGAACATCTCCAGCGAATATTCTCCGTGTGTCTTTACCGATTCCCCATGACCCCGCAAGTCGAATGTCAACGCTTCGACACGGGTCTGAAGACACGATAGCGTGCCTTGCCAGCTCTCCAGATCGGCACCGACGCCATGCACGAATACCACTTTACGGCCCGAGCCGCTGCGTTTGACGTTGAGACCCTCAGCATGACTCATGAATTGACCTCCCGGGTATCGGATGCCCGCCACGACACGACAACCGGCTCGCCGATCTCGAACGTACGCTGCCCCTGAACAGCGAGTTGCTCGAGCGCGACAATTTCGGTTCCCGTGGCGGTCCTGACCAGATATTTACGTGCCTGCCCAAGATAGGCGACTTCGCTCACGACCGCCGGCAGCACGTTTTCGCACGCAGGTTCATGCGAGGCGTGGTGTACGCGAATACGCTCGGGACGCACCGCAACAACGATCGATTCATCCTTTCGCGCGGCATTGGCTTCCGCGAGCCTGATGGTCGCGCCGCAAGGCAGTGCGCACCACACGCCGTCGGCGCCGATCGTCTGTATTTTTCCGTCGAAGAGATTCGATTCACCGATGAAGTCCGCGACAAAACGGGTTTTCGGCGCATCGTATAACTCGCTCGGCGTACCGATCTGGTCAATGCGGCCGTGATTGAACACCGCAATGCGATCGCTCATGACGAGCGCCTCCTCCTGATCGTGCGTCACATAGATGATCGACACACCCAGCTCCCGATGCAAGCGCATGATCTCCATTTGCATCTTCGCGCGCAGCTTCTTGTCGAGCGCCGCGAGCGGCTCGTCCATGAGCAGAAGACGAGGTTCGAACACAATGGCGCGAGCAAGCGCGACGCGCTGCTGCTGTCCACCGGACAGTTCGGACGGCAAGCGGTTGGCATGTTGAGGCAGACCGACGAGTTCGAGCACGCGTGCGACCTTTTCCTCGATCTGAGCCTTCGGCATTCGGCGAATGCTGAGCGGATAGGCGACGTTCTTCGCGACCGTCATGTGCGGAAACAGCGCATAGCTCTGGAACACCATGCCGATATTGCGCTGGTACGGTTCAAGCGGCAACAAAGGCTTTCCTGCCAGATCGATGCTGCCCGCGGACGGCTGAACGAAACCGGCAATGGACATCAACACGGTTGTCTTGCCCGAGCCTGACGGACCGAGGAACGTCAGGAGCTCGCCTTCGCGCAATTCCAGCGAGACATCGGCGATCGCCGCAGTCGATCCATAGTGCTTCTGCAAGCCGGATATCTTGAGCAGCGTTTGCTTGTCGTTGTGCTTCATTGTTCCGTGGCCTCCCCGCGACCGAAAATTGCCTCTAGCAACAGGATGAGCAGCGCGAACACAAATAGAACGGATGCCAGCGCGGCGATGGTCGGATCGACGTCGCCACGAATGTTGGACCACATCTGAACCGTCACGGGTCGCGCATCGGGCCCGCTAACGAACATCGACACCACCACTTCGTCGAAGGACACCACCAGCGAGAAGAGGAAGCTTGAGATCACGCCGGACGAAATCGATGGAAAGGTCACTCTGCGGAACGTCGTAAAGGGCCTCGCGCCGAGACTCGCGGACGCCTGCGCGATTCGCCAGTCGACCATCGCCAGTGACGACGTGATAGTCGTTAGCGCATAGGGTATGCACAAGACCGTATGCGCAACGATCAGTCCCAGGACCGTGCCGTGCAGGCCAAGCGGCCTGAACACGCTATAAAACGCGACACCGGTAATGATTACGGGAATCACGAGAGGAGACAAAAGGATTCCGCGTATCAAAGGCGCGCCGGGCAACCCTTCCCGCCGCAGCATCAACGCGGCCCCAAGGCCCAGACACGTCGACAGCAAAGCGGCCGGTATCATGACTTCCACGCTCGTGGCGAGCGACGATGTCCAGGCCGGGTCGTTCAACGCGCGATACCATTGCAGCGAGAAGCCCGGCGGGGGAAACGAGAGAAACTGCCCCGACGAAAACGAAATCACCACGACGATCGCAATCGGCACCAGCATATACAGTGCGACGAACAAACACACAGCGCCGCGCAACGTCCGCCAGATGCAACCCGGTTTCATCGGCGTGCTCCTTTGCGGGTGGCGCCCGTCGCGCGTTTGATGACCAGGAAGATCATCGCGGTGCCGCATAGCAGGATCACGGACAGCGCCGCCGGCACGCCCCACGTGCCGATATCCGCGACCTGTTCGTCGATCAATTGCGCAACCATCATGTCGCGTAGTCCGCCGAGCAGTGCGGGAGTGACGAAATAGCCGAGCGACGTAACGAATACCAGCATCGAACCGGCGACGATGCCCGGCATCGAAAGCGGGAAATACACGCGCCAGAATGTGGTGAAAGGCGAAGCACCAAGGTTTGCCGAGGCTCGCATATAAGCGTCGTCTATCTTCGACAACACATTAAAGAGCGGGAAAATCAGGAACGGCAGTTGCATCTGGACCATCGCGATGAAGAGGCCAGTGCGGTTGAAAATCAGTTCGAGCGGGTGCTCGATCAAACCGCTCGCCAGCAGCAGCGAATTGATGACGCCGTGCGGCTGCAGCAGGATCATCCACGAAAATGTCCGCACAAGCAGACTCGTCCAGAATGGGATCAGAACGACGAAGATCATCAGACGCCGGCGCCGCCCCGAAGCACGTGCAATCGTGTAAGCAACCGGATAACCGAGCAGCAGCGTGAATATCGTCGTGGTCGCGCTAATCACGACGGTATTCAACAGTACTTTGGCGTACACGCTGTCGGTCGCGACCGACACGAAGTTTTGCAGCCCGACATGAGGATCGGTGACACTTTTTGCCAGAAACGACACGACCGGCCAGGCGAACATCCCCAGAACCAGCAGTACTGCGGGTACACCCAGCCAATCACTGCGCCGCACGAGCCTCACGACAGCCGCCACGCGTTCCAGCTCGCGTCGAGGGCTTCGAGCTTGTCCTGCCACCAGGCTGCATTCAATATCACGCCCTTGGCAACATTGTCCTTCTGGGTCGCGAGCCATGGCGAGATGGCCTTGTCGATCTTCGAGAAGGCAGCGGGATTAACCGGCGAATACGCGGTGTTGTTCGAGAACATCGCCTGCGCGTCGGGCTGAATCGATCGGTTCACGAGGTGCATCGCCACATCGAGGTTTTTCGTGCCCTTCAATATGACGAGGTAGTCGACGGATTGCAGATTCTGTGCCCATTCGATCGCAATCGGCGCGCCTTTTCTCGACGCGTCGTACGCGCGGCCATTCTGGATGACGCCACAACTGACCGCGCCGTCGACAATCAGTTGCTGCGACTGCGAAGGCGTAGTCCACCACGTAATATGATCTTTGATCGTATCGAGCTTCTTGAGCGCGCGATTGACGTCGAGCGGGTAAAGCTTCGCTGGATCGACGCCATCGGCAAGCAAAGCGATTTCGAGCGTCGCATAGACGCGATTGCGGAACATCCGCTTGCCCGGGAAGCGCTTGACGTCGAACAGGTCCGCCCACGTTTTGGGGCCTTTCCCCACGCCGAAGGCCTTCGTGTTGTAGGCAACGTTGTAGCTCCATGCACAGGTGCCAATGCCGTAATCCGTCACGTACGCGGGCTCGACCATCGACTTGTTCACGATGCTGAAATCGAGCTTTTCGAAGAGGTTATGCGCGGTGCCGTTGAACAGGAACGTGTCGGTCACGTCGATCACGTTCCAGTCGGGATTCCCGCCCGCGGCGACCATCGAGCGAATCTTTGCCTCGTTGACTGGACCATCCTGAATGATCCGGGCACCGGTCTCCTTCGCGAACGGATCACAATACGACTTCTTCTGAAAGTCCTGGTAGACGCCACCCCAGCTGACGTAGACCAGTTGCTTCCCGTCGAAGCGCCCGGCTTGCGCTCGCGCCAGCGGATTCAGGAGCGCGCCTGCCGCGAGTGCGCCCACTCCCTGCAATACGCGACGGCGACGAATCGACGCTACTGCGTCTTTCGCACAGGCCCGAACCGGCGCTACGTTATCCATTTCATTCTTCACAAAAACCTCCTGGCATGGCTTGCAACGCGTAAGTTCTCGAATTATCTGGCCTCGTTGAAATGCGGAAGCACGTCCTTGCAGAACAACTCGATAGATCGCTTGACACGATCGTATGGCATGCCGAAAAAGGCGCCGTACATGAAGTAGTCGATCCCGAGTGCCTCATACGCCTTGAGTTTTTTGACGACTTCGTCCGGCGTGCCGAACATCATGTTTTCGCGCAAGGACTCAGGGGCATAGTCGGAACGATTCGACACGGTTTCATAACCGACCGGTTCGCAAAATCCATTTTTTACCTTACCGAGATTCTTCAAAAGATTCTCGAAATAGCGGCCGTAGTTAGTCAGCGATTCAACCGGCACCTGCCAGTCCTTCGCGTCTTCGTAGACCGCGGTACGGCGCAGCATCATGAGTTTCGGCCGTTTGACGCCGGGATTGTTCTCAAGCGTGGTTTCAAAACGGCTGACCAGATTCTCGACTTCCGAGAACGGTGCGTGCAACGGCGTCGCCATGATCGAAAGACCGTTTTTGACCGCCCAATCGAAAGAAGCCGGATCGCGTGCCGCGCACCACATCGGCACCTCGCGCTGCAATGGCTTGGGTACCGAAGTGGCGGCGGGAAACTGAAAATACTTGCCGTCGTGCGCGTAGTCGCCCTTCCATAGCTCCCGCACCACCGGGATGATCTCTTTCATATAGGCGACACCCTCCTGCTGCGGCATGCCGTCTTTCATGCGGTCGAATTCGTATTGATACGAACCGCGGCCAATGCCAATTTCGAGTCTGCCGTCGGTGATGATGTCGCAAAGGGCCGCTTCCCCAGCAAGCCGGATCGGGTGCCAGTATGAAGCGGACAGTACCCCCGTACCGAGACGCGCCCGCTTGACGGTGCGCGACCACGCAGCCAGTACCTGGAACGGGTTCGGTGCAATGGTCGCTTCGATCGTATGGTGTTCGGCCGTGAAGATCATGTCGAATCCACCTTCGTCGGCCAGCCCCGCCATTTCGTCGACGCGACGCCAAACCTCTCGCATCGACAGGTCTTCGGAAAAGCGATCCATGTTCAGTACAATTGAAAATTTCACTTTCGCGCCTTTTTTGACGTATCAATCCGATTGCCGCTCAGCCGCTTACGCGCATGACGAATGGATTCGGCGTATTGCCGGAATAGTCGACGACTACGCTTTTCGCACGCGAGTACTCGCGCATCGACTCGAGGCCGTAGTGCTTACCGTAGCCGCTCTCCTTGAAACCGCCCATCGGCGTGGTAAATGACGCCGCGCGATAGGTATTGACCCAGATCGTGCCCGCTTCGACATCGCGCGCAAATCGCATCGCCCTGTCTATGTCGCGAGTCCATACTCCCGCTGTCAGCCCGTAGCGCGTCGCATTAGCCAGTCTCGCAAGGTCGCGCTCGTCTTCGAACGGCTGTATCACGCCCACTGGGCCAAATACTTCTTCCTGAACGATTTCCATCGACGGCGCGACCTGATCGAGCAGTGTGGGTTCGTAAAACCAGCCCTGATCGAGCGGCGCGGCGGCACGCTTACCCCCCGCGAGCAGGCGCGCGCCCTGCTGCGTGGCATGCGACACCATCGATCCGATCTTTTCTAGCTGGGATTTGACTGCGACCGGCCCCATCTGCGTATCGTCCATGAGTGGATCGCCGAGTTTCACGGCACGGGCTCGTTCGATAAGCGCGTCGCGGAACGCATTGAAGATGGTCCGCTGTACGTAGATCCGCGACCCCGCCACGCATGTCTGCCCGCCCGCCGCGAAGATTCCCGCAACGACGCCATCGAGTGCCCGCTCGAAGGGCGCATCGTCGAACACACAATTGGGCGACTTGCCGCCGAGCTCCAGATTGCATTGCGCAAAGTGATCCGCAGCCGCATGAGCAACCTTGCGGCCGCTCGCGGTACTGCCGGTGAACGCGACTTTCGCCACGCGGGCATCACGCGTCAATGCTTCTCCCGCACTCGCGCCCAAACCCGTTACGACGTTAAAAACACCGTCGGGAATGCCCGCTTCCTTGATCAGTTCAGCCAGCGCCAAGGCAGAAGCCGACGTATGTTCAGACGGTTTGACGACTACGGTATTGCCGCAGGCCAGCGCGGGCGCGAGTGTCCAGCTCAACTGATAGAGCGGCGAATTCCATGGCACGATCACACCGACGACGCCGATCGGCTCGCGCGACGTATAGGCAAGCACGTCACGTCGATTCACCGGAATGGTGGTTCCTTCGAGCTTGTCTGCCGCGCCCGCGAAATAGTGGAATTGATCCGGCAAGATACCGATTTGCGCGCGCATTTCCTTCAGCAGCTTGCCGTTGTCGTGCACTTCGAGCCGCGCAAGACGATCGACGTTGGCGCGGATCAACTCCGCGAGCTTGCGCAGCAGGTTCGCGCGATCGGTCTGCGTGATCCCCCGCCACGCGGGATCATGCAGCGCACGTTCGGCGGCCTGAACCGCTTGCCCGACATCGTCCGCATTCGAATCGGCGATCTGATACCAAGCCTCGCCGGTGAACGGATTGAAGCTGTCGAGATAGGTCCCGCTCGCGGGTTCGTGCCACGCGCCATCGATCCAGTTGCGAGTGCGCGTGCCAGTCAGACTTTCGACACTGATCGATACCATTCAAGATCCCATATCGAGTTGATTGAAAGGTTTGAGCGCACCGTCGAGCATCGCGACCTTGCCGCCGTCGGCGCTATCCATATAGATGCCGAAGCGCGCATCGGCGCGTTCGAGGAAGTAGCGGCGCAGCATATTGCGAGTCTGGGAAGAACCGATCTGATCCCACGGCATCGTTTCCTGCGTGAACAGAGCGGCACTTTTGGTCAATTGCGGCTCATCCGCGAGTGTGCCGCGATAGACGATAAAGCTCTCGCCGGCATTCTCGAACACCGAGTAGAGGAACGACAGTTCGACCGTTGCGCCAAGTTTCGCGACAAGATCCGACAGACCGCCCGGTGCGTGCTGGTCCGTGCCGTGTCCTGCGGTCGGGATCGTCCAGCTTCCCTTGAGCGGATCACGGACCATCAGCACCGCGTCGCCGAGATTCGCAACACAGCCGTAGTTCAACGATTTGCCGGCACCGACCGCCTTCTGTTCGAGACCGAAATCAATGTAGCTGCCGCGGCAATAGGCGAGCGGAACGCCGCCCGTATGGCCGAAATCGAGCACACGGCCGATCAGCATCGTGTGATCGCCAGCGGTGACGAACTGTTCTTTCGCGCAATCGAACCATGCGATCGCGCCTTCGAGCAGCGGTGCGCCGGTTGTGGCAACGTGCGTCGGCACACCGTGAAACTTGTCCGGAGCGCGCGACGCGAACGTATTCGAAACGTCTCGCTGCCCTGCCGCGAGAACATTCACGGCGAAGCTCGATGCCTGCTCGAATACGGGGCAGGTCGTCGCCTTGTTGTCGATACACACCAGCACCAGAGGCGGATCGAGCGACACCGAGGTGAACGAGTTGGCGGTCAGACCTCGGTAGTGGCCCTGGTCGTCGATAGCCGAAACGACGGTCACGCCCGTCACGAAGCTGCCGAAAGCTTTCCGTAGCCCTTGTACATCCAACGGGCTTGCCTCTCTCTCTTGTGACGTATTCATCGAGAATGTCTCCTTCAGTGAAAACATTCTGGGTCGTCACTTTTCGATCTGCCATCTAGGGAAAATAGTATTTTCGAGTGGCGAATTCGAGCTTTCGACGAAACGCGGCAAAGAAATGAAAGCACCTGATCGTTAACACCAATGCACGGGCACTATGAAAAGTTGAAACTGAAAATTTGTCACAGTACGATCCGCTGCATGGACAACACTTTTCCAGCTTCAATAGCCGTCAAGTCATCCCAAGCTCATTTCTCACGCCTCGCCGACATCGCGAAACTGGTCAACGAGAGCAGCGATCTAGGCACGTTGCTTGACAGCATCACCAATGCCACCTGTCGTTACACGACATGGGACATGTGTTCGATCATGAGCGTCGACGAAAACGCGGGACTGTCGGTTCTGATGGCACGCTTCGACCCGTTCCTCGTTGATCCGTCAAGCGCCTCGACGCGTTGGGAACTGGCGACCAGTCCGGTCAGGAAGGTGCTCGACGAGCAGCGGCCGCTCATCATTCCGGATGCGCAGCGCTCCGATTACTTGCATTACCAGCAAGACGCGCTGGCCCGCCACTATCACACCGTGACGATCCTGCCGCTACCGGCAACCGATCAGTACGAACGGCGAATGATCCTTGCCGTGCAGTCGCGAGAGATCCTCAACGTCGACAATGACGAACTCGCCTTCCTCAAGGCGATTGCGCAGCTCGCGGCGATCGCGGTCGGCAAGGCCCAGCGTCTGCGCGAGGAAACGGTACTGTCCACGCGCGTCAAACATACGATCGATTCGGTTAGCGAACTGATGCGCCGCGTTCTGTCCGACGAAGCGCCAACCGCGGTACTGTCCGCCGTCGAGTCGCTGCTCGATTGTCCGATCGCGGTGGTCGACCGGCCCGCTCAAGCCTTGATGAAAGGGCAACGCGCCGCTGATCCGCAATACGCTAACGCGCTCGCGGAGATGCTGCGAATCGAGTTGAACGACGAAGCGCAGTGGCAAGCAAAAACATCCGACGATTCGACAAGCCCCACATCCACGCCTGTGCATCGGCGCGAGGTGCTGCGCGTCGACGGCCAGCAGGCCGGCGCACTCTATCTGCTGACCGATGAAGAACGCTTCGATCCGGTGGACGAGCTGCTGATCCGGCAAGTCGCGTTTGCGCTGTCGGTCATGCTGATGCGTACAGTCATCCGCTTCAAGGAGCGCACGGAGTCCCAGTCGAAAATCCTCGACGATCTGCTCTCGGGGCGCGACCTCGACGACGACCTGCTGTCGCGGGCAGCGCATTGCGGCCTACCGCTCGGCACACCGAACCGGCTTGTGCTGATCGGCATCCGGGGAGACGCTGAAAGCGCGCGGCAAATACTGCGCGGCAATCATCGTGCGATCTCGTCCGCTCTCGCGAACGCCTGGTCCGCCAACATCACCGTGGTTCCCGCGGGAACGTTGCTGATGGCGCTCATCTCCGAAGCCGAGGGCATTCCGGAAGCGCGGCGCCGCGACCTGATGCGGCGCTCACTGGAACTCACCGACCGGCTGACCGGCAGCGCTTGCGTCATCGCGCCGGGTCCCGTATGCCATGCTCCGCATGATTACGCGCCGGCATGGCAGGCGTGCCAGCGCGCGTTCCGGCTTTCCGATCGTTTCGCACGTAGCGGTGTCGTCCACGAAGAGGACTTCGGCCCTTATGGACTCGTGTTCTCCGCGTTGTCTTCCTCGCAGGTCGACGTTTTCGTCGCCAACACGCTCGGTGCGCTCGATCAGTATGACGCCCAGAATCGCGGCGATCTGCTGAAGACACTCGAAGCTTATCTGGACTCGGGTTGCAGGCTACAAAAATGCGCTGATGAACTGAAAGTACATGTGACGACGATTCGCTATCGGATGGAGCGTATTCGTGAGGTGCTGGGCAAAGACGTCGACGACGCAGAGACTCGATTCAGCCTTGAACTCGCGTTCCGCCTGCGCCGCTTGCAACACATGTGAGTACCGGGCGTAGCCCCGCCAACGAAACCAGAACCGCGCCTACAACACGTCGTCGCGAATACACGCCTTGAAATGCAACGGCGCAATTTCGCGCAGCACCGGACGTTGTTGCGCGCATTCCGGTTTCGCGTAAATGCAGCGTGTGCGGAACACGCAGCCGCTTGGCGGCGACACCGGATCGGCCACGTCGCCTTGCAGCACGACACGCTTGCGTCTCATGTCGGGCCGGTCGTCAGGCACCGCGGAAATTAGCGCCTCGGTGTACGGATGCTTCGGCGTTTGTGTAATTGCTCTCGCCGGGCCGATCTCCATGATCTGCCCGAGGTAGACGACCGCAATACGATCCGACAGATATTCCATCACGGCAAGATCGTGCGAAATGAACAACATCGCGAGGCCCAGCCGCTGCTTCAGCTCGTCGAGCAGGCTCACGATCTGCGCCTGGATCGACACGTCGAGCGCGGAGATCGGCTCGTCGGCCACGATGAACTTCGGATTGACCGCGAGCGCCCGCGCAATGACGACACGTTGCCGCTGACCGCCGGATAACGCGGTAGGACTCCGGTCCTTGTAGTCGTCGGACAGCGACACGAGATCCAGCAGTTCGCTGACACGCCGATCGACGTCGCGTTCGGTCGCATGAATCTTTTGCACGCGCAACGGCTCGGCGATCACGTCACGAATCTTCATCCGTGGATTGATCGAGGCAAACGGGTCCTGAAAGATGATCTGCGCGCTCTTCCGGTAATCCCGCAGTCCGGCCGCGTTGAGCGCCATCACGTCCTTGCCGTCGAAGCGGATCGCACCGTCGGTCGGTTCGATCAGCCGTAACACCGAGCGGCCGATCGTCGTCTTGCCCGAACCCGATTCGCCGGCAAGGCCAAGCGTCTCGCCTGGCGCGATGTCGAACGACACGTCGTTGACCGCATGCACGTGACCGACCAGCTTCGAGAACAGGCCACGGCGAATGTCGTAGAGCTTGCGCAAATGACTGACGCTGATCAGCGGTTGCGTGGAAGTCGGCGTCATGATGGTTGTCCTTGCAATACGGGCGCGCATTGCGGTACTTGCCGCAATTCCCGCCAACGCAGGCAGCGCACCTGGCGAAGCCCGTCATCGGTCGTTTCGAGGGACGGCACCTGCGTATCGCAGCGCCCCGCGACGGCATGCTCGCAACGCTTGTGAAACGTGCAGCCGGCCGGCAGCGCGGCCGGATTGGGCGCGCCGCCCGGAATCGGCTTGATGCGATGACGCACGTCGCCAAGACGTGGACGGGAACGCATCAACGCCTGCGTGTAAGGCATCAGCGGCTGGTTGAACAGATCGCTAACCGGACCCGCCTCGACGATTTGCCCCGCGTACATCACCAGCGCGCGGTTGGCGATTTCCGCGACCAGCGAGAGGTCATGCGTGACGAACAGGATCGCCATCTGCGTTTCCTGCTGCAACTGCTTCATCCGCTCGACGATCTGCGCCTGCACGGTGACGTCGAGCGCGGTGGTCGGCTCGTCGGCGATCAGCAGCCCCGGGTGGCAGGACAGCGCAATCGCAATCATGACCCGCTGCCGCATGCCGCCCGACAGTTGATGCGGATAGCTATTCAGACATTTGGCGGGACTCGGAATGCCAAGCATTGAAACGAGCCGCAGCGCCTCGGCCGCGCGTTCCTTCGACGACATCCTGCGATGCACGCTGAGCGCTTCCTCGATCTGCGCGCCGATCGTGTACAACGGATTGAGCGACGACATCGGCTCCTGGAAGATCATGGCCGCGTCGTTGCCACGCACGCGCCGCAATTCGCGCTCGCGCAACCCGACGATATCGACGGTCTTCCCGCCCTTCTTCGCCAGATTGATCGAGCCTTTCACCGACGCGTTGCTGCCCGGATTCAGGCCGAGCAGCGCGAGGCCCGTCGTCGATTTACCGCAGCCCGATTCGCCGACGATCGCCACGATCTCGCCCTTGCCGATCGAGAACGACACGTCGCGTACGACCGTGACCGGCGGCGTATTGCGTTTGCCCGTATCGAACGATACGGACAGATGCTCGACCGAGAGAACGCGTGAATCTTCGAACGTGGTCGTCATTTGATGCTGGTTCCGATCAGGTAGAAGCCGAACACGGTCGCCGCAACCGCCGCGCCGGGCGCAAGGCTCATACCGGGATTCATCGCGAGATAGTCGAAGCCGGAGCGCACCATGGCGCCCCAGTCGGGGGTCGGCGGCGGCATGCCGAGGCCGAGAAACGACAGGCTGGCCGAGGTGAAAATCGAATACGCGACGGTCAGCGCGAACTGCGCGGCAACGATGCGCATCGTGTTCGGCCACACATGCTTGAGCATGATCCAGTCAGCGCGCGCGCCGACTGCCTTCGACGCCTCGACGAACACCGACTCGCGCAGCGCGAGCGTCTGCCCGCGCACCAGCCGCGCGATCCGCGGCCAGCTGACGAAGCCGAGCACCAGCACGAGATTGAATAACGTGGGGCCCACCATCGCGGTGATGATGAGCGCGAGGATCAGACCAGGCAGCGCGATGAAAATGTCGATGATCTGCGTCGCGAACAGGTCCACGCGACCGCCGAGATAACCCGCCACGAGCCCGACCGGAATGCCGATGATGGCGGCCATCACTGCCGCGCCGATACCGACGATCAGCGAAGATTGTCCGCCGTAGATCAGCCGCGAAAGAATGTCGCGGCCGAGCTCGTCGGTGCCGAGCAGGTTGTCCGCGCCGGGAGGCGCGAGAAACATCACGCTGCTCGCGGTCGGATCATGCGGCGCGATAAGCGGCGCACATAGCGAAATCGCGATCATGACGAGCAGGATGAACGCGCCGATCTGCACCTTGGGACGCATCAGGATTTCGCGCATGAATAGCTCCTAGTTCAGCCGGATCTGAGGATTGATCAGCGTATACACGACGTCGGCGAGCAGATTCATCAGGATCACCGCGACGATGATGAACATGCCGATCGCGAGCATCACCGGATAATCGCGCGACAGGATCGACGTGACGAACAACTGGCCGATGCCGGGCATCGAAAAGAGCGTTTCGGTCACGACCGCTCCGCCCATCAGTTGTCCGAGACTGATGCCGATGTACGTAATCACCGGCAGGATCGAATTGGGCAGAATATGGCGGAATGACACGCGGTGTTCGGACAGCCCCTTCGCTCGCGCGACACGAACGAAGAGACGCTCTCGCACCGCCTGGTATTCGGCGCGATAGACGAGCGTGAACGCGCCGAAGTAGTACGCGGCAAGCGTGATGGTCGGCAGGATCAGATGCTGGAGGTGCGTGAGAAGACCGTGGTCCCAAGGCACCCAACCCACCGACGGCAGCCAGCCGAGCTTCACGGAGAAGATGAAGATCGCGACCATGCCGAGCATGAAGTTCGGCACCGTCATGCCGATGATCGACAGCACGGTGACGAACGTGCCGATCACACGCTGGCCGACGGTCAGGCTGCTCAGCCCCACCGAGACCACGGTTGCAAGCAGGATCGACAGCACGGCCAGCTCGACCGTGACCGGCAACGAACGCATCAGCATCTCGGCGACGGTCTGATGCGTCGTGTACGAGCGCCCCAGGTCGCCGGACAAGGCGTGGCCCATCCAGCTCAGATATTGCGTGACCACGGGCCGGTCGAAGCCCATCTGATGGCTCAGTTCGGCAACGGCCTGCGGGGTCGCATCCTGGCCGAGCATCAACGCGGCCGGGTTGCCGAAGAACACCGCGACGCTAAAGAACAGCAATACGGTCACGAAGATCAGATTGGGCGCGGCCCAGACGAGCCGCCTGCCTATGACTGTCAGCATAAGAGAATGTCCCTGTATGGCACCTACACGTACGCGAACGCCGCTGCGCGTATGGCTGCGCCTAGCGCATCACGAACGGATCGGCGAGCGCCTCGCCCCCCACTTCGATCATCACCGCCTTCGTTTCAGTGTAGTCCTTGAGCGCGTCGATACCGGCTTCGCGACCGTAGCCGCTCTGCTTGAATCCGCCGAACGGCACATTCACGCCGGTGACGCGATAGGTGTTGATCCACAGGCGGCCCGCCTGCACCGCACGCGCGGTACGCATCGCGCGTGGAAAGTCGCGGCTGAAGATGCCGCCGGCGAAGGCATAGTCGCTATCGTTAGCGATGCCGATCGCTTCGTCGTCGGTGCGGAACTTCAGCACCGACAGCACGGGACCGAACAATTCCTGGCGCACGACCGGATAATCGCCGCGATCGCATAGCGCGATCGTCGGCTGGAAGCACTGGTTATGCGGCAGCCCCGCAACACGCTTGCCGCCGGCGACGACCTGCGCGCCCTGCTCGACCGATTGCGCGAGCAGCGTCTCGATGCGGGCGACCTGCCGCTCCGTTGCAAGCGGCCCCATGTTGGTCGAGGCCTCCATCGGGTCGCCGATCGCGATCGTCTTCACCCGTTCGACCAGACGCTCGACGAGCGCGTCGTGAATCGATTCGTGCGCGATCAGTCGCGAGCCCGCCGCGCAACTCTGTCCGCTCGCGCCGAAAATACCGGCCACGATACCGTTGACGCAACTGTCGAGATCGGCGTCGTCGAACACGATTACGGGCGACTTGCCGCCCAGTTCGAGCGAGAGCTTCGCGATGTTATGCGCGGAGTTCGGAATCAGCTTGCGTGCGGTCTCGACACCACCGGTGAAGGCGATGCGGCGCACGAGCGGATGACTCGTCAGCGTGATCGCGCACGGATTCGCGCGGCCCGATACGAAGTTGATGACGCCCGGCGGGAAGCCCACTTCATGCGCGAGCCTCGCGAGCGTGAGCAGCGGTGTCGAGGCATCTTCGGAAGCCTTGACGACGATCGTGTTGCCGGTCGCAAGCGCCGGCGCGATCTTGTAGGCAGACAATTGCAGTTGCGAATTCCACGGAATGATCGCCGCGACAACACCCACCGGCTCGTGCAGCACGAGATTGAGCATGTTCGGCGCGGACGGCGGAATGTCGCCTTGCAGCTTGTCGGCGAGACCGGCGAAATACGTATACGCACGTGCCGTGTGCGCGGCCTGCCAGGTTGTTTCCTTCAGCAGCTTGCCCGTGTCCTGCGTCTCGACATAACCGAGCCGGTCCTTGTGTTCGACGAGCTTGTCGGCGAGCTTCTGCAGCAGCGCGGCACGTTCGTTCGGCGTCATCTTCGGCCACGGGCCGCTCGTGAACGCGCGATGCGCGGCCCGCACGGCGCGATCGACATCGGCGGCGCTCGAGTCGGGAATCGTCGCCCATGCGCGGCCGGTCCACGGATTGACGCTTTCGAAGGTGCGGCCGTCCTCGGCCTGTACGAATTCGCCGTCGATATACATCGCGAAACTTTCGGTTTGCTGATTCATTGGCATGCCTTGAGAATGTGCAGCAAATGAGGGGAAACGCGCAGCGGCTGCCTCAGTGGCTTTTCGCGCCGAGCGGACGCGTTTCGTAGGTGCCGGCGAGCGCTCGCAGTTCGTCCTCGTCGAGCTTCAGATCGAGTGCGGCGACCGCGCTCGCGACGTGCTCAACCTGCGTCGCGCCGAAGATCGGCGAGATGATGCCAGGCTGCGCGAGCGCCCACGCCAGCGCGACCTGACTCGGTTCGACTCCGCGCTTTGCGGCGATCTTCGCGACGCATTCGAGTGCCGCGAAATCGCCCGGGCGGTGATAGTGCTTCAGTGTGTAGTCATCCGAATCATGTCGCGCGGTCGCGTTGCGCGCATCGCGCCGGTCCGCGCACAGGAAGCCGCGCGCGAGCGGACTGAATGGGACCAGCGCGATATCGTAGGCGCGGCAGAACGGTATCAGTTCGCGCTCGGCTTCGCGATGACAGACGTTGTACTCGCACTGCATCGACACAAACGGCGTACGTCCCATCTGTTTCGCGAGATTCACGCATTGCACGAAAGCCCAGGCGGGCATGGTCGTGGCGCCGACGTAGCGTACCTTGCCGCTCTTCACGAGATCGTCGAAGGCGACGACGAGTTCTTCGAGGTCCGTGTCCGGTTGCCAGATATGCGTTTGCAGCAGATCGACGTAATCGGTCTTCAGGCGCTTCAGCGACGCATCGACCGCGCTGAAGATGTGCTTGCGAGAGTAGCCGCGCGCATTCGGATGCGTGCCCATCGGATTGCCGAGCTTGGTGGCCAGCACGATCTCGTCGCGGGATGCGTAATCCCATAGCGCATTGCCGAGCACGGTCTCGCTGGCACCCGCCGAATAGAAATCGCAGGTATCGACGAAATTGATGCCCGCCTCGACCGCCGCGCGCAGGATCGGCCGTGCTGCGTCTTCTTCGAGCACCCACTTGCGCCACCCCGGGTTGCCGATACCCATCGCGCCGAAGCCAAGGCGGGAAATGCGCAGGCTCGAGCGGCCTAATCTTGCGTACTCCATGGATGGAGGTCTCCGTATTCGCCAGATGTTGAGGTCAGTCTAGTCGAAATATTTTTTGTCAGCTAGTATCTTGTATACCAACAGATTAACGGAGACGATGCAAGTGGAAAAATATGTTTCTGCCGACGGCCTGGAGCTTGCGTACAAGATTCAGGGGTCCGGACCATTTGTCACGCTGATACACGGCATCGGCGCGGATCACGCAAGCTGGGACGCGATCGCGAGCCAGCTCGAGGCGCACTTCACGGTGCTACACGCGGACTTGCGCGGCCACGGCGCATCGAGCCTGATCACGCGCTGCTCGCTCGATGACTTCGTCTCCGATGTCGACGCGCTGCTCGATGCTGTCGGTGTGCAAAAAACGCATCTGGTGGGCTTTTCTCTCGGCGGCCTCATCGCGCAGAAATACGCGGTGGAAAACTCGGCGCGTCTGAACCGGCTGGCGCTCATCAGCTCGGTCGCGGAGCGCACCGACGAGGAACGCGCGCGCGTGCTGAAACGCGCCGACCAGATCGACCGCGAGGGCATCGCGGCGGTCGTCGCGGCGGCGGAAGATCGCTGGTTCACGCCGGCGTTCAAGGCGGCCAACCCGCAACGCGTCGCGTACCGTCTCGAACAACTGGTGAAGAACGATCATCGGTCGTACGCGGCCGCGTATCGCGTGTTTGCGGCAGCGGATCGCGGCATCGCATTCGATCGCATCAGCGTACCGACGCTCGTGATGACCGGCGAGAACGACCCCGGCTCGTCGCCCCGGATGTCGCGCCTGTTACATGAGAAAATCGCCGGATCGCAGCTTCGCATCCTGCCGGAGCTGCGTCATAGCGTGCTGCTCGAAGCACCGGACCTGATTGCCGGCCTGCTGCTCGAGTTTCTGCAGCCGGAATAAAACCCAGCACGGGCCGCACATGACGGCCCGCATTCAAACATAGGGTGGAACGATGACAGAAGACGCAACGGTTGCCCAACAAGTAGGCTTGAGCGTCGCCAAAAACGAGACGATCCGCATGAAGACGCTAAACGTTCTGCGTGAAGCGATCATTGCGGGACGGCTCGCGCCGGGCCAGAAGCTGATCGAGCGCGATCTATGCGAACAGACCGGCGTCAGCCGCAGCAGTATCCGCGAGGCGTTGCGCAATCTCGAATCGGAGCGTCTGGTCGAGAGCCTCGATACCAAGGGCGTCGTGGTTGCAACTCTGACGCCCGAAATCGCCACGGAAATCTATGAAATACGGGCGGCGCTCGATTCCGAAGCGGCATTGCATTTTGCCCAGCGCGCGACCAGTGAGGACCTCGCCGAACTCGAAGACACCTTCAATGCGCTGAAGAATACGCCGGTCGAAAACGACGAAGCGTTCCTCGCCGCTTCGAATCGCTTTTACGCGATCCTCTATCAAGGCGCGCGCAACGAGACCGCCAAGCACGTCATGCAGCTTCTCGGCGCCCGCATCAGTTTGCTGCGCGCGACCACGACGCGGCGCTCGCCGGTGGAACGCCGTCACGGAACGGTCGAACTCATGGGCGAGATTTTCAAGGCACTCAAGAAGCGCGACGGCAATGCCGCTGCCTTGACGATACGCGCGCTCATCGAGCGATCGGCGCAGTCGGCGACGGCCCTGCTCAAGGACGGGCAGGCGAATCGCTAGACACGCTCCACGCGCTGTGCCGCTGACAGCAGCACAGCGCCACCGGACCTACGCGGGGTGATGCGGCGGCGGCCGTGCCGCCTCATGCCATGGCATTGCCGCCTTCCCCACGCCCGCCGGTCTCAGTGCGCCGCGTTCTCGCGCTCGATCTCCTGCATGTCCTGATGCCGGTCTCCGATACGCGCGTGCGGTCGTCCGGCTGTCGACGCGCCAAGCACGATCACGATCTCATCGGGATTCGGTGCGTCGGGAATGGCGAACTCCAGGGTGATGAAGTGCGAACGCGCGGCGCCGTCGTGAATGTGCTTGATCGGCACCTGCAGCGACGTGTTCAGTCCACCGCGCTTGTTGGTGAACGACAGAAAGCTCTCCGCTTCGACCGCATGGCGATAGTGATTGCCGAAGCGCAGGTTGTGAATCACGGCGGACGCGTGTTCGATTTCTCCGCCTCCACCGACTACCGCGCTCTTGCCGTAGGCTTCGATCGCCTGCTTGCCGCCGATCTCTTCGAGCATGCGTGCCACCATCACCTTGCCGAGTTCGCCGCAGCCATCGCGCTGCTCCGGCGAGAGATCCTCGACGAAGCCGCGCCCGAACCACGGATTGCGAATCACCGCCGCAACGCCGACAAGCGTAACGGGCGTAGCAAGCGCCTTGTCGCCTTCAATGAAGGTCGCTTCCTTGTAGACCACGATTTTGCGAATCGAAAACGGCATCGTCATTCCTTGGGATCAGCAGCAGGTTGAGAGGCGGCGGCGAGTTCAGCCAGCACCTTGCGCGCCACGCGAAAACAGTCGACACCGACGGGGATGCCGCAATACACCGCGATCTGGATCAGCGCCGCGCGCAGTTCCTCGTGGCTCAGGCCGTTCTTGAGCGCCCCGCGCACATGCAGCTCGAACTCGTGCATCTTGCCGAGCGCAGCGATCATGCCGAGATTGAGCAGACTGCGCTCACGCGGCACGAGCGTCGGGTCGCCCCAGCACGTGCCCCAGCAATACTCCGTGACGAGCTCCTGGAACGGCCGGTTGAAATCGTCAGCACTCTTGAGCGACTGATCGACATAGGCATCGCCCAGCACATCACGACGGCGGCGTTCGCCGGTATTGAATCGTTCGATATCCAATCCTGATCTCCTCAAAACGACTGTCTTACGATCACGGTGTCGGACTCGCAGCCTGGAAGCCCGCCTGGGCCCGCGAGCGCTCCGACGAGGGCGCCCAGGTACGTGTCTCGAGTTCGTACAGGAACCTGAGGTCGGCGGTAGCGACGTCGACTCCGTGCGCATAGGCCCGTCTCAACGCACCGCTCACATCCTTGCAGCCCATGCCGGAACGACGGGCCGCCAGCTCGGCGAGATCGTCTCTCGCGACGAAAGGAAATGCGATGAGTTCGAGGGCCGAGGTTCCGGCACCGGTTGCATCGGCTGCCAGCAAGGCCGCGGCGGATGGCACGTCGCCGACTTCGTGCAGCAGAACCATCAGGTCATGAATCGCGGCGCCGCCAGGATCGCTGGTCAGCGACGTTATCGCGCCGCCGCTCGTGGCAGTATAGAACCGCCATGCGCCATGCGGGTCGCCATTCGTCAATAGAAGCCCGATGCCCCGCTGCGCGGCGATCGTCGCCGTACCGGCCAGGCCGATCTCGTCCGCGAGGTGGTTCACGGTGATACGCACGGCGCCGCGCCTGCGCCTCGCGAGCCCGGTGATCAGATCGACCGCCCGGGGTCCGATATCGAGCATCGAACGGCCCGCTGCGTCGATAACGCCGCTCGTTTCGCTCGTGCGATCGAAGCGCGGTTCATCGCTCGCGAATGCCGCGAGCAACGCGGCTTCGTTGCGACGCAGCGCGGCAAGCGTATCGCCGTCGAGCACTTCGGAACAGGTCAGCACGCGCGCCATGGCTTCGACCGCGCCGAGCGGGCAACCGAACGCGCGCAGACTCCACCAGGCGACGCGCGTGATTTCCGATACCGCGGCTGAGGTGTAGGTCGGCTGGGTCATGACAGCATCTCTGTCTGGGTGGCGGGCTCGGCCGGGTAGCGCCAGTCGCGCGTCGTGCCCTCGGCGATTTCGGCCGGCAGCGGAACCCCCTGGAAGAAGACGCCTCGCACATAGCGAATCGACAGCGGCGTCGAGCATTCGATGCCGAGCGACGCGAGGAAAAAGCGGATCAGTTGCGCCGGGACAAAATCCTTGTGGATCAGGTTGTCGCGAATCTCCGCATAGGGAAGGCCATCGAGATACTGCACGCGCGACACGGCCATCTCCAGATCCGGATGCGCGAACATCAGCTCGCCGACCAGTTCATCGTCCGCGTAGCTCGCAACGACGCAGGCGAGGCGCTGCACGATGCCAATGTGATCGACGAACGATTCGTACTCCTCGCCAGGATCGAGCACGCGTTCGCCGCGCCGTTGCTCGCCGTTGTCGACGGAGTGATACCAGAAATGCTGACGCGTCTTCGACAGCAGCGTGTCGTAGCGCAGCGCCCACGCATAGTTCTTGCGCAACAGGCCGCGCAACTCGCCGACCGTCATCTCGGCGACGACGCCGCGCTCGCGCGCCGCGCCGATCACGAGGTAATCGGCGAAACGGTCCGATACGTCGGGGTACAAATCGATCAGCGCGGAGTTCAGTTGCTCCTGCGTTTCGGCATCGAATGCCGACGCGGCCTGCGCGAGATCGTTCCAGAGAGAAAAAGCCCGGGACCCATCGAGCCAGCCGACGATGGTGCGCAAGTTCGCCGCGATGACCTTGTTCGGCACGACATAATCTTCAGACTGAACCTGGACCGTGTCGCAGTACGCGGCCACACGGGCGACCAGGCTGACGAGACGCTCGCGGCTCGCCGCATCGACGGGCATCGACTTCGCGTATGCGAGGGCGGCTTCGCGCACGGTCAGCCACGTCGACACCCAATGCGGCCAACGCTGCAACGCCACGCACATGCCCTGCCCCGACGAGTTGCCGACCGCGAGATAACGCGCGACCTCTTCGGAGAGTTGCGCGGCGCGCGGATTACGCGCACGGGCGATCGCGTTGACCAGATCGATCGACACCTGCCGAACCATGTAGAGACCGAAGAGATCCGCGAAGAAGGGATGGCACAGCGGGTGGTCGGCGGCGATGCCCTGATACGAGATCGATCCGTTGCGGCCGCTGCCCTGAAATCCGCCGTTGCGCAGCAGATAGGCCGAGGCGCTGCCGATCAGGCCCGGCTCCGGCTGATGACCGGCCACGAGTGCATCGACGACGTGATCGAAAATCCGCGCGCTGCGATTGGCCGGGGTCCAGCCGAGCACCACGGCATCCGTGCGCATCGTCTCGACGTTTTTCAGATCGAACGTGGCGAACTCGCGCTCGATGCGCGCCGCGTCCGGTGCTCCGACAAACAGTGCGCCGAACATGTCGCGATTTGCGCCATCGGAGCGGCGCCCCACCTTCTCCTTGCCGTCCCACTCGTATGCGCGCGCAATATAGGTGAAGTCGATTCCGCGTGCGCTGATGCGGTAGACGAGGCGGCCTTGCCCGTTTGCGTCCGCCTCGCAGGTTTCGAGCGCAATGCGCCAGCGCTCGTCGATCATGCGGCGCGCGAGCACATAGGCAAAGCTCACGCGCGACGCCTTCATCGCACCCATCAACGGACCCTGCATGATCGACTCGGCGGGCCGCATATAACCGATGATCTTCTCCGCGGCACCAGCGCCAGCCAGTTGCGTCGCGGCGGCTTCCAGAAAGGGGGGCAACTCCATCGGCATTACAAGTCCTTTCGCGTTGCTGAAATGAAGTGCTCGGCACGTTGATCGAGCGATGTCTTATTGTATACCATCTTCCAATGTGTTCCTAGTTGCCGTGTTTTAGCCGGCGCCACCGGCAATTGCCGATGGCAGATCGGCGCCGGCGATCGTCCGCATTCGCGCGCGACGGCAGGCGCCGCGCGCGAAAGGCGGCAAGGCTCAGAACTTGTGCCGGATGCCCGCGACCGCGACGACCTGCCGGTTCGTGGACGACTGCGTCGCGAAAGCGATCTGCGCGACTGCGTTGGCGCCGGTCGAGTCGTGTCCCGATGCCTGCTGATAGATGCCGACCAGGTATAGATCGGTGCGCTTCGAGAGGTTGTAATCGACGCCGAGATTGACCTGCTGATAGCGCGCACCCGACAGCCCGCGCAGGCTGCCTGCCGCCGTGTACGTGTACGACGCGCCGAGTTGCAGCGCGGGCGTCAACATGTACTTCGCGTTCGCTTCGATGATGTTGAATACCGCCGTGCCGCGCAGCCCGTTGCTCGCGCCCGCGACCGCCAGGGTGCCGAGATTGTTGAAAGACGCGTGGCTATAGATGGCGCCGAGGGTCGCATCGCCGATCTTGTAATTCACGCCCACCGCGGCGACATCCTGCGAACCGGCGGTGGCAAGACCGGAAATCACCGGACCCGACATGTTCGAACCCGTGCTGCTGTCGTTGGCCTTATTGCCCCACAGCGAATAATTGGGGTTGCTTGCGTGCGTGTATTGGGCAGCAGCGGTCAACGGCCCCATGCTGTAGCCGGCCGCGAGCGAGTAGATCTGGTTGCGCGAGAAGTCGCCGGCCACGCCGCCGAACGAATAAGTGCCGCCGAACGAAAAGCCGCCGAAGCTCGGCGACTTGTATTTGACCGCGTTGTTCACCCGGTACGTGCCGTCGAGATTGTCCAGATCGGCCGGATGCGCGCCGAAACCCGCGCCGCCGAGCGCCCACTGCGCGGCCGCGGTCAACGCGCCGACGTAGTCATAGCCGCTCAGATACTGACGTCCGAGCAGCACCTGCCCCCACGTCGGCGCCGCCAGCCCGACGTAGGCCTGGCGACCGAAGAGATCGCCGTTCTGCCCGAGCGCGCCGGTCGATGAACTGAAGCCGCCTTCGAGCGTAAAGACCGCGGACAGTCCGCCGCCCAGGTCCTCGGCGCCGCGCAGGCCCCAGCGGCTACCCGATTCGCTGCCGCTCGCGAGCGCGAACTGCTGCCCGGTACGCGCGTTGTTGTTGAACATCAAACCTTCATCGACGATACCGTATAGCGTGACGCTGCTCTGCGCCATCGCCGCGCCGGAACCGCCCGCGAGAAGCAGGACTGCCAGGGAAATCTTTTTCATTTTGTCTCACCAGTAGGAAGGAGCTTGGGATCACCTATGCATCATCCATCACAACATATGGATACCTAATCGATATGCAGGCGCGACGATGCCTCTCCCCACACCGGAGAGATACGTCGTCAGTCCGTCACGCCCGCCCGGCTTTGGCTCATCCGCGCGGGACCGATGCTACGATGCGCTTGCCGTACCGCGCCGCCGGACGGCGCTCCCTGCCCGCCCCGGCCTGTTCGGCGTCGCCGCGCTACGCCGGCGACTTCCACATGTTGCGGAAACGTGGAATCTCGTCGGGCAACCACACGTGGTTGTGCACGTTGTTGCGCATCGCTGCGTATTCAATCGAAAAGAACAGCGGCACGTACGGCAGATCGCGCGTGACAATCGCCTCGACCTGACCGTAGAGCCTCCTGCGCGTCGCCTGATCGGAGGCGTCGCGCGCCTGCTGCAACAGTTTGTCGACGTCAGGGTTGTGGTACTTCGTCGTGTTCTGCGCGCCGGTGCTGCCGAGCAGCAGCGGAAACAGGCCGTCCGGATCGGGACGCTGCGACCATCGGATCGGGCTGAAGTTGATGAGCCCCTGCGAGAGACGCGGGTACCAGTCGCTTTGCGCAATAGGATCGAGCCGCACCGCAATGCCGACCGCCTTCAGCTGCTCCTGAACGAGCTGGTTGATCTGCTGCATCAGCATGATCTGCGGCGTCGACAGGCTGACCGAAAGGTTGGTGACGCCCGCTTGCGCAAGCAGCGCCTTCGCCTTGGCCGGATCGTACGGATACGACTTCACCGTGGGGTCATACCACCACGCGCCCGGCGGCGCGATCGACTCGGCGATCGGCGCCTTGCCATTCATCAGTATCTCGACCATGCGTTTGCGGTCGATCGCATACGCCACCGCCTGGCGCACCAATGGGTTGTTGAACGGCGGCCGGTCGACCTGCCATTGCAGCGCGTACCAGCGGCTCGCCGGGCCCGCGTCGAGCACGATGCCGGGCTGGTTTTCGATCGGGCGGATGTCGATCGGCGATAGCGCCGAGATGTAGTCGACCTCGCCGGTGCGCAAGCGCTGCATCGCGATGATCGGATTGGACGTATCGCTGAATACGACGCGATCGAGATACGGCTTGCCGGGCTCCCAGTACTTCGGATTCCTGTCGACGCTCAGCGAGTTGCCCGGAATCCACTCCTTGAACACGAACGGGCCGGTGCCGACCGGGTGTGTCGCAAAGTCCTTGCCGTATTTTTTCATCGCCGTCGGCGACGCCATGAAGCCTTCGCGCTGCGCGAGCATGCCGAGCAACGCCGGGCTCGGCGATTTCAGATGCAGCGTGACAGTCTGCGGATCGTTCACTTCCACGCTGTCGAGAATCAGCGTCAGTTGCGGCCGCAATGGCGAGCCGACCGCGGGATCGAGCCGCCGGTCAAGATTGTCCTTGACCGCGGCGGCGTCGAACGGCGTGCCGTCATGGAACATCACGCCTTTGCGCAGATGCAGCACGAGACGCTTGCCGCCGTCGAGCGTGTCCCAGCGCTCGGCGAGTTCCGGGCCGATGGACGCGTCGGGGTTGATCGACAGCAAGGTGTTGTAGATGAGGTAGAGCGGCTGGCGCTCGGAGAAATTGACCGAAAACGTCGGATCGAGCGTCTTCGTGTCCGACGCAAACGCCACGCGCAGCGTGCCGCCGCTGACCGGTTTGGTCGAAGTATCCACGGCGGCCCGGCCGCTCTGCATGAACAGCATCCCGGCGGTGGCAGCGCTGGTGGCTGCCAGGAAGGTACGGCGACGCATCGGACAGACTCCTATAGCTCAAATACCTAGCTGATCGGATGTAGAATGATAGTATTCTGTCTGACAAGCAATCGGAAAAAAATAAGTAGTTTCCATGTTGTGGTCGATACAACACCTGGCATCGCGGTGATGAGAGGGGGCTCCGCCCGATCAGTCGCGATCAGGCAGGGAGATCAGCAGGAAAGCGGGACTTACACTTATGCCGGCGAAAGTTGACGCGCAAAGGCGCAGGTGTCTGCGGCCGCACCAATGCCATATGCCACGAGAAAGCAGAGCGGCGGATAACCGCGCGGTCGCAACCCCGCTCGAACTCGCGCGGCGTCCCAGCCTCGGTGGAACGCCGTCGAAATCATCGAGTTCCGCCAAATAACTCCGCCACCACGCCGCGCAACCAGCGATTGCCCGCTTCGTGATGGTACTTGGCATGCCAGTGTTGACGGACCGCAAAGCCATCGACCGCAAACGGGCATGAATGAATCGCGATGTCGTTCATCTCGGCAAGCGTTTCGCCGATGTTGCGCGGCAGCGTGGCAATCAGATCGGTCGTCCTGATGATCGAGCCCAACCCCAAAAAGCCCGGCAGTTCAAGTACGACGTCGCGGTCGATGTTCTCGCGCAGCAACGCCTGCTCCAGCAGCTGCGCCCCCGTGCCGGCCGCTATCACCACATGCCCCTCGGCACGGTATTGCCTGAGACTGAGCCGGGTCCGCACCCGCGGATGATTACGGTTCGTCAGGCAGACCCAGTCCTGGTTATACAGTTGCTGCTGGTACATCCCACCGCCGAGCCACGGCACATACCCGATCGCAAGATCGGCCTCCCCCGACTCCAATGCCCGCTCGGTATTGCCGTCGATCCTTGCCGCTTCGAGGCGGATGCCCGGCGCCTGATCCCGCACGTACGCGAGGATTCGGGGAAGCAGCGTGACATGGCTCGCGTCGGTCATGCAGATGCGAAAGCGCCGCCTGGCGGTGGCGGGATCGAAGGCGATCTCCCATGCGGCAAACCGCCGAAGCAACTCCAGGATTTCGCGGCACGGGCCGATCAATGCATCCGCTTGCGGAGTCGGCGTCATACCGCCCGGCGTGCGGATAAACAGGGGATCGCGCAAATGATCGCGCAAGCGTCCGAGCCAGATGCTGACTGTCGGCTGGCTTTGCCCCAGTTGCTCGGCGACACGCGTCACGCTCCGCACGTCATACAGCAGGTCGAAGAGCTGAAGCAGTTTCAGATCGGGAAGCTCGGTGAGATCCATGAGGTTATTGTCGCTCGCAATATCCTCATTGTAGTCATTGCATTGCGCATGTGAACCTCGCCTCGTATCGTTGGCGGCGATTCCCATGCGCCGGGGCTCGGCGCCGAATCAATCCACTCCCAGAATCGCAGCCATCGACGCTGTGCCAGTCAATCCAGAATCAGGAGACACTCATGCAAATCAAACTGCCATCGCATGGCAGCCCCGGCGACAACGCCGCCGACGCGAAAGCTCGCAAGCAGGCGAAGAAGGCCACCGCCAGCGGCTGGATCGGCTCGGCGCTCGAGTACTACGATTTTTTCATCTACGCACAAGCCGCCGCCCTGATCTTTCCGCAGATATTCTTCCCCAAGGGCAATCCCACGATCGCGATCGTCGCTTCACTCGCGACCTATGGCGTCGGCTACGTGGCACGACCTATCGGCGCATTCGTACTCGGTCACTGGGGCGACACGCACGGCCGCAAGACGGTACTGCTGATCTGCATGTTTATGATGGGCTTCTCCACGATGGCCGTGGGTCTGCTGCCGACTTATCAATCGGTCGGCCTGCTGGCGCCCGCGCTGCTCGTCGTGCTGCGGCTGGTACAGGGTTTCGCCGTCGCGGGTGAAATTTCGGGCGCCAGTTCGATGATCATGGAGCAGGCGCCGTTCGGCTACCGTGGTTACTTCGCGAGTTTCACGCTGCAAGGCGTACAGGCGGGCCAGATTCTCGCTGCCGCCGTGTTTCTGCCGCTCGCGTACTACATGCCCGAGAATGCGCTCGTTTCATGGGGCTGGCGCATCCCCTTCCTGTTGAGCGCCGGCGTTCTCCTGGCCGGTTACATCATCCGCCGCGAGGTCGAAGAAACGGCAGCCTTCGCCAAGGAAGACGAAAGCGGCCAGGTCGCGCGCGCGCCGATTCTCGAAGCGTTCAAATATAGCTGGCCCGACATGATTCGCGTCTTCTTCATGGCGTTCATGAACGTGATTCCCGTGGTCGCGACGATCTTCGGTGCCGCCTATGCCGTTCAGCCTTCATACGGCATAGGGTTTCATCCCAGCGTGTATCTGTGGATTCCGGTGGTCGGCAATATCGTGGCGGTCATCGTCATTCCGTTCGTCGGCAATCTGTCCGATCGCATCGGGCGCAGAATGCCGATGATCTTCGGTGCCCTGTCATCCGGACTCCTGTCGTTTGCGTATCTGTACGCCATCAACATCCACAATCTGCCGCTTGCCTTCGTCATGTCGATACTGATGTGGGGTGTCGTCTATCAGGGCTATAACGCCATCTTCCCGAGCTACTATCCCGAGCTTTTCCCGACCCGTTTCCGCGTCTCGGCGATGGCCATCGCGCAGAATCTCGGCACGACCCTCACCGCGCTGCTCCCCGCCCTTTTCGCGGCAGTGGCCCCGCCGGGGTCTCACAATGTGCCGATGCTCATCGGCTCGCTGACGTTCGGCGCGACGGTCGTTTCCGCACTGGCTGCATGGAGCGCCAGGGAGACCTATCGGGTACGGCTGCAAGACCTCGGTGACGACAACGCGGTCCCCATCCCGAAGGAACAGTATGAATGGCTCCGGCAGCAAGCGCTCACCGGACCGGAGCTCGCGAAGACGGCGGTACAAGCCCGCTAAGGGTGGATGAGACCGCTCGCGCGGCAACGCGCGGCGCGGTCTCGACGTCCGGCGCGTTGCATCCGCGCCGCCTTCGCGCACGGCACTGCCCGCGGTTGTGCAAACATGATATGCAACGCTGCTTCGCCTCGCCGCCCTTGCCCTTGCCGGGAGAGATCATGCCGGCAGCGCACGACCACGCGCATGCAGAACGATCGTGCCTAGTCCACTGACGGCAATCACGATCATGCCCACGGCAGTCCAGACGCTGGGAACCCTGCCAAAGAACGCCCAGCTGAATAGCGTGGCGAAAGCAAGCTGCGCATAGCCGAATGGCGTGAGCACGGCAAGCGGCGTTCGGCGCAACGCCTGAAGCATCAATAGATGGCCGAGCGTCGAAAGAAAGCCCATCGCGAGCACCATCAGCCAGCTACCCACGGTCACTTTGCGGATTGCCGGCAAAAGGTCCGCCTGATCGACCCATAGCAGTCCCGCGAGCGCGATACTCGCGACCACGGCGGTGATGAGATTGGTGGTGATCGGGTCGCCTGCGGTCGAAAGCCGGCTCGATACGACCTGAAAACATGCGAAGGTCGTGGCTGCACCAATGGGAAATGCAACCGCCCAGCTGAATTCGCCGCTGCCCGGCTGCACGACGATCAGCATGCCGATAAAGCCCAGAACGACCATCGACCATTTGCTCTTCGTTACGTCTTCGTTGAGCAGAATGGCCGCCAGCAGCGTCGAAATCAGCGGCGCCATCATCGCCAGCGAAGTGGTGACCGGAAGCGGCAAATAGCGCAGGCCGGCAAACGTGCAGGCCGAATTGACGAGGAGAAAAAAGGCGCGCAGGAATTGCAGTTTCAGCACGCCGACCTTGCGAAAATGCCCGGCACCGCGCCGCGCCTGCCAGGCGCCGAGGGCGACGGCCTGAAAGCTGTAGCGGCCGAAAAGAAGAGCGAGTAGTGGCACCGAAGCGCCGATGGCCTTGACCACCGAATCGCTCGCGGCAAACGTGGCGGTCGTCGCGACCATCATCGCAATGCCGAACTCGGCGGTCATGAGGAACGTAATCTGGCGCTTCAATTCAATCCCTGTGATGTTGCATGCCTCGAAGCGCTTTTCGATGCATTTTTCGCTACGCCCCTCGCTGCATTTTTCGCGCGCCGGCTCGCCAGTGCTAAACGTGATGGAGCCGGCGTCGCGCGGATCAGCGTCAATCGAGCGGCACGGTCAGCCGGTCGATCACTGCTCGCGTCTGCGGACGAACGCCGCGCCACCATTCGAACGCTTCGGCCGCCTGTTCGACCAGCATGCCGACACCGTCGGCGATACCTTGCACGCCCGCCTCGCGCGCAAGCCGCAGAAACGGCGTGAGCCCTTTCCCATAGGCGAGTTCGTACGCGCCACCAGCCGGACTGAATACGCTGGGCGAAACAGGCGGCAAGTGACCGCCAAGGCTCGCCGACGTCGCGTTCACGACGAAGTCGAACGGCCCCGTCGCGTCGAGGTCCCGGTAACCGCATGCGATCAACGGACAGCTCGTTGCGACTTGCGCCACCAGCGCCTCGGCCTTCGCGACGTCCCGATTCACGACGACCAGCTCCGCCGGCCGCGCCGCGATAAACGACAGCAAGGCGCCGCGCACCGCGCCGCCCGCGCCCAGTACGAGCACGCGCTTGCCCGCCATCGGCCGGTTCAGATTGACTTCGATGTCGCGCACGAGGCCGACGCCGTCGAAATTCTCGGCAACGATCCGGCCGTTTTCGAACTTCATCGCGTTCACGGCACCGGCAAGCGCCGCGCGTTCGCTGCGCTCGTCGGCCATCGCGAAGGCTTGCAGCTTGAACGGTGCGGTGACGTTCAAGCCCCTGCCGCCCGCGGCGATAAACGCCCTGACCGTTTCGGCAAACGCGCCGGCCGGCTCGAGCGGCCCTTCTATCGCCGTATAGGTGATGTCCTGCCTGGTCTCCTGCGCAAACAGGCCGTGGATCAGCGGGGATTTCGTGTGTCCGATCGGATGGCCGATCACCGCATATAAATCAGCCATCATGCAGCCCTCTTCGAAAACAGCACGCCGTCGGCCTGCATGGCGTCGATCTGCGCAGCGTCGAAACCCAGCGACTGTGCAACTTCAGCATTGTGCTGACCGAGGTCCGGGCCGACTTCGCGGATCGACGTATCGCAGTCGGAGAAACGGAACGGCAGGTTCGGCAGACGCAGTTTTCCGAAGCGCGGATGGTCCTGCTCGATCACCATGCCCCGCGCGACGATCTGCGGATCGGCAACCACCTCGTCGATGCGCTGAACCTTCGCGCACGGTACGTCGACACCGTCGAGCAGCGCCAGCACCTCGGCCACCGGCCGCGCGGCCACCCACGGCTTGACGACAGCGAGGATGTCCTCGCGATGGGCGTTGCGTCCGTTCAGCGCGTGGAATCTCGCGTCGGCACCGAAGCCGGCCGGACCGCCGTGCTGTTCGACGAGCGCAGCGAAGCGCGCCCACGAATCGTCGACCTGCGCGGCGATCACGAGATCGCCGTCGGCCGCGCGAAACACGCCATACAGCGTCGACGTCGGCATGTCGTGACCCGTCTGCTCGGGCAGCACGCCCTGCATCGTGTAGCACTGCACCGCGTATTCGTGCATCGACACCAGCGTGTCGTACAACGCCATGTCGATATGCTGGCCGCGGCCGCTCTTCACGCGGCCGAGCAACGCGGCGTTGATCGCGGCCACCGCATGAATGCCCGTGTACATGTCACCGAGCGAAATCCGCATCAGCGGGGGCGGCTCGCCGGGATTGCCGATCATCTGCATGATGCCGCTCTTCGCCTCGGCGATCAGGCCAAAGCCCGCGCGATGCGCGTCGGGTCCGGTATGGCCGTATGCCGAGATCGAGCAGTACACGAGGCCCGGATTACGCTCGGACAGCGCGGCATAGCCGAGGCCGAGCTTGTCCAGCGCGCCGGGTCGATAGTTTTCGATAAATACATCGGCCGAATCGCACAGGCGCCGCATGAACTCCTTGCCGCGCGCATCTTTCATATCGACGCTGACGCCGCGCTTGCCCATATTGAGCTGCAGGAAGTAGGCGCTTTGCTGGTCGTCGAGGAGGGTCGCATGCTGCCGGCCAGCGTCACCGCTGCCGGGACGCTCGACCTTGATGACTTCGGCACCGAGCGCCGCGAGACAGCGGCCCACATAGGGACCGGCGAGAAAGTGGCTGTAGTCGACGACGCGAATACCTTCGAGAGGACGGGCCTGCATCAGTTCGCTCCCGGGCGGCGCGGCACCATCAGGCGATGTTCGCCGCGCTGGACCACCTGGCCGTCCTGATTGATCAGCTCAGACGGCAGCACGACGATGCCCCAGTCCGGACGGCTCTTGCTCGCGCGCATGTTGCTCACGCGAAACCTGACGTGCAGGACGTCGTTGACCTTGATCGGCAACAGGAAATCCCAGGTCCAGCCGAGCGACATGCCCGGCAGGAACCGATAGTCGCTCTGCGTCTTCAGGCCGTCCGCAATCGACAGCCCGAACAGCCCGTGCGCGACGATCGAACCGAAGTGGCTCGCGTTCGCGTAGGCCTCGTCCACATGCACCGGCGTGTGATCGCCGGTCAGATCGGCGTAGGCGAGAATGCGTTCTTTCGTGACCGTATAGGTCGGGCTCACGCACTCGTCGCCGTCCTTCGCGTCGTCCCAGTACTTTTCGATGATCGTGCTCATGCTTTACGCCTCCGCGCGTGGATTGATCGCCAGCGCCTGCGCAACGCACGCGGCAGGTTTGGCCTGAATGAGTTCGACCGCGAGCCCGTCCGGCAAGCGCAGCCAGTTGCGTCCCTGCGGCATTTCGCCGACACCGAACGCCTGCGCCGCGGCGAGCGCGGCCTCGAGGTCCTCGCACATCACGCCGAGATGGCCGAGCCGGCCCTCAGGCCCGTCGAAGCGCGGCTCGTGAATGAACTGCAGGCCGCCGAGCGTCCAGTACTGACGCGGCGCCTCGCGCGTGCCGTCCACCTCGCGCATCGTCATGCCGAGGACTTCCTCGAAGAAGCGGATATGCCACTGGATATCCTTCACCCAGATCGCGACGTGCTCCAGATACGCTTTCGTGCCGCTCATGCCGCCGCTCCTGCTTTCTGGCGATCGGTCATGGCCCGTTCGATGCCCTTGATGCATGCCACGAGCGTCGAATTAACAGGAGTCGGCACGCCGAGACGTTGGCCCCAGCGCACGACCGCGCCGTTGATGAAGTCGATTTCGGTAACCGAACCTTTTTCCAGGCTTTGCAGCATCGAGGTCTTGAAGGCAAGCGGCAAACCTTCGGCGGCGAGCGTCCACGCCTCTTCCGCCCGGGTCATCGAAAGACGAATGCCGGCGGCCTTCGCCGCGGCCATGGCCTCTTCGATCGCGGCCAGCGCGGTCGCTTTCAGAACCGGCTCTTCGTAGAGTTGCCCATACGTCAGACCGGTAACGCCGGTGATCGCGCCGGTCGCGACGTTAATCAACAGCTTGTCCCACATCGTGCCGAGGATGTTGTCGCTGACCGTGGTCGTCAGGCCGGCGCTGTTGAACGCATCGGCGATGGCGCGGACCCGCTCCGTCACCTGGCCGTCGAGTTCGCCGATGATCGTCAGTTTTCCGCTCACGCCCGACTCGATATGTCCGGGCGCCTTGAGTACGCCGCCGACATAGGTCTTGCCCGCCAGCACACGCTCGCGGCCGACGATTTCGCTCAGCACGTCCTCATGGCCGAGGCCGTTCTGCAACGACAGGACGAGCGTGTCGGGACCGACGAGGGCGAGCGCGCCGCGCATCGCCGAATCGGTATGGAAGGACTTGACCAGTACGATAACGAGGTCCACCGGTCCGACTTCGGCGGGGTTCATCGTGGCGCGGACCTTGACGCGGCGCGAGCCGTTGGCGTCGTCGACTTGCAGGCCGTCGCGGCACATGGCCTCGACGTGCGCCGCAAAGCGGTCGACCAGCCACGTCTCGTGGCCGCCTTCGGTGAGTGCGGAGCCGATGGCGCAACCTAACGCACCGGCTCCCAGAAATGCGATCTTCATGCGGGTCTCCGTGATAGTGAGACCACGATACGATTCCCGCGTCATGTGCGCAATGCAATGGAATCAATGACGTCATTGCGAACGGCAATACGAGCCGAACGGCATGACGCCTTTGCGTTCACGGCCGAGGCATAAAAAAAGGCAACGCGTCACGCGTTGCCTTCCTGATTACACCGGCAAATAGAGGTCGCAGCCGCCCGCTCAACAACCCGTCTGCTTCACGCGCTCGACCGCGAGCCCGAAGACCGGACGCAGCTTCGTGCCGACCACGTTGCCGAAAAATGCCGCGACGAGCCAGAGCCAGCCATGCAGGCTGCCCGACACGATACCGCTGAAATACGCGCCGATATTGCAGCCATACGCGAGGCGCGCGCCATAGCCGAGCAGCAGCCCGCCGACGATGGCGGCGATCAGCGAGCGCAAAGGCAGACGCCATACCGGCGCGTAGCGGCCGGCGAGCGAAGCGGCAACCATCGCGCCGATTACGATGCCGATGTCCATCACGGACTTCACGTCGTGGCTGATCGGCGCGGCCAGGGCGGCCGCGTTCGGGCCGGTGCTCCACACCGGCCAGCTTGCGACGTCGATGCCCAGCGCGGAGAACGCCTTGGCGCCCCACAGCGCGAACGCCGACGTGATGCCCCAAGGGTGGCCCGACAACGCGAGCGTCACGAAGTTGAGGATCGCCAGCACGACACCACCGGCGAGCAGCGGCCACGGGCCATGCAGCCACGGCGACGCGTTCGGCGCGCGATCCACGTCGCTCACGAGATGGCCGTGACGGCGCTTCTCGATCAGCACGGTCAGCGCGGCGATCGCCGCGAACACCACGAGATTCAGCGCGATCGCCGGACCGACGCCGAGCGTCTTCACGAGCGAGATCGGCTGGAGATGCGGCAGCGCGGACCAGAACGGCATGTGCGCGGTGCCGACCACCGAGCCGACGATAAACGCGATCAGCGTGACCACCATCCGCGTGCTGCCGCCGCCGACGGTGTACAGCGTGCCGGACGCACAGCCGCCGCCGAGCTGCATGCCAACGCCGAAAATGAACGCGCCTATCACGACCGAGGTGCCGGGGGGCGACACTTCGCCGACAACCGGATGACCGAACAGCGTGCCGGCAGACAGCGCGGGGAAGAACAGCAGCACGCCGATTGCGAGCATCAGCATCTGCGCGCGCAGGCCGGCGCCGCGGCCGTCGGCGATGAAGACCCGCCATGCGGACGTAAAGCCGAACGCGGCGTGATAGAGCGTGACGCCAAGCAGCGCGCCGAGGACGTACAGCGCGGCCTGCGTCACGCTGACGGTCTGCGCGAGATAGACGGCACCGATCACGACGAGCGCGAGCGCGACGGCGAGCGGCTTCGGATTGATGTTGACGAGACGGCGGGGCGCGCCGCCGAACGGCGTGGATAGATCGGACATGATGAGCGGAGACGGACGCGCCCATCGCGTGCGCACAGCACACCGCTGGCGGGTCAACCGGGCGGTCGCTGCGCGGGCGAAAAGCCGCGACAAATCGTTTTAGAAGAAGTCCGTGAGTATACCGAAATGTCACGTTGCGGCCGGCGCCCGCCACGGCGCCGCGTTCCTCGACGGCGCAACCGCGCGCGCCGCCCCATGAGCCTGAGAAGCTTGCTGCACGGGGCCTGGCGAGAATCGACGCCATTTCTGGCGGTCGCTTAATAACCCGTTGTCATAGCGACATTTCGAATCTGCCTTAAAACAGCCATGTTTCAGGGCCGATTTTTCAGAGGCAATTCCCTCCTCTTCCCCGGAAGCCGTCGTTTATTCGAGCGGCGCAACCGAAGCGCCTGCAATGCGATGGCGTTCCAGTGCCTGCGCGACGAACCCGCTGCGTTTCATCTCTTCGACAAACTCGCGTAATTCCTCGGCCGCCCGTTCTCCCCGGCTCTTTGCGACGCCCATTGCCTGCCGGATCACCATGAAACGCTCGTCGAGCAAGCGCAGTCCGCTGGTTTTCGCGGCATCGGCTTCGAGTTGCTGCCTGACGCCGGCGGCCACTTCAAGCGTTTGTTCGAGGAAGGTTTGGACCACCGTGGGCGAAGTCGGCGCACGCACGATCTGCGCGGCTTTCAGTTCCCGCGTGAGGAACAGGTCGTAGGCGCTGCCCTTGCCGACCGCCACCCGGTTATGCGGATAATCGACATCGGCATTGGAGCGGATCGGCGAAGCCTCGCGTACGAGATAGAACCCTTCAATCAGCACGTACGGCGCGGTAAACGCAATGGTTTCGCCGCGCTTCGGGTCCACGGCGAAAAAGCCGAAGTCCGCGCGCTCGTCGCTGACGGCCTCCACGGACTTGCCCGCCGCGTCGAACACGACGAGTTCGAGCGGCACACCGAGGCGTTGCGCGAACGCGCGCGCGAGATCGACCGATACGCCGGCCGGCTCGCCCGACTGCGGACTCAGGTTGGCGAGAATCGGATTGCCGAGATTGATGGACGCACGCAGCGTTCCGGTGGGCGCGAATGCCTTGACGATGGCGGAATCGATATTCATAAGGTCGTGGCGGATTGAACCGTGTGTTGATCCTCCTGCGCCGAGCCGAGGATTTCCTGGATGCTCGCCAGAGCCTCCAGCGTATGCAAAAGGTGCTGGCGTAATGCTTCGGATGCCTCTTCGTTGCGCTCGCGCTCCAGCAGTTCGAGCACGTGCAGATGCTGCCTGGCATGCTCCACATAGCGCTTGCGATGCTGCATCGAACGGTACGAGATCAGCCGGCGCACCCGGTTGACACGGCGAATGGTGTCGATAAAAAAACTGTTGCCCGACGCCTCGACGAGCGATTCGTGAAAGCGCACGCCGCGCTCGTGCAACTGATCGGCGGTATCGGTTTCGATGCCGCCCGCGAGCAGATGCTTTTCGACCTCGCGGCAACGTTCGAGCACCTTGCGCTCGAGCCGGTAGCCGGGTTCGAGCAGCGCCGCCGGCTCCAGCGCGAGACGCAGCCGGTAAGACTTGAGCAGGCTGTCGGGCGTCGTGAGCATGGGCGAGAATTCCCAGCCGTAACCGGGCTTGCGCTCTGCCCAGCCCTCCTGCGCAATCCGGTTCAATAGCGCGCTCAATTGCGCGCCCGTGAGACCGTAGCGCGTGCGGATCATCTGCTCGGATACAACGTCCGGCAGTTCCCCTTTGAGGCGATCGTCGGCGATCTGGAAATAGACGCTCGTCACGATGCCGGTCCCGGCGAGACCCAGTTCGCTGACCACGTCGGCCAAGGGATCGACGAGCGGCCGCGCCACGAAGAAGCCGCGATTTTTCTCGCGCGTCAGCACGCCCTTCTCGTGCAGCAGCGCGAGCGCTTCGTTCACGGGCGAGCGCGACACGCGAAGCCGGTCGGCCAGCATCTGCGCGGGCAGATGCGCGCCGGCTTCGAGCCCTTCGTTGCTGATCAGTTCGAGTATCTGGGTGGCAATGGAGCGGTCGATCATCTCAGTCGGTCAGGTTCGCCGCGCGGGAGCTCAGTCTGCGCCCCTGCCGCGCGCGAGGTTGTTTTGCAGGATCAGCGGAATTACGCCGCCCGAACGCAGCAGCCTGCATTCGAGGCGCGTCTCCACGGCCGCGCGCACGTCGATCGCCTCGACGCGGCCGTCGGCACGCACGATACGCACGGGCACCGTGCAGCGCGGCGTGATCGTGGCGGCGTCCGCTGCGACTTCGAGCATATCACCCGGCCCGAGCGCGAGGGTGTCCGGATGGATGCCGGGCGCGAAACGCAGCGGCAGGATGCCCATGCCGATCAGATTCGAGCGATGGATGCGCTCGAAGCTCGCGGCCAGCACCGCGCGAATACCCAGGAGCCGCTGCCCCTTCGCGGCCCAGTCGCGCGACGAGCCCGTGCCGTAGCGTTCACCCGCGACGAGCACGACGGCATCGCCCGCGTCCGCATAGCGCCTGGCGGCCTCATGAATCGGCAGCACTTCGCCGCTCGGCACGTGCAGCGTGTGAGCAACCGGCATGCCGGGCTTGAGCCGGTTCTCCAGCGTCTTGCTGTAGAACGCTGCACGCATCATCACTTCCCAGTTGCCGCGGCGCGAGGCGAACACGTTCAGGTCGTTACGGTCGTCGCCGCGCGAGACGAGAAAATCGGCAACGAAGCTGTCTTTCGGAATCGCGCTCGCCGGCGAGATGTGGTCGGTCGTGATGTCGTCGCCGAGCACGAGCAACGGATACGCGCGATAGTGGCCGAGCTGGCTGCCCTGATCGATGGCCGCGAACGGCGGCCGGCGTAAAGCCGTCGACGCCGGATTCCACGGAAAGCGCGCGCCCGATGGCGCTTCGAGTTCGTGCCATGCCGGATTGCGGCTCGCCACGGCAAATGCGCGGGGGTAGTCCTCGGGGTCGGCCGCCTGCTCGACGAGCGCGGCCACCTCCTCGCGCGTCGGCCACAGATCGCGCAGCAGGACCGGCGTACCGTCGGCCGCGCATTGCACGGGCTCGCGGCTCAGGTCGGTTTCGGCATTGCCCGCAAAGGCGAACGCGACCACGAGCGGCGGCGACATGATGAAGCCGAGATCGAGATCGGGGTGAATGCGTCCCGCGAAATTGCGGTTGCCCGAGAGCACGGCGACGGGATAGATGCGGCCTTCGGCCTGCGACGCGCGCACGCTTTCGGTGAGCGGCCCCGAGTTGCCGATGCAGGTCGTGCAGCCATAGCCGACGATGTCGAAGCCCACGGCGGAAAGATCGTCGATCAGACCGGCACGTTCCAGATACGCAGCGGCGGCCGGCGATCCGGGTGCCAATGAGGTCTTGATCCACGCCGGCACCGCAAGGCCTTTCGCGCGTGCCTTGCGCGCCACGAGCCCGGCGGCGATCAGCAAGGCGGGATCGGACGTGTTCGTGCAACTCGTGATCGCCGCGATCGCCACGGGGTGACGCGGCATCGGCTCGTGCGGCGCTTTCGATCCGCCTTCCGGCTTGAAGCCGAGCTTCGCGAGCGCGGCGGGCAATGCCGAGTAATCGAGCAGATCCTGCGGGCGGCGCGGGCCGGCCACGTGCATGCCGATGCTGGCGAGATCGATGTCGATCGCGCGTGTGTAGCGCGGCGCGGCCTCGGGATCGAACCACAGGCCGGCCGCGCGCGTGAACGCCTCCACCAGTTGCACGGCTTGCGCCGCGCGATGCGTCGCGTGCAGGTATTCGAGCGTACGTGCGTCCACGGGGAAAAAGCCCGTCGATGCGCCGTACTCCGGCGCCATGTTCGCCACGACCGAGCGTTCGCCCGCGCTGAGCGTCGACACGCCCGGCCCGAAGAACTCGACGAACTCGCCCGAGACGCCGATCGCGCGCAGCCGCTGCGTGACCGTCAGCGCGAGATCGGTGGCGAGCACGCCCGGCCGCAGCGCGCCCGTGAGACGCACGCCGATCACATCGGGAATGCGCTGCATCACCGGCATGCCGAACATCACCGTCTGCGCTTCGAGGCCGCCCACGCCCCAGCCGAGCACGCCGATGCCGTTGATCATCGGCGTATGGCTGTCCGTGCCGATCAGCGTGTCGGGCACGGCCCACGGCTCGCCGTCGCGCGTGACGCGCGTCACCACCGTCGCGAGCTGCTCCAGGTTGATCGTATGCATGATCCCCGTGCCCGGCGGATGGATGCGCACGCCCGTCAAGGCCTGCGAAGCCCAGCGCAGAAAGCGGTAACGCTCCGCGTTGCGGCGCAGTTCGAGCGCGAGATTCCGCGGCGCGGCGTCGGGCTTGCCGAAGTACTCGACCGCGAGCGAATGATCGACCGACGAATCCACCGGCAGCACGGGATTGAGCGCGGCGGGGTCCGCGCCCGCCTCGGCCAGCGCGTCGCGCATCGCCGCGATGTCGACCAGCGCGGGCGTGCTCGTCGTGTCGTGCATCAGCACGCGGTTGGGCTGAAACGCGATTTCGTGCTCGCTGGTGGCGCGCTCGCGCCACGCGAGGATCGCGGCGACCGCCTGAGCGCGCTCTTCGCCATCCGTATTACGAATCACGTTTTCGAGCAGCAGGCGCAGCACGACGGGCAGTTCGCGCAGCTTCGCGCCGAACATGCCGGGCAGATCGACGAAACGCAAGCTCGCGCCGCCAGCGTCGAGATGGGAGATGAGGGGGGTGTCGGTGTTTTCCATAACTGTATTTTTGCACTTCATATAGTCAAAATGCAATCCAGTGGAAACCCGCAATACGAGGCACACCGTTTTGAAACAAAAGACCCCCCTGTTTGCTTATGTCGGTTCGCGCACGACGCGCGAGCGCAACGCCCGCGGCGACGGCATCAGCGTCTATCAGGTCGAGACGCAGACCGGCGCGCTGACGCTCGTGCAACTCGTCAAGGATCTGGTGAACCCGTCGTTCCTTGCGCTGAGCCGGAACGGCGAGCATCTCTACAGCGTGCATGGCGACATGAGCGACATCAGCGCGTTCAGCGTGGACAAGGCGAGCGGCAAGCTCACGTTCCTCAATCGCCAGAGCACCGAAGGCAACAATCCCGTGCATCTCGCAATCGATCCGGGCGGCCGCTACGTGGTCGTGTCCAATCACATCGGCGCGAGTCTCGCGGTGCTGCCCATCGCCGCCGACGGCTCGCTCGAACCGCTCACACAGCTCGTGCAGCTGGACGGCCCCATCGGTCCGCATCGCATCGAACAGAAGCAGGCGAAACCGCACTTCAATCCGTTCGCGCCGGACGGGCGCTTCGTGATCGTTCCGGACAAGGGACTCGACCGCACATTCTCGTTCCGCTTCGAAAACGGCCGGCTCACGCCCGCCGCGACACCCTTCGTCGCGGCTCGCGAGGGCGCGGGACCGCGCCATATCGCGTTCCATCCGGATGGCCGCCATGCGTGGGTCGTCAACGAACTCGATTCGACGGTTACGGCGTATGGCTACGATGCGGCCAACGGCTCGCTCACGCCGCGGCAGGTGCTGTCGAGTCTGCCGGATACCTGCACGGGCAATAGCCGCGCGGCGGAAATCGAAGTCGATCCCACGGGCCGCTTCGTCTATGCGTCGAACCGCGGTGACGACAGCATTGCCGTGTTCGGCATCGATGCGTCGAATGGCCGGCTGCGCTTTCTGCATGCCGTCCCCACGCAAGGCAAGACGCCCCGCTTCATGACGGCCACACCCGATGGCCGCTTCATGTACGTGCTCAACGAGGACAGCGACACCATCGTCGTGTTCTCCGTCGATGCGTACTCAGGCGGCCTCGCGCCGACCGGCTTCGTTGCCTCGTCGGGCAGCCCGGTCTGCCTGGTGTTCTCGCCGCCCCACGCCTGACACACGTTTCCGATTCACGCGAAGCCTGGCGGACTCGGCCGCCAGCGGAGAAAGCCATGACAGCCAGCCCCGCAATCGACGAACACGCACTCGTACGCAAGATCACGTGGCGCATCATCCCGTTCGTTTTCATCCTCTACATCATTTCCTACATCGACCGCGCGAACATCGGCTACGCGGCGTTGCAGATGAATCACGAGCTGGCGCTGACGGGCGAGGCATTCGGCTTCGCCTCGGGCATCTTCTTCATCGGCTACTTCCTGTTCGAAGTGCCGAGCAACGTCATGCTCAACCGGTTCGGCGCGCGTGTCTGGATTGCCCGCATCCTCGTGACCTGGGGCATGGTGTCCGTGGGTTCCGCCTTCGTGCAGAACGCCACGCAGCTTTATGTGCTGCGCTTTCTGCTCGGCGTGGCCGAGGCGGGATTTTTCCCCGGCATCATCGTCTATCTCACGTACTGGTTCCGGGCCAGGGAGCTCGCGACGACGGTCGCGCTCTTCACGGCCGCCATTCCGGTCTCGTACATCATCGGCGCACCGCTCAGCACATGGGTGATGGACCACGCGCAGTGGCTGAACTGGAGCGGCTGGCGCTGGATGCTCGTGCTCGAAGGCGCGCCCGCGCTGATCGGCGGCGTTCTGTGCTTCTTCTATCTGACCGACCGGCCCGCCGACGCGAAGTGGCTCAAGCCTCACGAGCGCGAATGGCTGCAGGGCGAACTCGCCAACGATCGAAAGGCCCGCCCTCACGCAAAACATTTCGGCTCGCTCAAGGCGATGACCAATCCGAAGGTGCTTTACCTGTCGTTCATCTACTTCGTCTATCAATGCGGCAGCCTCGGCGTCGGCTACTGGATGCCCCAGATCATCAAGGGATTCTCCAGAACGCTGAGCCACACGCAGATCGGCCTCATCGCCATGATTCCGTACCTTGCCGCGACGATCGCCATGGTGCTGTGGTCCAGAAGCTCGGATCGCCGCAACGAACGACGCCTGCATTCGGCGATCCCGCTCGGCGTTGCGGCGCTCGCCCTGCTGGGTGCGGGCCTCGCGACGAATCCCTATGTATCGATCGTGATGATCAGCCTGAGTCTCGCCGGACTCTACGCGTTCAAATCGCCGTTCTGGGCCCTGCCCACGCTGTTCCTCAGCCGGTCCACGGCGGCGGTCTCCATTGCCGTCATCAATTCGGTGGGCAATCTGGGCGGCTTCGTTGGCCCCTTCGCCATTGGATTCATCAAGGGCACAGGAAAGAGTGCGACGCCGGGCCTGCTGTTTCTCTCGGCGCTGCTGGTCGCGTCGTTCCTGATGGCGTATTTCATTCGCATCGACGAACCCGGCACAGACGACGCGACCGGCGCGGTCCCGAATCACAGCCATTGAGTTTCCCTCGGCTAACCAGCGCGTCTGGTTCCCGGCTATTTTTGACCCGAAGACCCTTGCGAGAAATAAATCATGAATAACGCACCGAAAGCACGTCTTTTCTGCACCGCCGTCGCATTTGCGAGCCTCGTCGCCATATCGCCCGCACGGGCCGACGATAGCCCGACCATCTCGATCATGGTCGGCGGCATCTCGAAGTTCATCTACCTGCCCGCGAAGCTCGCCGATCAGCTCGGCTACTTCAAGGACGAGAAACTGAACGTCGAACTGCTGTCGCAACCGGCCGGCGTCGATGCCGAAAACGAACTGCTGTCAGGCTCCGTTCAGGCCGTCGCCAGCGCCTACGACCATACGATCGACCTGCAGAGCAAGGGCAAGGAAGTGCGATCCATCGCAACGTTCCTTCAGGTGCCGGGAGAAGTCGAAGTCGTATCGAAGGCGTCGCCGATGAAAAGCATGGCCGACGCGAAAGGCAAGACCCTGGGCGTGACGGGCCTGGGCTCGTCGACCGACTTTCTTACGCAGTACATGGCGCTCAAATACGGCATTACGTCGAAGGAGTATTCGACGCTGCCGGTTGGCGCGGACAATTCGTTCATCGCCGCCATTCAACAGCGGCGTATCGATGCGGGCATGACGACCGAGCCGACCGTGTCGAGACTGCTTCAGAAGGGCGATGCGTCGGTCATGGTCGACATGCGAACCGTCGAGGGAACGCAGAAGGCGCTCGGCGGCATCTACCCCTTTACGGGGCTATACGTTAACGCCGACTGGCTGGCATCGCACAAGCAGCAGGCGGCGGGTCTCGCGCGCGCGATCGCCCGAACCATGGTCTATATCCATACGCACTCGCCCGAAGAAATCGCCGACAAAATGCCGAAGGATTACTACGGTGGCGATAAGGCGCTCTACGTGCAGGCCCTGAAGTCGACCATGGCGATGTACACGCCCGATGGAAAGATGCCTGCGGGCGGGCCGGAAAATGTTCTCAAGATTCTGTCGACGATCAATCCGGCGATCAAAGGCAAGCATATCGATCTCAACCGGACTTATACGAACGAGTTTGTCTCGGCGGCGAAGGGATCGTGATTGGTCTTTCTCCCGGCGACGGTTGGATGCCGTGCCGGGAGTATTTTCGTGGGGGTATGCTGCAGCTGTCGTTCGGGGAACGGCCGGCTTCCTCACCGCGGATTACTCGCTTTCTTCAGCACGCCTTCAAGATCACTCAAAAGGTTAAGGGCGTCAGACTGCGACTCCTCATGAGACCACTGTCCGGCTTGTGTCCGCATGTCAGCGACCAGTTGCCGAAGCTCACCGTGCGGTAAATCGCTTGTGTGATTGAGGTACACCTCGTAAGCATCGTCGAGATCTTCCTCCGGTATGTGACGCATGGCGCCGTAAAGCTTGCTGTACAGCTTGCCCCGCTCAGGTTGAGCGATATCGTCCGCGTTGCGGACGAGCTCATCGAAATTGCTGATAGGCACCGTCGTCAAGGGCAAGTCGTCAATCATCCGCTCTACAAGCGGCGCAACGTTAGCTTCACGCGGCCACTCGGCGAATATTGCATCGTGCAGCGCCTGGAGATTGTCCGGTTCAAGGTGTTGCGCACCTATCTCCGCCAGAGCAAGCGACACGTCGAGTGCGTCTTTGTCATCCAGATAGGCATTCTGTTTAGCCATTGTATTGAGCAGCCTCGCGACCTCTTTCTGTTTTTGCCTGGGGGGCAAAGGCGAATTGGCAACGAATGGCCCTGCGAGCTGCGTCAGCTCTTTCATAGCGCCCGCGCGCTCTCCGTCTAATATGTGCTTGAGAAAGTTCTCGCGCATCTTGCTGAAAAACTCCATGCGGCCGGTCGGAGACAGTTTGGACCACGCAATCCGTATTTGCTTCCCCACCTCCTGTTCGTTGCGTCTATTTTCCGACTCCACGCGAACCAGGCCGCGGTTCCTTCGACGCTTGCTCATGGCCTCCGTCCCAGCAAACCCTTCGTTCGCCAGTCTACGATCTATCGCTTCTTCCAGGATTGCTTTCGACGAACTGCCACCCGTTTTGCGTTTGCCTAGAACAGAAGCGGGATTCTCGGGTAACGGTCCATTGAAGCGATCCGTTGGCACCGGCGTCGCGGCGGAACGAGTCAATGCCGATGATTCAGCAGAACCGAGTGGCGAGGGCACCGGGGCTTTGATCAGGGTCCTGAACTGGGCCAAGGCATGCTGCTCGGTCTGCCTGGCGGAGGCTCGGTAACCGTCCTTGCCAGTCGGCCTGGTGGCCCCAGACTGTGGAGCGGCAACGTTCAATGGTGGCCGTCCGAGCGCCGATTCCCGACTCCCGAGATCCTTCAACAGGCCAGGCACTGCGGGCCTGGCGCGCAGGACACCATGGCCCTCCTCGCCTGCCTGTTTCTTTCTCCGGGACTCCAGCTCGTCATGCCAGGAAGCGTCAACGCTCGATTTCCCGGAAGAAGGTCCGGCATCCGATGAAGCATTGGGGGAGTTCGATCTGGAGGTTTTCACGGTGAAATAGGTTACCCGTATGAGATGTCAACTGAAGTCAACACTTGCAACTGGAGAGAGTGCATCTGCTGCGCCATTGTTTATTTCGGCGCGCACAGTTCAGCAGCCTTCTGAGCATCGCTGATCGTCATCGGGCAGCCACTGCGCCCCGGGAAAATCAGCAAGAGGGGGATAGGCCAATCATTCTTGCCCTCTCTCATCGCAACCGACCGCTCAGGCGCGAAGATCCGTTCAGAAACACGACACCAGCGCGCGAGTTTCCCTCGCCGTGTGGGATCGGCGAATGAGGGGAAATATCAGAGGAAACAAATGAGCGCCCGCCGCCGGGAGGCGAAAAAATACGCCGTCAGCTAATGGGGCCTGCTAATGAGGCCCGCCAAGGAAGCCCGCTAACGAACACCGTTAGCCGCCCGTGTCGCCAAGCGCCGCGGCAATCTGCGCGGCGGCGGTACGCAACGGTTCGACGAGATCGGGCAATTGCTCGAACGGCACGCGCGCGCTGGGGCCCGACATGCC
Source organism: Paraburkholderia sp. Cy-641 (assembly GCF_011752945.1). Lineage (NCBI taxonomy): Bacteria > Pseudomonadati > Pseudomonadota > Betaproteobacteria > Burkholderiales > Burkholderiaceae > Paraburkholderia > Paraburkholderia sp. Cy-641. The sequence continues at coordinate 167,740 of NZ_VWWM01000001.1, forward strand.
GATACACAGAAAATCGCGCTGCGTCGACAACGGAATCACCACCGCGCAACCGATCACGCCCTGACCGTATTCCTCGTTGCTGAAGGCCCAACCGTGCTTGCGCACTTCGCGTATGTGCGCGGCGAATGCGTCGCGCTCCGTGATGGTGTTCGGCGCGAGTGCAACCAGCGGATGCGCGTCGAGCCACGCATCGAGCGCCTCGTCGCCGAGCGACGCCAGATAGAGCTTGCCAATCGACGTGCAGTGCAACGGCGCGCTACGTCCCTGCTCCAGTTGCAGCCCACTCGCGCGCCGCACCTGTACCGCGTCGATGTACAGCACCTCGCCGTTGGCGATCGTACCGATCTGGCAGTGTTCCTGAATCTGGGCAGCGAGCCGTTCGAGGATCGCATGCGGCTCATCGGCGACAACCGCCGCCTCCAGCACCTGACTACTCAACTCGATCAGCTTCGGCCCCGGCAGCACGAGTTTCTTCGACCCGATCGCGCGCTTGAGCAAGCCGCGCTCCTCGAGGTTCCCGACCATCCGATGCACCGTCGGCGCCGGCAGCCCCGCCGCGGCACCGATCTCGGCAAGGCTCAGCGCGCGGCGCGCTCGCACGATCGCGCCGATCACGGCAAAGATGCGATCGATGGGCTGGTCGTTGGACGGCGTCATGGGCATGTACGTATTCGAAGCGGGTTAAAGAATTCGCCCTCACGGACGGCACCCGGCATTTTAGCCTGGAGTATTTCCGGCGATGCGCCACGCGCCTTGCGGGGCGCGGTTCGGCAAGGTTTTCGACGCACCCGTTCGCCCCTGCGCGCGATCGGCTGGAACCGGTCCCTGCTGCATCGCAATTTTGAAATCGATTGACGAACCCCCGAAAAAATCTCTAATATCGGAATTGTTTATTCCGTTTTATGGAATAAACACAGACCACCCTTTGACGGCACAGGCCGAATGCATCTGTAAGGTAGACCAACATGAATCTCGAATCGACGGCCGATATCGCCTCGAACGCGCCAGCATCGGAAGCCGCGTTGTCCGCCACGGTCGGGAGGGTGGCGCGGCGGCTCATCCCGTTCCTGTGCATCCTCTATTTCTTCGCCTATCTGGATCGCTTCAACGTCGGCTTTGCCGCGCTGACGATGAACCAGGATCTCGGGTTGTCGGTCGCCACCTACGGCTTCGCGGCATCGATGTTTTTCTGGGGCTACATCCTCTTCGAAGTCCCGAGCAATCTCGTGCTCGGCAAGATCGGCGCGCGCTTCTGGATTTCGCGGATCATGATTACGTGGGGTCTGATTTCGGCGGCCACCATCTTCGTGACGGGCAGCACGAGCCTGTCGACGCTGCGCTTTCTGCTCGGTGCCGCCGAGGCGGGATTTCTGCCCGGCATTCTCGTGTATCTGACCGAGTGGTTTCCACGCGCCGACCGCGCCCGCATGATCGGCCTGTTCCAGATCGCGATGCCGCTCTCCGGCGTGCTCGGCGCACCGGTCTCGTCGCTGATCCTCGCGCATATGCATGGCGTGGCCGGTCTCGCGGGATGGAAATGGCTCTTCCTCACCCAGGGTCTGCCGTCGGTGCTGCTCGGCATCTCGTGCCTGTGGCTGTTGCCGTCGCGCCCCTCGGAAGCGAAATGGCTCGGCAATCGCGAACGCATCGAACTCGAACGCGTGCTCGACGCCGAGCGCCAGCAGACCGAAGCCGTGCGCGTCTTCTCGCTGCGCGAGGGCTTCACCAATCCTCGTGTGCTGGTGCTGGCGCTGCTGTTCTTCTGTCTCGTGTGCGGCTCGACCGGCGTCGGCTTTTTCCTGCCACTGATCGTCAAGGACTTCGGGCTGTCGACCGTACAGATCGGCGTGGTCACCGCGATTCCCTATCTGCTTGCCGTGATCGGCATGGTGTGGTGGTCACGCCGCTCGGACATCAAGGGCAAGCGCATCGAGTACGTCGCGCTCGCGGCGATTTTCGCGGCCGCGGGTTTTCTGCTCGCCGCGTTCACGCTGAAGACGCCCGTCGTCGCCGTGATCGGCCTGAGCATGGGCTGTGTCGGCATCTTCGCGAGCTTTCCGGTGTTCTGGACCTTGCCGCCGTCGTTTCTGACCGGCACGACGGCCGCCGCGTCGATCGCCTTCATCAACTCGCTCGGTAACGTCAGCGGCATCGTCGGGCCGGGCGTGATCGGCTGGACGCGCGACGTATCCGGCGGCTTCACGCTCATGCTGGGCATCCTCGCGGTATTGATGGCAATCGCCGCCGCGCTTTCCTCGGTGTTCGCCCGCATGAACGCGCGCAGCGAACCCCATCTCGCGCAACCTCATCCGAACCGCTGATTTTCCGGAGACGACTCGCATGCAAGGCTTACCCGAAATCGCGTTGATCGGCTGCGGCGGCACGATCTCGACGCTCGCCACCGATCCGCTCGACACGATCGACTATCCGGAAACAGGCGAACGGCTCGACGTGGCCGCGGTACTCGAACGCGTCCCGCTCGCGCAGCGCTTTGCGCGCATCCGCGCCGTGCCGTTCCGCGCAACCGGCTCGTCCGCATTCGGTCCCGCGGAATGGCAGGATTTGCGCGCCGCCATCGAGGCGGTCGCGCCGACCGTACAGGGCGTCGTCGTGCTGCATGGCACGGCCACGATCGAAGAAACCGCGTTCTTCCTGCACATGACGCTGCGTACCGCGACACCGGTCGTGCTGGTGGGCTCGCAGCGTCCGCTGAACGTGCTGTCCAGCGACGCCGCCATGAACCTGCTGGCCGCGCTGCGTGTGGCCGGCTCGGCCGATGCGCGCGGTCATGGCGTGCTGGTCGTGCTCAACGACGAAATCCACAGCGCGCGCGATGTCGTCAAGACGTCGAACTACCGGCTGCAGACGTTCGCGTCGCCGCTTTATGGTCCGCTCGGCTACGTCGAAGGAGACGGCGCGTATTTCGCACGCCGCTCGCTGCGCCGTCACGCGCCGGATAGCGCACCCGCCGCATGGACGGCCGACGCGCCGCTGCCGCGCGTGGACGTCGTGTACTCGGTCGCGGGCAACGACGGCGCGCTGATCGACGCGTCGTGCGACGCGGGAGCACGCGGCATCGTGTGCGCCGGTCTCGCGCCGGGCCTGCCCTCGCCGGCCGAACGCAAGGCGCTGCTGCGCGCACGCGAGCGCGGCGTCGCCGTCGTGCAGACAAGCCGCGCACACAGCGGAATGATTCCCGCGCGACGCTGGCTCGCCGAACACGGCATCGTCGCCGGCAGCGATCTCACGCCTCAGAAATGCCGGATTCTGCTGATGCTCGGCATCGCGCTCGGCTACGACACCGGCGGATTGCGCGAACTGTTCGCCACGCACTGAGAAGACTATCCGTCGCCCCAACATGAAAGGAGAACTCATGCTGAAACTGCCCCATCACAACCGTTACGAATACAGCGCGATCAACAACCGCAAGGACTACAGCTGGCCGGGCGGCAAGCGTCTTGCGCTCTACTTCGGCATCAACATCGAACACTTCTCGTTCGGCCACGGCATGCGCCATGCGATTTCGACGCAGCAGGTGCCGCCCGATCCTCGCACGTTCAGCTGGCTCGACTACGGCAACCGCGTCGGCGTGTGGCGGCTCTTCGATCTCTTCGACGAGATGAAGCTGCCCGCGTGCCATCTGATCAATACGACCGTGTTCGATTACGCGCCGGACATTCTCGAAGCCATCAAGGCGCGCGGCGATGAAATCATCGGCCACGGGCGCACCAACGCCGAGAAGCAGGGCGACATGTGGGAAGAAGACGAGGCGCGTTTTCTCGCCTATATCCACGACAAGATCCGCACCGACAGCGGCACCGCGCCGCGCGGCTGGATGGCGCCGTGGATGTCGCAATCTCACGTCACGGCCGATCTTCTCGACGAAACCGGCTTCCGTTTCGCGATGGACTGGCCGTTCGACGACCAGCCGATCTGGATGCGCACGCGCAACGGCCGCCTGATGTCGCTGCCCTATCCGCTCGAAATCAACGACTCGCCGCAGGTCGTCGTGCAGAAGCAGACCGGCGAAGCGTTCGCCCAGTCGATCATCGATCAGTTTGACGAAATGATCGAGCAATCCGAAAAGCAGCCGCTCGTCTGCGGCATCGCGCTGCACACCATGGTGGTCGGTCAGCCGTTCCGTTTGCGTGCGTTGCACCGCGCGTTGCAGCACATCGTCTCGCATCCCCTGTTCGACCGCGTGTGGCTCACGCGCCCCGGCGCAATCTACGACCACTGCTGTTCGCTGCCGCAAGGCACGATTCCCGGCGACGACTACCCGTGGCGCGAGGGCGCAAGAGAGGGGACGCGATGAAACTCGCCGACAAGGTCGCCATCGTCACCGGCGCGGCGTCCGGCATCGGCGCGGATGCGGCCCGCACCTTCGCGCGCGAAGGCGCGAAGGTCGCGCTCGTCGATCTGAACGGCGATGCGCTCGCGAGCGTCGAGCGCGAGATTACCGAAGCAGGCGGAGAAGCGCTCGCGATCTGCGCGAATGTCGCCGATGCCGAAGCGGTGCAAGCCGGCGTCGCACGCGTGCTGTCGTGCTGGCAGCACGTCGACGTATTGCTGACCTGTTCGGCGATCTCGCCGGGCGGACGCGTCGACGAACTGGACGAGGCGACGTGGGATCGCGTGTTCGACATCAACGTAAAGGGCTGCTTTCTATGGGCCCGCGCCGTCCTGCCGACGATGCTCGCGCGGCAGCGCGGCTCGATCGTCTTCGTCGGCTCGCAACTGGTGGCGTCGAGCGGCGGCGGCAACGCCTCGTATGTCGCGAGCAAGGGCGCGGTCGCCACACTCGCGAAGACGATGGCGGTGGACTACGCATCGCAGGGTATCCGCGTGAACGCGCTGATGCCCGGCGTGATCGACACGCCGATGTCGCGTACCTCGATCGGACGCAGCGCCGATCCGGACGCGACCCGCACGCGCTGGCAGAACCGCCATGCGATGAAGCGCTTCGGGCGCGTGGAAGAAACCTCGCGCGCGGCCCTCTTTCTCGCCAGCGACGATTCCTCGTTCACCACTGGCAGCTGGCTTTTCGTGGACGGCGGCTGGTCCGCCACCTGAGCGCACGCGGGCCGTATCCGGCCCGCGCATTGCGCAACATCAACAGTCATTGAAGGACACTTTGCATCATGGGCAAGAAACTTAGCGACGCACAGATCCAGCACTACCGCGACTTCGGCTACGTCAGCCCGGTCGACGCCTTTCCGGCCGATCAGGCCGCGAACTATCTTCAGCAACTCGAAGCATTCGAGGCAACCCGCAACCAGCAGATGGGCAAGGGCTTCAATTTCAAACCGCATCTGCTCTTTCCGTGGGTGGACGAAATCGGCCGTCACCCGGCCGTGCTCGACGCCGTGGAAGACCTGATCGGCCCGGACATCCTGCTATTCAATCTCGCCGTGTGGCCCAAGAAAGCGCATGACCCGGCTTATGTGTCCTGGCATCAGGATTCGACCTACTTCGGGCTGGAGCCCAGCACGCAGGTCACGATCTGGGTCGCGCTGACCGATGCGTCGATCGAAGCGGGCTGCATGGAAGTCGTGCCCGGATCGCACAAGCTCGGCCAGCTGCATCACGGCGAAGTGCCGTCCAAAGACATTCTGTTGTCGAAAGGCCAGACGATCGACGTCGACTACGATCGCAGCAAGACCGCCTTCATGCCGGTCAAACCCGGACAATTCTCGATACACGACACCTATCTGATCCACGCATCCGGTCCGAACCAGTCGGATCACCGGCGAGTGGGGCTCGGCTTCAGCTACATCCCGACGCACGCGCGCAATGTCGGCTCGACGCGTCTGACGGCCATGCTCGTGCGCGGCGAGGACACATTCGGCTATTACGACGACGAACCGCGTCCGCGCGTGAACAACGGCGAAGCGGAGCAGGCCTTTCATCAGGAAGCGGTTGCCCGCTTCCAGCGAGGACTCGACGAGCAGGCCGCCAAGTATTGAAGCGTTAGCGCGCGGGAGTTCGTGTATCGCGCTCCCGCGGCGATCGGGCATCGTCGCCGTTAAATGCTGTGCAAGAAAACTCACCAGGAAAGGAGTAGGGACAATGTCACAGTCATTTTCGCAAGCCGCATCTACGACTGCCTCGAACCGGCTGGTCAGCGCGACCACCTCGAAGGTCGCCCGCAAGCTGGTTCCGTTCCTGCTGGTTCTGTATTTCTTTGCCTATCTCGACCGCTTCAATGTGGGCATCGCTTCGCTCACGATGAACAAGGATCTGGGTTTATCCATGGCGGCCTATGGATTTGCCGCTTCCATGTTCTTCGTGGGCTATATCCTTTTCGAGGTTCCGAGCAACATCGTTCTAGGCAAAGTCGGCGCGCGTTACTGGATCGCCCGCATCATGATTTCGTGGGGCGTGCTGTCGTCCGCCATGGTCCTCGTGCAGGGTGAGACCAGCATGGCGGTTCTGCGATTTCTGCTGGGTGTGGCCGAAGCGGGCTTTTTCCCCGGCATCGTCGTTTATCTGACGCAATGGTTCCCGAGGTCGACCCGGGCCGGAGCCCTGGGCATGTTTGCGGTGGCCATGCCATTGGCCGGCGTCGTGGGCTCGCCCATTTCCGCCGTGATCCTGAACTACACCGATCATGTGCTGGGCATGCAGGGCTGGAAATGGCTGTTCCTGCTCGAAGGCTTACCCTCGGTACTGCTTGGCATTGCCTGCCTGTGGCTGCTGCCCTCGCGGCCCGCGGACGCAAAATGGCTGAGCGCCGCCGAGCGATCCGCCCTCGAAGCGGTGCTCGAAGCCGAGCGCAAGGAAACCGAGGCCGTGCATAAGTTTTCGCTGATGGAAGGCTTCATGACCCCGCGCGTGCTGATCCTGGCATTGCTGCTGTTCTGTCTGATCTGCGGCTCGTCCGGGTCCGGGTTCTTCCTTCCCCAGGTCATCAAGGATTTCGGCCTCGGTACGGTTCAGGTAGGCGTCGTGACGGCCATTCCCTATCTGCTGGCCGCGATCGCGACAGTCTGGTGGTCGCGCCAGGCGGACCGTCATCATGGGGGCATACGCTATGTGGCGATTCCCGCGGCCTTCAGCGCCGTCGGCTTCCTGATCGCGGCGACTTTCTTGCAGACGCCGTTTGTCGCCGTGATCGGTCTCAGCATGGCGTGCATGGGCATCTTCGCGACGTTCCCGGTTTTCTTCACAGTGCCCCAGACCTTCATGACCGGCCTCGCCGCCGCAGCGGCGATCGCGTTCGTCAATTCCTTCGGCAATATCAGCGGTATCGTGCTGCCCGGGTTTATCGGCTGGACACGCGACGTATCGGGTGGTTTTGCGCTGATGCTTTATATCCTGTCGGGGATTTTCGCTTTTGCCGTATTCCTGTGCTGGTGCTTCTCGGCGATCCATCGCCGGCAGCAGGCAGCGGATCGTCAGCAAGCGCTGGCATAGCACGAGAAGAGGTCGTCCGGCGCAACCGTGTAAGCGGGTTCCCAGCCTCGGGAGAGCAAGAGAGGCTGGTCCCGGTGCAAGCTCAATAGCGCTTCGCCTGCTCGGCGTTCAGTTCCTGGAAGCGGCCCAGCGAGAACTGATGCGCCGCCTGTTCCGCTTCGCCATAGTCGACCTTCGGACGCGGCTCGTCGTCGAAATTGCCGTACCTGTCTTCGCCACGCATCAGCATGGCGCTCAGCCTGACATCGCTCTTGCATCGCGACGAAGCCGGGATGTAGCTCAGCGCCATGCCGACACGCCGAAAATCGGACTCGTTCGGACCCGATGCGTGAATCAGAAACGTATCGTGCAGCGAGCACTGACCTGCCTTGACCGGCATGAATTCAGTACGAGACTTGTCGTACGGCACGTCGATGGTCTGCCCGCGCGACAGCAGAATATTGTCGGACTTGACCTCCGCGTGATGCAGCTGTCCCAGCTTATGCGAGCCCGGCACGACCTCCATGCAGCCGGACTCGATCGGCGCATCGGCCAGTGCGATCCAGACCGCAACCTGCGTGGAAGGGTCCAGCCCGAAGTAGGTCGCGTCCTGGTGCCAGCTGACGTAGGCCGGATCATGAGCATCCTTGGGCCACACCGCCATATTGAAGAGCCGGATATCAGGCCCGATCAGATCTTCCACGTAATCGAGAATGATCGGGTTATGAACAATTTCGTCGACCCAGCGAAACAGCAGATGCGGCTTGAAGTTGAAACCCTTACCTTTGCGCGGCGTGAAACCCTGCGCCTTGTTCTGCTGGTTCTGGCTGGCCTCGAATGCTTCCAGCTGATCCAGATAACCCTTCGCCTGCTCCTTGCTGAACACGTCCAGCGGATACAGGAAACCGTTGTCGTTGTATTTGTCGACCTGCGCTTGCGTTAATCCTTTCAGCATTGCCTTCTCCAAAAAAATGCCCCGTCGCGCGGGATGCACGGTGCGAGCACACTTCGTCATGACCGTTATACAGATCACTCTCCCCGACAATTTATTCCATATTTCGGAATTATTTATTCTATATTTTAAAATAAATGTCTCAGGTGTCAAGCAAACGCATTCCCTGACAGGAGACGTTGGGGGATGGGCGACGCGGGTTTCGTGGGGATGAAAGGAGAAGGTCCGGCTCGCCGCCGGGGGCTGCAACGTCCCGCCGGAGCAGGAAAAGATGGGGATCGGGAAGAACGTCCGGGACAGGCGTCAGCGGATCTGGCAGAGGGTGCCGACGTGCGGAGGTGGGGCATCGATCCCGACACGCCAGCGTGCCACGAAGCGCTTCTTCGCGCCATGACCGGGTGTCGGGTTGAGGGGAGTATGAGGAGAGGCTACCGAAGCCTCTGAAGCGGAAAAACGTGCGCGAAGCTCAGGACGCCGCCTGCTCGATCACCGGCTCGCATCGAATCGGAAAATTGACCGAGTTCGCGATATAGCACTTCTGATGCGCAACATGATGCAATGCTTCCGCGAGGCTGCCGTCGTCGCCGGCTCGAATCGTCACGCGCGGGCGCAGGACGATCTGCGTGAAACGCCCCTGTTCGGGGTCGTCCATCATCGTGCCGTCCGCCTCGTCCGCATACGCCAGCACACAGACACCCACATCCGCGCACAGATGCAGATACCACAGCTTATGGCAAGCCGAGGCCGCGGCTACCAGCAAATCTTCGGGATTCCAGCGCGCCGCGTCGCCGAGAAACGCGGCGTCGGCCGAGCCTGCGATATCGGGCTTCGCGCCCGCGCGAATCGTATGGTCACGGCCATAGTCGCGATATCCCGACGTGCCGCTGCCCTTGTTGCCGGTCCAGTCGACCGTCACGCGATACGTGTGCTTACCGTAGGCCATCGTGTTCTCCTCTGAAGTCGAAGCGTTGCAGCGCTGCATGTGAGCGCCGCCCTCATCGCAAATCAGAGCATACCGTGGAACACCGGCTCGACCGGACCGGTCAGCACGACGCCACCCCGCCCGTCCCATTGCACCGTGACCGGCCCGCCGTCGCATTCCACCTCGACGGTGTCGTTCAGCAGCCCACGCCGGATACCGCCGACCGCCGCGCCGCACGCGCACGAACCCGAGCCGAGCGGAATGCCGCCGCCGCGCTCCCAGATACGCAGCCGGATGCGGTTGCGGTCGATTACCTGAACGAAGTGGACATTTGTCCGCCTGGGAAAAGCGGATGCGCTTCGATCCGCGGACCGAGCGCGCCGACGTCTACGACCGAAAGATCGTCGACGAAAAAAGTGCAATGCGGATTGCCCATGCTGCAGGCGACGGGATCGCCTTCGAGCGGCAAACGGATCGTATCCACGGCCCACGCCAGCGGAATGTCGCGCCAGTCCAGCAGCGGTGCGCCCATCTCCACCGACACACCTCGCTGCGCGTGCCGGACGCAGGTGAGCAGGCCGCGCGTCGTGCGCAGCACGACCGACGCCAGGCCGCGCTCGCGCATCAGCAGATCGGCGACGCCGCGCGTGGCGCTGCCGCAGGTGTCGAGCGCGGAGCCATCCGCATTCCAGAACACGAGGCGGGCCGCGGCATCGTCGCAATCAAGCACGACCACGAGCTGATTGAAGCCGATGCCCCGCTGCCGGCTCCCGAGTCGGCGCGCCATCTCGCCCGTGATCGGGTCGTCCTGCCCGCGCCTGTCGACGATCACGAAGTCGTCGCCGTTCGCGTGCATCTTCAGGAACGGCACCGTCATGCAAGGTTCGTCGGAGCGGGATGCCCGGCCCGCGCATCCTTCGACGGATGCCAGCCCAACTCGCGTTTCGCCTTGCCGGTCGAGACGGCGGGGTTGTCTTCGGCGATGTTGTAGATGCCGCCTTCCGATCGCTTGAGGGCGAGGCACGCGGCCCGCGCCGCGTCGACGACGTGGACCGGGCTGACGCCCGTGGCCTGCTCCGCGCCCGTGCCGGGTCCGTACAGTTGCCCGTAGCGCAGCACCGTGCCGACGAGCGGCGCCGCCAGCACCTGACGCTCCAGCGAAACCACGCCGTTGATGGTGACATGACGGTCGCCCTGCGTGTCGACGTCGAGCGGAGCGGTCTCGTCGAACGGCATCGGGCCGGCGCGATACGCCCACGCGATACTCTGGGCGACGAGGCGCGCCGCCTTCACGGCGACGGCCGCCGCGACCAGATTGCGCGTGCCCTCGTCGCGGACACGAGTGTTGCGCCCCACGGCCTCGCGCATCAGTGTCGGGTTGAGCCCCGCGGGAAGATCGGTGAGCTGGTGGATCACGCTATCGGGCACGATGCGCGCGAACGCCTCGTCGAGCGCGTGCGCGTCGAATACGTCGAGCACGACCGGCGTCGCGCCGAGCGCTTCGAGCAGCGGCGCCCGCGCCGCCTGGCGCGTGCTGCCGTACACGGCGTAACCGGCCTCGACGAGCATCGGCACCAACGCCTGGCCAATCGCTCCCGTCGCCCCCGCCACGAACACTTTCCTGCTGGCCATTCTTTTCTCCTGGCAAAACCATTTCAACGACAATCCCGCCGTCAGGGCGAGCCATGCGCGGCAAACGGCGCGCACGTAGAATTCACCGTCATACGCGCTGCGCGCCGCCTGCCGAGTATAGGATCGGACGGGCTCGCGCGTGGGCCATAAAGGATGGTGCGAATTGGGCCAACGGCTGCACCGGCTCGCCTGTTTTCCTCGCGACGGGCGCTGCGACGGGCGCTGCGACGGTCGCAGCGTGGGTCACCGCGCGGTCACCATATAGGCAACATGGAAGGGACTGTGATCGATTTTCTGATTGAGCTGGGTCAGCACGGCACGCTGCAGCAGCGCGTCTACGAAGGCATTTATGCGGCGCTGCGCGACGGGCGTCTTCAGCCGGGACAGCGGCTGCCCGCTTCGCGCATCTGGGCCATCGAACTGGGTGTTCCGCGCAACACGATCCGCGAAGCCACCTCGGCGCTCGTGGCGGAAGGCTGGCTCGAAGCGCGCACCGGCACGGGGCTCTTCGTGCGCGACGTGCCAAGGCCGTCCGTTCGCGATGGCGAACCCGGCGCGGACACGCCGCACGACGTATCCGCTACCGCCGCGCCCGCCCGCCCCACGCCCGCGCTGTCCGCCTGGGCCGCACGGCTGCCCGCCGCGGAAGGGCTGCTGCCGGTTCACGCGCTATCGATCGACTTCCGGCTCGGTGCCGTTTCGTCGGGGGCGGAGCGGCTCTTTCGCTACCGGCGGCCAGGCGCGCTCGACGGAGACGCACGCGCCGCCCCGCTCGCCGCGTACGGCGACGCGGCCGGCGAGGCGCGTCTGCGTGAACGGCTTGCCGCCTATCTGCGCCAGTCGCGAGCGGTGCGTTGCACGGCCGACGACATCGTCATCACGAGCGGCTCGCATCAGTCGCTCGATCTGCTGTGCCGGTTGCTGCTCGACCCCGACCGCACGCTCGCGGTCGAGGACCCCGGCTATCCGGTGGCCGTGCATCTCGCGCGGCTCGCGGGCGCCGATGCGCTGCCGGTGCCGGTCGACGACGACGGCCTTGTCGTCGACGCGATTCCGGATGGCGTGGCCGGCGTCGTCTGCACGCCGAATCATCAGTTTCCGCTCGGCGTGGCGATGTCGCCGGCGCGGCGCGAACGGCTGCTCGCACGCGCCGCGCGCGCGCCGTTCTTCGTGATCGAGGACGACTACGACTGCGAGTACTATCAAGGCACCGCGCCCGCGCCGAGCCTGCAATCGTTCGACTCGCACGAACGCGTGATCTACGTGGGCTCGCTCTCGAAGATCCTGGCGCCGGGACTGCGGCTCGGCTACATCGTCGCGCCTCGCTGGTTGCGCGATCCGCTGCGGCACGCGCGCTGGATCGCCGATCGGCAAAGCTCCACCTATCTGCAGAATGCGCTGCTGACGGTCATGGCGAGCGGTGACTTCGCGACGCATCTGCATCGCATGCGCGCCGAATATGGCCGACGCCGCGCGGTTCTGCTCAGGGAACTGGAACGCACGCTCGGCGCATGGCTCAGTCCGCTGGCTTCGCGCTGCGGGATGCACGTGGCGGCACGCGTTCGCGGGCCGCAGGGTGCCGCGCCGCTATGCCGGATTGCCCGTGACGCGGGTATCGGAGTCTACGAAGGCCAGCGCTTTTCGATGACGGGAGCCGCATCGGACATCATGGTCTTCGGATTTGGCAACGTGACGGAAGCGCAGATCGTCGAGGGAACCGCGAGACTCGCCCATGCGTGGCGGCAGAGCGCCTGACGTTCTCCGGGTCGTCTCCGGGTCGCCCACTCAATGACACGGCAATGTCGTTCAGATCACCTTGCAAGCGCGTGCCTGTTCGATCCGATTCGCGGTACGGATAAATCGTCCCGCTTCATTTTTTGCCTTGCCTGAAGGCAGATCAGCGTCAACCGGCGGTCGCTCGTCGAACCATGCGATTGCGCTATTCACGTCGTATTCCTGCCGTTCGGCCAAGCTCCCGGCATGCACGCAATACACACTTGTGAACTCTTCACGCGGCGCCGCTTCGGTTGCTTTGCCCTACGTTGTCACCTAGAATTTTCGGCAGCGCCTTTTCAAGGATCGGATGACGTGGCCTCGCACAACGGAAAACCGGTGTCGTCGTTTGTTCCTCGGGGGATGCCCGGCCTCTGGGCCGTCCTGTTCGCGATCTGGATGATCGCCAATGCGTCGCTTGCGATCGAGCCCACGCTCGTCGGTCTTGCCATTACATGCGTCATCGCCCATGTCTTCGCCTCGTCGAGCGAAGCATGGCGCCGTCTTCGCATCAGGCCCGGCACGCTCTATCACTTCGTTGCCTATAGCGCGACGTTTCTCGTCGAACTCGTGCGCGCGAATCTCAACATGATGGCGTACGTCTACTCGCCGCGTATCGACATTCACCCCGGCATCGTCAAGGTGCGCACGCGTCTGGCGTCGCCGCTCGGCCGGCTCGCGCTGGCGAACTCGATTGCCCTGACGCCCGGTTCGCTCGTCATGGACATCCGCGACGACATCGTGTTCGTTCATTGGCTCGACGTGAAGACGACCGATATCGACTCAGCCACTCAAATACTTGTCACTCCTTTCGAACGACATCTGGAGAAAGTCTTTGGCTGAGATCATGTTGCAGATCGCCTCGGTGCTGATCTTCTTCGCGATCCTGTTCGGCGTGATCCGCCTCGTGCTCGGCAAGACGCTAATCGACCGGGTCGTCGCCATCGACATGCTCACGGTTATCTCGATCTCGCTGATCGCGCTTTACGCGCAGACCTCGGGCCGTTTCGTCTATATCGACGTCGCGCTCGTCTACGGTCTCCTGAGCTTTCTCGCCGTGCTCGCGATTGCACGCTTTCTCGAAAGAGGGCTGTGAGCCATGTTCGACCTGCTCCTGCTGCTGATATGCGCCAGCATTCTCGCGAGCGGCCTGCTCGCGGTCTGCCTGAAAAACCTGATGGCCGCGATGGTGAGTTCGGGGCTGGCGAGCCTGTTCGCCGCGCTGGCCTTTCTGCTGCTCGCCGCGCCCGACGTCGCAATGGCGGAGGCTGCCATCGGCTCGGGGCTCGCGACCTTCATCTTTCTCTACGCGATCCGCAAAACCGGCTATCAGAAGGGCTAGCGCATGTTCGAACTGGTCGGCAGCGTGTTCATCCTCGTGGGCGCCGTCTTTCTGTTCTCCGCGGGTCTCGGCCTGCTGCGCATGCCGGACGCGTATACGCGCATCCAGGCCGGCACCAAGGCATCGACGCTCGGCAACATGCTCGTGCTGATCGGTCTCGCGTTCTATCACCCGGACTGGACGTTCCGCCTGATTCTCGTCATTTACTTCGTGCTGGTAACGAACCCGGTGTCCTCGCATGCGCTGTCGCGCGCGGCATGGCTGATCCGCACGCCGATGGCTTCGGCCACGATGATCGACGTGCTTGCCGACGAAGCCGGGCGCGCCGCAAGGGAAGCGGAATCATGATGCGTCGCGCCGCCGCCGCACTGACCGTCGTGCTGTTCGCGCTGGTGTTCTGGCGCATCGTCGGCGGCTACACGGAATGGCAGGCACTGCGCCCGCTCGCCGCGCACTATGTCATGCGCGGGCCGCTCGAACTCGGCGCGCCGAACATCGTGACCGGCATTCTGATTGCGTATCGCGGCTTCGATACGGGCTCGCCGTGTGCGGACTGATCGTCACGTGCGCCGGCTTTCTCTACATGCTGCGCCTGCTCAACGGCATCTTTCTCGGTGCGCGTTCGCCGCAACGGCCCGCGGTCCGCGAGGCGCCGGTCATGCTGCTCGTGCCGCAGTTCCTGCTGGTGGTCGGCATTGTCGTTCTGTCGTTCTTTCCGAAGCTGCTGATCGAGCCGGTCTCCGCCGCAATCGACCCGCGGTTCGCGGCGACGCTCGTGTGGGGCGGCATGTCGCTCGAAAGCATCTACGGATTCTGGAACCCGACGCCGGTCGTGATCGTCGTGCTGATCGTGTCCGCGATCGTGCTCGGACTCGGCGTGCTGTTCTATCGCAACCGGCGCGGCAACGCGCGCAATGCGCCCGATTTCTACCACTTCTATCGGCCGCTGCTGGGCCGCACGGTGCCGCCGTTCGCGCAGATGTTCTGGCGCGGCGCGGCACATTTCGCGCTCGCCGCGGCGGCCCGGATACGCCGCATCTATACCGGTAACGGACAGACTTACGCGCTTTACGTGCTGCTCTATTTTCTCGTGATCTATTTCGCGAGCACGGGGCTGACCGGGGCCCGGACGTAGTCGGGAGGTATGGCCACGCCGCGCTCGTGATCTTCATGCCGTCATCACGTGACGATCGCAACCCCGCTTATCGCCTGTTTGTTGCTTCGAAGATTGACGGTTGCAGGCCTAGCTATCTCAAAATTATTCCAGTTTTCGAAACAGTGAGTTTGTGAATTAGGTATTTACCCTAGTGTTCCGTTCCCCTAAACTGCCTTCATCGCTGCAGACAAACCAGTTCGCAGCCGAACAAGATAAATTTGGAGGTAGGTCATGAAATCGCTCATTCAAGCTGTGGTTATCGCCGCTACTCTTGCTGCTCCGGTCGCTGTTTTCGCTCAATCGAACCAGCCCGTGACCCGCGCACAAGTCCGCGAAGAGCTGATCCAGATCGAAAAGGCAGGTTACAACCCGGCACTGTCGAACCCGAATGAATATCCGGGCAACATCCAGGCTGCCGAAGCTCGCGTTGCCGCGCAAAACAGCGCAGTTGGCGGTGTGAACAGCGGTTCGTCGCAGCAAGGCCACGCAGCCCAGTAAGCCATCAGTAATCTGTCCGGTAGCCGGAAAGAAGAATGGCTGTAGCCGTACCTGTCGGAGCGCTCTGCCGTTAGTGCTTCGACCGTTTCCCCTGCTGGCCCGCCATCGCGGTTGAATGCGATGGCGGGCCAGTTCCGTTTCAGGGCGGCCTTGAACCCGCATGCCTCGCACGCCTCATTAGCAGCACCCTGTATGGCTGCGTCCTGTCACGGCTGGATGCTGGCGCCCTTGATCTGCGCGGCGGTGAAGTCGGTGGCGGCCTTCTGCAGCGCGAGCGTCTCCAACTGCTGACGCAGCATCCCCTGCGCCTGGTCGAACGCCGGAACCTGTGTCGGGCGCTTCGCGTCGAGCTTGACGATCGTCCAGACATTGCCCACCTGGAACGGCTGCGGCGTCATTCCGCCCACCGGCAACTGCGCGATGGTCTGCGCAAGCGCCACCGGCAAACCCTGCGTCCTGCCCTCGGTCACCGGCACCGGGAAACTGACCCACGGCATCTCGCCGCCGCTCTCCTTGCTCGGCGCCACGCTGTACTCTTTCGCCAGGGCCTCGAATGGCTGGCCCGCCTTCAATTTATCGACGACCTTTTTCGCGGTCGCATCGTCGCCCACGGTGATGATGCGCGGCTTGAACTCGTCCTTGCCGAGCGAAGCGACGATGGCGTCGTAACGCGCCCTCACCTGAGCGTCCGTGACCGCCTCGGGGTGAATGCTGTCCTTCAGATACAACTGGATCTCGGTGCTGACCTTCGCCGCCGCCGGCGCCTGCCGCACTTCCGGCTTCTGATCGTAGTGGGCCTTCTCCGCGTTCTGCCGCAGCACCTCGCGCGCCACCAGCCCGCTGCCGAGCAGCTGGCGCAATTGCGGTGTGTCGGGCTGCCCGGTCTTTGCCGTGACCGTCCGCACGGCGTCGTCGAGTTCGCTGCGCGCCACCGGCACGCCGTTGACGACAGCTACCGCGCCGGCGGGCAGGTTCGATGCGGGCGCATCGGCTGTATGCGTGATCTGCACCACGCCCTGGTCGATGTCGGCGACCTGTCTGCACAGACAGGCGCATTCGACATTGCAGACAGGCGGAAACAGCGAGCGACGGCGAGTGCCGTCATGATTCGCCATCGGCCGTCACCGGCGCTGATTGCACGGGTGAGTCTGGCGACAGGCTGGCAGTCCCTCGCCGCACCGCGACGAGGGTTCATGGCGCGAAGAGCTCGCGCCGTCGATATTCAAACTCGCGACAACGGCGTCACGCGGCACCCAGCAGACCACGGACCGCGAGATTGCGATACAGCGCCCGCACGCCGAACGTCCACGGTTCGATTTCCGTCGAGAGGCGCACGGTGTTGATCAGCGCGCCGAGTTGCGGCGTCGAGATCGTCACGCGATCACCGAGGTGATGCGTGAAGCCGCCGCCGGGCGCGTCGCGGTCCTTGATCGGCGAGAACATCGTGCCGAGGAACAGCATAAAACCGTCCGGATACTGGTGATGGCGGCCGCAGGTTTGCGCGACGAGGTCGGCCGGGTCGCGGCTGATCTCGCTCATATGGCTTACGCCGTCGAGCACGAAGTCGTCGTCGGCGCCTTCGACACGCAGCGACACGCTCGCGCTGCGCACCGAGTCGAGCGAGAACGTGTCGTCGAACAGACGCACGAACGGGCCGATCGCGCACGAGCCGTTGTTGTCCTTGCACTTGCCGAGCAGCAGCGCCGAGCGGCCCTCGATGTCGCGCAGGTTCACGTCGTTGCCGAGTGCCGCGCCGACGATGCCGCCGCGGCTATTCACCGCGAGCACGATCTCCGGTTCCGGGTTGTTCCACACCGACGCGGCGAGCAGGCCGACGTCCGCGCCGAAGCCAACCGCCGACATCGGCTGCGACTTGGAAAATACTTCGGCATCCGGACCAATTCCGACTTCCATGTATTGCGACCACGCATTGCGCCGTTCGAGTTCGGCCTTCAGCTTCATCGCGGCTTCCGAGCCTGGCCTGATCTTCGACAGGTCCGTGCCGATCGTCTGCGCTATCGTCTCGCGCACTTCCGTTGCCCTCGCCGGATCGCCGCCCGCCTGTTCCTCGATCACACGCTCGATCAGGCTGACCGCGAACGTGACGCCGCAGGCCTTGATCGCCTGCACGTCGCACGGCGCGAGCAAACGCACGGCCGGCACGCCGGCGCCAGCCAGATTCGCCTCGATCAGCTGCGCGACCGGCCCGAGCGATATGCCCGGCGTGCTGCGCGTAAACTGCGCGGCATCGTCGCGCTCGAACAGATCCGCGGTGGTCGACACCGCCGCAGTGATGTCGAACACCTCGCCGCCGCGCACGACGACCACGCAGGGTCCTTCGTGCTGTTCGGTCTTGCGCCACACGCGGCCGACGAGCAACGCGTCGTTCAGGTCGCCAGGAAGAAAGCGGGAAGGGGACGTTGCGGACATGGAACGGGCTCTTTCGGATAAGTGGGGAAACGGGCAAGACCGGACGTCGCATCGCCTGCGAAGCCCGGTCTTGTCACCTGCATGTCAATGCGAATGCCGCGGATTGCCACGCTCGGCAATCACCTTCAGATAGAGCGTTGCCGGTTCGAGACAGCCGCCGGTCGAAAGCTGGCCGACCGTCTTGCGATACAACTCCTGCCACGGCGTTTGCGCGGGCGGAATCTCGAACTGCATGGTTTCGCGGCGTCGCGCGAGTTCTGCTTCGTCGACCAGCACGTCGACGCGGCGCGAATTCAGATCGACATGAATGCGGTCGTTCGTGCGCAGCAACGCGAGGCCGCCGCCCACCGCCGCTTCCGGCGACATGTTCAGAATCGACGGACTCGCGGACGTGCCGCTCTGACGTCCGTCGCCGAGCGTCGGCAGCGAAGTGATGCCCTCGCGCACGAGCGCCGCCGGCGGTGCCATGTTGACGACCTCGGCGCTGCCCGGATAGCCGACCGTGCCCGCACCGCGAATCACGAGAATGCAACGCTCGTCGATCGCGAGCGACGGATCGTTGATGCGCGCGTGATAGTCCTCGGGACCGTCGAACACGATCGCGCGTGCCTCGAAGCTGTTTTCCGCGCCGGGCTCGCTCAGGTAGGTCTTGCGGAACGCCTCGCCGACCACCGACATCTTCATGATCGCGCTGTCGAAGAAGTTGCCCGACAGCACCATGAAGCCCGCGCCGTGCTTGAGCGGATCGTCCGTCGTCCTGATGACCTCGCGATCCGGCGTGGACGCGGCCGCTGCGATCTCGCCCATCGTGCGGCCCGACACGGTCAGGCATTGCTCGTGCACGAGGCCGCCCTTCGCAAGCTCGCGCATCACGGCCGGCACGCCGCCGGCGCGATGGAAGCTCTCCCCGAGATATTCGCCAGCGGGCATGCAGTTGACGATCAGCGGCACCTGTTCACCGACTCGCTGCCAGTCGTCGAGACTCAGTTCGACGCCCATGTGCCGCGCGATCGCGATCAGGTGCGGCGGACAGTTGGTCGACGCACCGAGCGCCGACGCGACCACGATCGCGTTTTCAAAGGCTTGCTTCGTCATGATCCGCGACGGCCGCACATCCTCGCGCACCAGATCGACAATGCGCTTGCCGGTCACGTAGGCCATCTGGCCGCGCTCGCGGTACGCGGCCGGAATGCTCGCGCAGCCGGGCAGCGACATGCCGAGCGCTTCGGCAAGGCTGTTCATCGACAAGGCCGTGCCCATCGTGTTGCAATGGCCGATCGACGGCGAGGACGCCGTGGTCAACTCCATGAAGCCTTCGTAGTCGATCTCGCCGGCCGCGAGCAGATTGCGCGCATGCCAGATCACGGTGCCCGACCCGATGCGCTTGCCGTCGTGCCAGCCATCGAGCATCGGGCCGCCGGACAGCACGATCGCCGGCATGTCGACGGTGGCCGCCGCCATCAGGCAGGCGGGCGTGGTCTTGTCGCAGCCGGTGGTCAGCACCACGCCGTCGAGCGGGAAACCATGCAGGATTTCGACGAGGCCCAGATACGCGAGATTGCGGTCGAGCGCGGCGGTCGGCCGACGGCTCTGCTCGGCGAGCGGATGTACCGGAAATTCCATCGGAATGCCGCCCGCGTCGCGAATGCCGGCCTTCGTGCGTGCCGCGAGCTCGATGTGATGCCGGTTGCACGGCGCGAGGTCACTGCCCGTCTGCGCGATGCCGATGATCGGCCGGCCCGATTGCAGTTCTTCGCGCGTCAGACCGTAGTTCATGAAACGCTCGACGTACAGCGCCGTCATATCCGCGTGCGCGGGATCGTCGAACCATTCCTGGCTGCGCAGCCGGCGTGGGTTGGATGCTGACATGATGCTTCTCTCTGTCCTGAGGGTTACCTGGGCGTGTATAGTTACCGGTAACATATAGGTTCGTCGATGTTACGCGTGGCGTGGCATCCGAACAACCAAGGGATATCCCTGGCTGCTTATGTGGCCCTGCAAAGCGCCTCGTGATTCAGGAGCCCCGGCGATGCCGTACGGCGCCGCTACGCCTGCGGCCTGCGTACCGGCTCAGGTATTTTCAGGCGCTTTCACGCGGAATCACCGTGAAGTCGATCTTTACCGCTTTCCTATGCGGCTCACGCCCGGCCTCGCGATCGGCCAGCGCGGCGAGCAATGTCTCGCCCGCCCGCAAGCCGATTCCGTATGCGTCCACTGACACGGTCGTCATCGTCGGCTGGCAGCACCACGACACCTCGAAGTTGCCGAAACCGGCGATGGCGATATCGTCCGGCACCGACAGCCCGCGGCGATGGCACTCCATGATTGCGCCGAACGCCGACATATCGCTCACGCACATCACGGCCTCGGTATCGGGCCACGTTTCGAGCAAGGCACCGAGCGCCGGCGCGCCATGACTCATGGTGATCGGCGAATCGCCGAGCCGGATCACGCGCGGCGCGCCGAGCCCGAGCGCCTTCATTTCGGCGACGTAACCGCGCATCCGGTCAAGGCCGCGTCGGTCGCGTTCGCTCTCGCCCGCGATAAAACCGATGCGCCGATACCCGCGTTCATGCAGATGCCGGAGCATCGCGCGCGCCGCCGCCGAGTTCGAAAAGCCGACGGCCGTATCGATCGGATCGGCCGGCAAGTCCCACATCTCGACAACCGGGATGCCGGCGCGCTGCAACAGCATGCGCGTCGCCTCGGTATGCCGGCTGCCCGTCAGCGCGACGCAGCGCGGCTGATGACGCAGCATCGAACGCACGAGCAGTTCTTCCTGGTCGAGACGGTAGTCGGTGTCGCCGAGCAGGAGCTGCAAACCGTGCGGGCTCAACGCGGCATTGAGCCCGCGCACCGTGTCCGAGAAGTTCGAGCTCGACAGCGACGGCACCAGCACCGCGACGAACTCCGAGCGTCCCGACGACAACGCGCCCGCCGCCGCATCGGCGACGTAGCCGAGTTCGTCGATGACCTTCATGACCCGCTCGCGAGTCGTCTGCGACACGCTGCGTCCCGCGAGCACACGCGAGACGGTCATCTTCGAAACGCCCGCGCGCCGGGCAACATCGGACATGCGGGGCGGAACAGGTGGCCTGGACGTCATGGTGTGGCGCGGGGCGAGTACGCGAAAGTCACGGAACGCACATCATACCTGGCGACGCTCACCGCCGGCCCGATTCAAAACGCCCGCACTTCAAGGCTCAAGGCTCTGGCTCGCCGGAACCGGCCTGCTCGAGCGCATTGAGTTCTTCCTCAGCATCTTCGGGCTGCCCCGCTGCGGTTTCATGTGTACGCGGCGGCGATTTGACGACCGCCGGCGGCAACCTGCCGATGCCTTCGTCGATACGTTGCAGCAGATACGGGAAGAACGGATTCGACGCGATGCGAAACATCGAGTCGAGCGTCAGAATCAAGGTGCCGCGTTCACCACGTGGCGCGAGTGTGCCGAGGTTCTCGTTGAAGTTTTCCGAGTCGTCCGGCGCAATGCCGTACAACGCATCGGTGATCGGGAACGGAATCGCGACGTGCGACAACGAGAAGATGTCCTGAGGATAATCGATGTCCAAAGGCTGCACGCGCGTTTGCACTTCGCCCGCATAGACGCTGCGCTCGATCATATGTGCCGAGTCCGGCGACGCATTGGCGATGACCGTCGTGCGATAGTTCTGCGGACCAATGCGCAGCAGCCGCGACAGCGCCGTATAAGACGCGACGCGCAGGAAAGTCCTGAAACGCACGCTGCGATTGACGTCGAACAGGACGACCTCGCTGCCGTTCTCGGGAAGCTTGTCATAGAGCAACGACATCACCGCGGGCGTGCTGACCGTGAAATCGGTCACCGACTGGAACGTGAGAATCGGCGGCAACGTAGCAAGCCGGTTCTCGCGCTCGAGCCTCGCAATCTGCTCCTGAATGACGCTCGTGAGCAGATACGACTGCCGCGCGCCATTCACCGGGAACGAGTTGTACTTGAACGGATTGAACTCCGGCACGATGCCAAGCCATGCGGCGCGCTCGAATGCCGGCAATATCGCCGGCAGTCCCGCGAGACCGGCAAAGCGCGCATAACGCGTCACGCCGATCATCGGTGAAATCAGAATGACGCGAGTCGGACGCGTAAGCGCCGGGTTCTCGATCGCATCCAGTGCATATTGCAGCGCCAGCGCGCCGCCATTCGAGAAGCCGACCAGTTCGAGCGGCTTGTCCGGGCCGATACGCCGGCGCGCTTCGCGCACTGCAAGCCGGGTGGCCGCGGCCCATTGCTGCCAGTGAACGTCGGTCAACCCGGCCGGCACGGTGCCGTGCCCCGGCAAGCGGATGCCGATCGCGACAAAACCGCGATCACGATAGTTGCGTGCGATATGCCGCAAGCTGTACGGCGAATCCGTCATGCCATGCAGCAACACCACCGCGCCAACGGGCGGCCCCGACGGTTCGAGTATGTATGAGTGATTCCAGTCGTAGGCAAAATGCGGCGGAAAGATCGGCGAGCCCTCGTAATACCGGTTTGCCGCAACGCGCTCGGACGGCTTCAGCTTTTCGACGACATTGACGCGCACGTCCTCGAAAATGCGCGCTTCCGCTTTCATATAGGCGTTCCAGTCGCCGGTGTCCATCTCTTCCGCGGTCATTTCGCGCGGCACATAGGTATGCCAGACCGACAGCGCCGGACCGCGCTGCGAGTACCATGCGCGCAGACCGAGTGCGAGTACGGCCGACAGAATCACAACCCATGCACTTATCTTGATGACCTTCAGCGACGTGCGTAGCATTCGTGTTCTCTTGATGAAGGTTGCACCGCAACGCAGACTGCTGTCCGCGTCGGACGCTGAGACCGTCGTGTCGACGGCGTTCCGGTCTGGATATCCTAAGGTCTTTTAATCATCCGTTCAAACTCTATGGCCGTTGCACGGCAGGCACTGCCGGATGATTAGCATAACGACCTGAGGTGCGCGGCGATGCCGCAAGCGCGAATGAAACAGGCCGATCAGATCGACGCGCTGCGCTATCCGGAATTCGACGCGAGGAAAACTGCACGGAATTCCCGCACTCATCGTGGGGAGGTCGTGGGGAAGTTGTGAAGGAGCCGATGCAACGAACACCTTTCAGCGGCATGGAAAAGATCGACTCGCCCGATGACTCGCTCAATCGGATCAAGCCATCCGGTTCATGAATAAAGTACGGGACGCGATACATGCCGCGTCCCGTACACCCCTGCTCATCGTTCCATTAGCGGCCGCGCATATTGCCGGCCACACCGCCCGCCGCACCGCCGATGATCGCGCCGGTCCAGGCATCGCCACCCGAGATCGCCGCAATCCCCGCTCCCGCGCCGGCGCCGAGCGCGGCGCCGCTCATCGTTCCCTGCGCCTGCGGGCTCATGTCCGTGCAGCCGATCATCGCAACCAGCGTTCCGATGCTCACGATCCATCCAAGTCGTTTCATGATCGTTCTCCTTATTGGTTTTTCTTCAGCCCGGGCACGACCATCTGGAACCAGAGGGTCTCGATCACCGGGTGCTGGATCATCGTCGGATTGGATGCGTAATAGTTGTCGAGCCCCACGCGCACGCTGTCGAGCGTCTGCCCCTGCATGCCTTTACCAAAGCGCTGCGCGATGTCGCTGGCGTTCGCCGCATTGCCGGCATAGGCGCGCTCGACTTCGATCAGATTGGCAATCCCGACGAGATAGGCTTTCTTCGCTTCCGGCGACGACTCCATCCATTGCTGACCCGTGACAATTGGAATGTTGTCCGCGCGCGCGACGTTGCTCATCACGGCCAGCGACAGGAAAGTCAGAGATAACAGCGTTCGCCATTGTGGTTTGATTGCCATTACATACTCCATGGAAATAATGTTCTCCAGCGGCCTGCCGCCGAAATACCCGCGGCATCGATCGAGTTATTTGGAAGAATGATCGGTCTCGTTCTCGTCGAATCTCCTTTTCAGGTTCACCGGGTCGGCATGGTTCATCGAATCAGGTTCAATAGAGAAATAGCTATTGCGAGACCTGAAATTCTCTCGACGAATTCAAATGGTTTGCTAACGCGCGTGCGCCTCAGGCACGCCATAGAGTCTACAGAGTTTTCTGTAATTTCCAAGCCTGCTGTCGTGCCCTTCGCGCAACAATGCTATTGAATAAATTGACGATCGAATAACGGGTAAAGGAATGCAATGCGCGTAAACACTCATCGCTTTATTGAACGAATCTTTTATATGCCGGAAGCATTACATATGAGTTTCGTCACTTTTTTGTGAAATATGATCTTCTATTTTTCCTCTCAATTTTCAATGTTTTTACATTAATCAATAAAGAGCGATTGACGTTTCAATTATTCAAATTCGATCGGTTCAGTTACGCTCGATCGCGACCTGATGGCA
This sequence comes from Paraburkholderia sp. Cy-641, assembly GCF_011752945.1. Lineage (NCBI taxonomy): Bacteria > Pseudomonadati > Pseudomonadota > Betaproteobacteria > Burkholderiales > Burkholderiaceae > Paraburkholderia > Paraburkholderia sp. Cy-641. The sequence continues at coordinate 192,223 of NZ_VWWM01000001.1, forward strand.
ATAGTCTGGAATGGCTGCAAAGCAGCGAAAGAAGGGGTTGAAGCTGTTGACCGTTAGTTGCGTTAAATGTTCTATCCGCGTCACGCCGATCCGAACGGCCATATCTTCGGCATTAACAGTCTTTAGCTTGTATTTGAAAAATACAGGGTATAGACTGTACGAGTCATTTACAGGCTTTGGCCTGTTGTCACGCCGAAGCCGGCCGGAGACCTGTCGTGGACTACCCCATCAAGACGCTGAGCCAGTTGAGACCGATCCTGCAAGGCTTCAGGAAAGCCGCCGCACTCACCCAGGCCGCGATGGCCAGCCGCCTCGGCGTCACGCAGCAGACTTACGCGCAACTCGAAGCGAATCCGGCCGCCGTCAGCGTCGAACGTCTGTTCAAGGTCTTGCGGATATTGCAGGTCGATCTGAAACTCGTGCAGACCGGCGCGGCGCCAGGCGAAGCCGCCGAGGCAAGTGTCACGCCGTCATCAACCAGCCGTGCGCCCACCCGGCGCGTCGGCGGCAAAACCACTACCACGGCAGGCATCGGCGAAAAGCGCACCACCGCAACGCCGCGCAAACAGCCAACATCGGCGGCGAAGTCCGCTCGCCCGCGAACCGCCGCGAAGAAGCCGCCCGCCAGCACGACCACGCGCCGCGCCGCGCGCGGCAATAGCGCGTCCGAACCGACGCGCGCCGCCGCGAAATCCGCAAGCACCGGCAAAAAACGCGAGGAATGGTGAGCATGGCACGCAACACACAAAGCCGCCTGAATCTGTGGATGAACGGCTTGCAGGTCGGCTATTGGGAAACGACACGCAACGGCGAGCGTTTGACGTATCTCGACGAATGGATCGACGATCCGCAAGGGCGCCCGCTCTCGCTGTCACTGCCTTTTACACCAGGCAATCAGCCATATCGCGGCCAGATCGTCGCGGACTATTTCGACAATCTGCTGCCCGACAGCGAACCGATCCGGCGCCGCATCGCCACGCGTTACAGGACCGGCAGCACCGCGCCGTTTCCATTGCTTGCCGCGCTCGGCCGCGACTGCGTCGGCGCGCTGCAGATGCTGCCGCCCGACGAAGCGCCCACCGACCTCACGAGCATCGAGGGACGCGAGCTTGGAGAAAGCGACGTCGCCGCCCTGCTGCGCGGCACGACCTCGGCGGCACCGCTCGGCCAGCACGATCCGCTCGAAGACCTGCGCCTGTCGATCGCCGGGGCGCAGGAGAAAACCGCGCTGCTTCGTCATCGCAATCGCTGGCTGCTGCCCGAAGGCAGCACGCCGACCACGCATATCTTCAAGCTGCCGCTCGGGCTCGTCGGCAACATGCGCGCCGACATGCGCACGTCGGTCGAAAACGAATGGCTCTGTTCGCACATCGTCGCCGCTTACGGCCTGCCCGTTGCCCACTGCGAAATCGCGCGCTTCGACGAAGAGAAAGCATTGATCGTCGAGAGGTTCGATCGCAGACCATCGAGCGACGCAACGTGGATCGTGCGGCTGCCGCAAGAAGACATGTGCCAGGCAACCGGCACATCGGCGCTTCATAAATACGAATCCGATGGCGGCCCGGGTATCGAGACCATCATGGAAGTACTCGCCGGCTCGTCTCGCGCCGCAACGGACCGGCGCAACTTTTTCACGACGCAGATGATTTTCTGGCTACTCGCCGCCACCGATGGCCATGCGAAGAACTTCAGCATCGCGCATCTCGCAGGCAATCGTTACGAATCGACGCCGCTTTACGACGTGCTCTCCGCGCATCCGATCATCGGTTCGGGCCCGAGCCGTCTAGCCGTGCAAAGAGTGAAACTCGCGATGGCCGTTCGCGGCAAAAACGTCCACTACCTGCTCAATCAGATCCAGCGAAGACACTGGATTGCCGAAGGACAACGCACCGGTTTTTCCGCCGCGGCCGTCGAAACGATGATCGACGAACTGACCGCGCGAACCGATACGGTCATCGATGAAGTATCGTCGCAACTGCCCGACGACTTTCCGATGGACGTCGCCGATGCGGTGTTCAACGGCATGCGCCGGTTGAACAGAAAACTGGCGCAGTAGAAAAAAAGCCGGAAAAACGCATTCTTCAAATCTGCCGCGCCACGACTTCATCCACCTTCGCCGACGCGCGCCACTGAACACTCAGCAAATGCTCGCGCATGTAGCGCGCCGCCGCTTCCGCGTCGCGTGCTTTCAGCGCATTGACGATCTCCTGGTGCTGCTGCGCGAAATACTGCCGCGTCTCCTGCGCGGCCGTTTTTTCGCGGACCTCCGGTTTCACACGCATACCGTTGATGACTTCCATCAACGCAATCAGCGCGGGATTTCGCGTAGCCTGACCAATCAGCAGATGAAAGCGGTGATCCCATTGCTGCCATTCGTCGTCGGTTTTCGCGGCAGCATTTTTACGCGCGCACTTTTCCAGCTCCTGCAGATCGTCACCGCTCGCCTTCGTCGCCGCCAGTGCGACAAGCGCCGGTTCGAACAGCAGGCGCATTTCGGCGATGTCCGCCGGACTGGTGCCGACGCGCAGCCCCCGCAGCGTAGGCGCGAACTTTAGCGGCCGGGCGCCGAGATAAGTGCCACGGCCGACGCCACGCCACACGCGGCCCGAGGCTTCCATCGACGCCAGCGCCGAGCGCAACTCGCGGCGGCTCACGCCCAGTTCTTCCGCAAGCGTCCGTTCGGGCGGCAGCGCATCGCCATCCTTCAGGCGATGCTGGGCAATGTAGTCGAGCAACGCATCCAGTACTGGCTTTTCCATTTTTTCCGAACCAATATTAATTGGTTTAAACGATATCAGAATCCCGGCGAGACCGCACGCCGTCCTTCAGGGTATTTTTTATCCGCTATACTGGCCGTGTATATCGGGTTAACACCGGGTGCAACCGGGTTGCATTAGCCTTACTCTTCTATCTTTTACAATGGAACCATTCATAATTGGTTCTATCATTGGTCCCGCTGTCGCAAAGGAGTCGCGCATGTCGTTTACAACCCGTCCGGAACTGATCGGCACCTTCGGTATGGTGTCCTCGACACATTGGCTCGCGAGCGCCTCGGCAATGGCCACCCTCGAAAAAGGCGGCAATGCGTTCGATGCCGCCGCGGCAGCCGGCTTCGTGCTGCAGATCGTCGAGCCGCATCTGAATGGTCCGGGCGGCGAACTGCCGGTCGTGTTCTATAGCGCGCGCGAAGACCGGGTGCGCGTACTGTGCGGCCAGGGCGTAACGCCCGAGCGCATGACCATCGAACGGATGCGCAACCTGGGGCTCGACGTCGTGCCGGGCACGGGTCTGCTGCCCGCGGTGGTGCCGGGCGCGTTCGGCGCATGGATGGCCATGCTGCGCGATTACGGCCAGTTGCCGCTCGAAGACGTGCTGAGCTACGCGATCGGTTACGCGGAAAACGGCTATCCGGTGCTGCCGCGCATGGCGGCGTCGATCCTTGCGATCAAGGACTTCTTCCGCACCGAATGGACCACCTCGGCCGAGCAGTGGCTGCGCAACGGCGAAGTGCCGACGCCCAACCATCTGTTCGCCAATCCCGCGATCGCGGAGACCTACAAGCGCATCCTGCGCGAAGCGAATACGCGCAGCGACCGCGCCGAACAATGCGAACGCGCGCGCGACGTGTTCTATCGCGGCTTCGTCGCCGATGCGATCGACCAGTATTTCCGTTCGACGGCCGTGCTCGACACCTCGGGCCAGCGCAATTACGGCCTGCTCGATGCAGGCGATCTGGCGCGTTGGGAGCCCACCTACGAAGACCCGGTCTCGTACGACTACGCGGGCCTGCGCGTTCACAAGACCGGACCGTGGGGCCAGGGGCCGATGTTCCTGCAGCAGCTCGCGCTGCTCAAGGGTTTCGACCTCGGCGCCATGGACCCGCTCGGGCCGGACTTCGTTCATACGGTCATCGAGTGTTCGAAGCTCGCATTTGCCGATCGCGACGTGTTCTACGGCGACCCCGCGTTTTCGCATGTGCCGATGGACGTGCTGCTCAGCGATGCCTATAACGACGAGCGTCGCAAGCTCGTCGATCCGCGCCGCGCGTCGTTCGAATTCCGCCCCGGGCAACTCGGCGACAGCGAACAGCGCGCCGCGCGCATCATCGCGAATGCCGGCCGCGAACAGGCGGGCGGCTTCGGCCAGGGCGAACCGACGTTCGCGCCGCTGCCTGAACTGCGCGGCGATACGGTGCATCTCGACGTCGTCGACCGCTGGGGCAACATGGTTTCGGCCACGCCTTCCGGAGGCTGGCTGCAGGCGTCGCCGGCAGTGCCCGGCCTCGGCTTCAACGTCACGACGCGCGCGCAGATGTTCTGGATGGAAGAAGGCCTGCCTTCGTCGCTCGGTCCGGGCCGCCGTCCGCGCACCACGCTGTCGCCCACGCTCGTCACGCGCGACGGCAAGCCCTACGCGGCCTTCGGCACGCCGGGCGGCGATCAGCAGGATCAATGGTCGCTGCAGCTATTCCTCAAGCACGTGCATGGCGGCATGAACTTCCAGGCCGCCGTCGATGCGCCGTCGTTCCAGACCGCGCACTTCCCCGGCTCGTTCTATCCGCGTGCGATGCAGCTCGGCAAGATGTCCGCCGAGTCGCGCTTCCCGGAAAGCACGCTCGCCGAGTTGCGCGCGCGCGGTCACGACCTGACCGTCGCGGAACCGTGGGCGCTGGGCCGCGTGTGCGCGGTCAGCATCAGAAACGGTTTGCTGCGTGGCGCCGCCACGCCGCGTCAGATGCAAGCCTACGCAATCGGGCGATAAGCAGCCCGAAGTACAGAACGCGCGGCGCTCGCCGCGCCATTTTCATCAGCATCATCAGGAGAAGTTGCCGTGTCCGCCGTCGCCGCCCGTCTTGAAAGACTGCCGATATCGAATTTTCATCGCAGACTGCTGCTGATCGGCGGACTGGGATACATGTTCGACGGCCTCGATTCGTCGTCGCTCGCCTTCCTGCTGCCGGTCGTGAGCAAGCTCTGGCAATTGACGAGTGCCCAAACCGGCCTCGTCGCGAGTAGCACCTATATCGGCTACTTCTTCGGCGCGTTCCTCTCGGGCGTGCTTGCCGACGTGATCGGCCGCCGCCGCATCATGATGAGCGCGCTCGCGATCTACTGCGTCGCGTCGCTCGCGAGTGCCACCGCACAGGACTGGCACACGTTCTTTGCATTACGCGTGGTCGCCGGTTTCGGCTCAGGTGCGGAGACCGTCGTCATTGCACCGTTCCTCGCCGAATTCGTGCCGCGGCGCTATCGCGGCATGTTCTGCGGCGCGCTGGTCGGCTTCATGTCGTTCGGCTACCTGAGCTCTTCGATTCTCGGTTTCGCCGTGGTGCGCAACTTCGCCGATGGCTGGCGTTATCTCGCGGTCATCACCGCACTGCCCGTCGTCATGCTGCTGTGGTGGCGCAGAACGCTGCCCGAATCGCCGCGCTGGCTCGAAAGCCAGGGCCGCGCGACCGAGGCAAACGACATCGTCAGCGCAATCGAAGCATGGTTCGTCGGCAAAGGCATTACGCTCGCCCCCGTGAGCGCGGCAAGCGCCGCGCCGCTGCCCACGGCCGCGCCCGCGAGCGGTGGCGCGTTGCACAACGTGCTCGCGCTGTGGTCGCCGCGGCTCGCGCGCACTACCGCCGTGAGCTGGCTCATGTGGTTCTCGGTGGCCTTCGCGTATTACTCGTTCTTCTCGTGGATTCCGAGCCTGCTCGTCAAGGAAGGACTCACGATCACGAAGAGCTTCGGCTATTCGATTGCGATTTACGGCGCGCAGATTCCCGGCTATTTCTCCGCTGCATGGCTCAATGAAAAGATCGGCCGCAAAGGCGTGGTCGCGTCTTACATGCTGCTTGGCGGAATTGCGGCGATCACGCTCGCGTTCTCTCACTCCGGCCTCGAGATCATGGCCGCGGGCATCGCGCTGTCGTTCTTCATGAACGGCGCTTTCGCCGGCGTCTATGCCTACACCCCGGAAGTGTTTCCGACCGCGGTGCGTACGACCGGCACCGGATCGTCGTCCTCGTTCGGCCGCATTGGCTCAGTGAGCGCGCCGATTCTGGTCGGCCTCGTTTATCCGCTATCGGGCTTCCTCGGGGTGTTCGCGATGACCACGGCGGTGCTGCTGATCGGTGCTTGCGTCGTGTTCTTCCTCGGCATCGAAACGCGCAACCGCTCGCTGGAAGACATCGAGGCCAGCGAGTTCGCAGCGGCGCCTGACGCAGCGGGCCAGCTCAAGTCTTCTTCCCGCCTGCACAGCTGAACGCACCGCCCTTTTTCGGACTCTTCCATGCAAACGATGCAAGCCAACCCGACCGAGCCTGCGCTGCGCGACACGCAGGCACTGACCATTGCCGACCTCGAACGTCTCGCGATGGCGATCCGCCTGAAAGATCAGCCGCACGAAATTTTCCGCGCGGTTCATGAGGTAGCCGCGAGCACGATAGGCTTCAGGCTGTTGACGATCATGTCGTACGACGCGCAACACCACGAAGTCGAACGCGTCTACACGAACATGCCGGACGTTTATCCGCTTGGCGGCCGCAAGAAGAAGCAAGGCACCGCTTGGGCAAAACAGATCTTGCAGGATCTCAGGCCGTTTCGCGCCGCCACCTCGCAAGGCATTCGCGAAGCGTTCGACGACCACGCGGTGATGGCCGGCATGGGCCTCGGCTCGATACTGAACATTCCCATTGCCTACGACGGTGTGTGCATCGGCACGATGAACCTGACGCACGAAGAAGGCTGGTACGCGAGCCATCACGAAAGCATGGGCCTCACGATCGGCGCTTTCCTGGCTCCCGCACTGCTCAAACAGAATGCGCAGTTCTCTGCCGGTGCGGTTCATTCCTGAAAGATGCCTCACGGCATCGCACGCTTCCCGTTTTGCGACGTGCTTGGCAAAACGGGAAGCGTGTTAACGATTCGATGCCGCGCGCACCGAATCGCGCTGACCCTCAGGCGGCCATCGCCTGGCGCGAGCGGCCCGAACTCAGGTACTGTGCAATCGAGTCCTGCGTAATTTCGCCGAGGTAGCTCCCCTCGTTGTCGAGCACCGGCAACCACGACGCGGCGAACTGGTACATCTTCGACAGCACGATACGCAGGTTGTCGTCGATCGACGCCGTCGCGGGAAAGTTGCTCAGCCGGTCTCCGCATACCCCCTCGGCGCCGCGCGCCGCCCGGCGGGCCACGTATCCGAGCGCCCGCCCGGTTTCATCGAGCACGGTCAGGTGGCGCGTGTCGCTTTCATCCATCGTGGCAAAGGCCTGAGCCAGAGACGTGCCGGCCTGCGCGGTCTCGGGCTGCGTGGCGGCGTCGCCGGCCTTCACGAGCAGCAGGCGCTTGAGCGTGCTGTCCTGACCCACGAACTGCGCGACGAACTCGTCGGCAGGCCGCGCGAGCAGCGTGTCGGGGTGGTCGTACTGGATCAGCTGGCCGCGACGGAACACCGCGATGCGGTCGCCGAGCTGGATCGCCTCGTCGATGTCGTGACTCACCATGATCACCGTCTTGCCGAGCTGGCGCTGCATCTGGAAGAACTCGTTGCGGATCGATTCGCGGTTAATCGGATCGACTGCGCCGAACGGTTCGTCCATCAGCAGCACCGGCGGATCGGCCGCGAGCGCGCGGATCACGCCGATGCGCTGTTGCTGGCCGCCGGACAGTTCGCGCGGATAGCGCTTCAGGTATAGCTTCGGATCGAGTGCCACCATCGACATCAGTTCGGCCGCGCGCGCGGCGCAGCGCTGCTTGTCCCACCCCAGCAAACGCGGCACGACCGTGATGTTCTCCTCGATGGTCATGTTCGGAAACAGGCCGATCTGCTGGATCACGTAGCCGATACGCCGACGCAGGCTCACTTCGTCGAGGCCCGCCGTATCTTCGCCGTTGATGAGCACGCGCCCGGAAGTCGGCTCAATCAGGCGGTTGATCATCTTGAGCGTGGTCGTTTTCCCACAGCCCGACGGCCCAAGGAACACGCAGATTTCCCCCTCCGGCACCGAAAGGCTCACCGAGTCGACGGCGCGCACGGTTTGCCCGTCCTTGCGCGGGAACGTCTTGGTCAGCTTGTCGAGTTCGATCATGTTTTTTGTACTCCCTTCGGTGTCAAGGCGCGTTGCAGCGCCTGCAGAATCAGGTCGGCGACAATGGCCAGAATGCTGACGAGCACCGCCCCTACCACGAGCTTCATCATGCTGCTCTGGCCGATGGCCCGCACGATCAGCGTACCAAGGCCGCCCGCACCGATGACGGCGGCGATCGTCATCACGCCGATGTTCATCACGACCGCCGTGCGCACGCCCGCCAGAATGACCGGCACCGAAAGCGGCAAATCGACGAGCCGCAGCCGCTGCCAGGCCGTCATGCCGATGCCCGTGCCCGCTTCCTTGATACCGGCGTCCACGCTGGCAAGCGCCAGGTGCGTATTGCGCATGATCGGCAGAAGCGAATAGAGAAACACGGCCGTAATCGCAGGCAGCGCGCCGATGCCCTGCCCGAAGCGCGAGAACACCGGAATCATCAGCCCGAACAGCGCGATCGAGGGCAGCGTGAGAATCACGGTCGCGAGACCGAGCAGCGGCCCGGCGAGCCACGCGTGACGATTGATCAGGATGCCTAGCGGAACGCCCGCGACGATCGCGCAGCCGACGGCAATGCCCACGAGATTGATATGTTGCAGCGTGAGGTGCAGCAGGTCCTGCCAGTTCGATAACAGATAGTCGATTACGCTCATGCGGACTCCTTCACGGTAAGGTATGCGTGCGCAGGAACTCGGCGGCGACGTCCTGCACGGGTTTGCCGTCCAGATCGACCTCCTTGTTCATCTTCTGCAGCACGTCGTTGTTCAGCACCGCGGAGAGTGCGTTGAGCTGCTTCGCGAGTTGCGGATTGCGTTCCAGCACTTCCTTGCGCACGATCGGCACAGCGTTGTAGGGCGGAAAGAAGTGCAGATCGTCTTCGAGCGGCACAATGCCGAAGCCGTTCACGCGGCCGTCGGTCGTGTACACGAGCCCGATCGTCAACTGGTCGTTATGCAGCGCCGTATAGACGAGCCCGGGGTCCATCTGCTTGAGCTGCGCGCGCCGGAAATGCATGCCGTAGGCCGCGAGCAGCGGCTTCAGACCGTCCGGGCGATTGGCGAACTCGGCATCCATGCCGAAGACGAAGTGCTTCGATTCCGGATGCTTCGCCAGGTACGCGGCAAGTTCCGAAACCGTGCGAATACCCGTGCGTTGCGCAACGCGGCCCGGCAGGCCGAGCGCATAGGTATCGTTGACCGGCGACGCGTCGAGCCAGATCAGACCACGCGGTTCGTCGAGCGCCTTGACGCGCTCGTACATCTGCTGCGGTGTGAGCTTTTCTTCGATCTTGTCGTAGACGAGCGCCGCCGTGCCGGTGTAATCCCACACCACGTCGAACTGTCCGTTTTCCAGCGCGCTACGCATCAGCGTGCTGCCGAGACCCGAGTGCGCCTCGACGGTGTAGCCGCGCGAGCGCAGGTATTGCGATGTGATTTCCGCGAGAACGTATTGTTCGGTGAAGTTCTTCGCGCCGAGCCGGATGGTCGACGCGAATGCCGAAGCGCACGGCGCCGCGACGAGAAGCGCGATCATGCAGGCGCTTGCGAAACGCAGAACACGGCGTATGCCGCCTTTCGTCAAACGGGAAATCATGCCACGGCTCCATGTCGAATGAGCCACTGGCGATTGCCCGCCGCGACGAGCATGTCGAGCGCGAGCGCGATCAGGGCGGTGAACGCTGCACCCAGCAACAGCAAGGGCTGATTGTCGAGGTAGATGCCGGGAAAGATCAGCGAGCCCAGGCTATCGGCGCCGATCAGGTAAGCGAGCGGTGCAGTTCCGACGTTGATTGCAAGTGCGGTGCGCACGCCGCCGATGATGATGGGCATTGCATTCGGCAACTCGACGCGCGTGAGCGACTGCCAGCCGGTCATGCCGATGCCGCGCGCCGATTCGCGCAGCGCGGCGGGCACGTTCTTCACGCCTTCGTAGGTATTGCGCGTGATCGGCAGAAGCGAGGCGAGAAACAGCGCGACGATGGCCGGCACGCTGCCGATGCCGAAAACGCCGAGCGCGATGGCCAGCACGGCCAGCGAGGGAATCGTGTTACCGACGTTGAAAATCTGCATCGCGCGTTCCGCATGCCGCCTGAATTTCGGCCGGCTGAGGATGACCCCGGCCGGCACGCCCACGAGAATCGCGAGCGCCATCGAATAACCGACGAGCAGCAGATGCTGCCCCGTGTAGTAGGCGAGATCGCCAGCCCGGCTGCGGAATGTGTCGGCACCGATGCCGAGCGCCAGTGCCGCAGCGATGGCGACGACCACAATCAGACTGCCCATGATCCGGGCGGTGCGTTGCGTCATGACGAGACTCCTCCTTGTCGATTTAGCGTGTGATGAATACGGACAGGAAAGACGCTATATCGAACGACATGAGGAAGCGGACTGCCCGGCGCATCGGCCATGCAGCAAGCCAGGCCCCCTATGGCGATTGAGCGTGATCGGGGACCTGACAAACGCTCACGCGTTCGTACAGTTGTCGCTTTCCGCCCAGCAACGCGTAGCGCGTTGGAGCACGATGCCGCCCGACGGCGGCAGAAATTGCGGCAGCACGATAGGTGCTGCGCAAGGACCGGAGGCCCTGTTTGATGCGGTGAAACCTACACGAATTGCCACTCTGGACAGGACGCGCGGTACACCATTGGATATGTCATTACGTGATGGAAACGCAGAAAAGTATAAGCAATTCGTGCAGTGACGTCTACCTTTGCAAAATTAGCGTCCGATATAGCACCCCGTCATACCGGTAAAATCGACACCTATTATCGGATCATTTTTCCAATTAAATTGGATAACGAAATAAATACAAGCGGCTTCCGTCCATTTCAGGGTTGACGGCATAAAGCCGGGTACCGCAAACTATTGCCCTTCGGCAGAAGGACTCGCGGCTTTTGCCATTCCGTTTCGTCCGGTGCGCCCTGCCCCGCAAGGCGGCCGCAACAGGGAGATGGCTGTTTGATTGGGGTAGCCGCACGCTTGATTCGTGGTCGCACGTGCCGTGTCATGGTTGTCGCGTTCGCCGTTGCATCCGCATTCGTGACCAACGCATTCGCGTCGCATCCAGGGAGTGCGTCCGTGCAGGGGCCATCCACGAGCAACGGCAAATCGTCCAGGCGTCGGCCAGCGGTGACATCGCATCCATTGCGCGTGCAGCATCATATCGCCGGGCACAAGCGCAGACGCCTGCGGCACACACGACACACTGCACACCACAGCACTGCGGGGCCACGCCTGCTCGCCCGCTGCGGTTACGACAGGCACGCGGCTCATCGGCTCCATTCGGACTCGCTCTATGTCGTCGACGTCCGAACCGGAAAGGCACTCCTCGCCCGCCGTGCCGACAAAGTCCGGCCCATTGCTTCGATATCCAAATTAATGACCGCAGTGGTCGCGCGCAAAACTCATCGGCCACTCGACGGCGTTCTGCAGGTCACGGCGAGTGATCGCGACATGATCAAGTTCACGGGGTCGCGGCTGTCGGTCGGCTCGCGGCTTTCGCGCCGCGATATGTACCATGTCGCCTTGATGTCTTCGGAGAACCGGGCCGCCGCAGCCTTGAGCCGCGATTTCCCGGGTGGGCGGCCCGCATTCGTGGCAGCGATGAACGACGAGGCTCGCACACTCCAGATGCGTCGCACGCAGTTCCGTGACCCGACGGGCCTGTCGCCGCATAACGTGTCGACAGCAACAGACCTGGCCCGTCTCGTTGCCGTTGCGGCGCGCGATCCGCTCATCCATCGGTTCACGACGGACCGTACTTACGTCGCCCACCCCGGCTATGGCGAACTCCGCTACGTCAACTCCAATCCGGTGGTTCGCTTCGACAACTGGCCTATCGTGTTGCAGAAAACCGGATTCGTAAACGAGGCCGGCCACTGTGTCGTGATCCATGTACTCGTACACGGCAGGCCAGAGACTATCGTATTACTCGGGGCGCCGACGCGGCAGGAGATGGTGCTCGATGCGAGCCTCATCCATCACTGGCTCACGTGTTCGCTGACCTGATCCGCCAGGCGCAGTGCATCGACTCACGTAACGAAGCGCGGACATGCGCGCATGTCCGCGCGCGCAATGTCACTGCGTCATTGCGTGCCGCTGACGATCGTCGAAATGGCCCAGTTGTTCGTCGATACGAGCACATAATCCCCGTTGATCCCAAGCCATCTATGTCCGCGCGGGGGCGCCTTGAGGCCGTGCCCGCGCCAGTCGTCCATGACGAAATTGTTATGGCGGTATTCGTTCGGCACACGCTGGCCGTTGTGCCAGTCCCGATGCGGAATGGACGGCATCACCTGCTGACGGCCCGGTCCGGCCATCGGGCCACCGCCCGCGTCCGGCGGCGGTCCCGCCGCAATCGCAATCAGAGAAATACCGGAAAAAGAGAAGGCAACGAGCTGCGAGATAATGCGTCTGTTCATGGTCAAACCTCCCTGCGGGAAAAGAAAGGAATGAACTACGAAATCAGGGCTTTCTCGAAGTCGTTAAAAGTATAGTAAATAGCTTTTCGACTTCAAGCGGCCCGGCAAACCAACACGACATACATCACAACGAGAACTGAAAAGAACGCTATTCAAACGATTCGTGAGCATGGCGAAATTGCCTCCGTTCGAATCAATCGCCTTACCAGGTTTCATTCGTCTGGATACGATGACGCGGACTCCGTCGAAGCGGATGCGGATGCAGACCCCTCTGTAGCACCGGCCGCAAGACGTGGCATGCGGATACCCGCGTAGGCAATCGCAATCGTCAGCAGCGGACTCACGAAGCAGAACACCGCGAATGGCGCGTAACTGAGTGTGGACACGCCGAGCGTCGCCGCCATATAAGCGCCGCAGCTATTCCACGGAATCAGTGCCCCGGTTGGCGTGCCCGTATCGCCGACCGCACGCGACAGCACAACGGGCTCGAAGCCGCGTCGTGCGAAAGCCGACCTGAACATGCGCGCGGGGAGCACGACCGCGATGTACTGATCGGCGGTCACGATATTGGTGGCGAGAATCGCGCCTACCAGCGAGGCCACCAGCGCGCCCGCGCTCTTCGCTTTCTGGATGACCGGCTCGATCAGACGCTCGAGTACACCGCACTTTTCGACCACACCGCCAAATGCGAGCGCGGTAATGATGAGCCAGATCGTGCTGAGCATGCTCTCCATGCCGCCACGTGTGACGAGAATGTCGAGTGCGGGATTGCCCGTCGACGCCTTGTAGCCGCTCGCGAGCGCAAGCCATACGCCTTTGACGAGTGCGAGCCACACGGGCACGTCGGACCTCGCGGCAGCAAACGCGATCACGCGTTCGGGCGCCACGCAGACCGCGAGCAAGCCGCCCGCCAGCGCGCCGAGAAAGATCGCGGTAAATGGCGGTATTTTGAAAACGGCGAGCACGATGACGAGAATCAGCGGCAGAAACAGCCACAGCGAGATATGGAACGCACCGCGCATCGCCTGAATCTCGACGCTCGCGTCGAAATCGCCGGGCCGGCCGAAAAAATAGAACACGCCGAGCGAGATGACCATCGCCACCGCCGAGGTTAGGAAAACCTCGCGAAGATGCCGGTACAACTCGACACCGGCTGCGGCGGCAGCGAGATTGGCAGAGTCCGAGAGCGGCGAGGATTTGTCGCCCAGATACGCGCCCGAAATGATTGCACCCGCCGTGATCGCGGGGCTCAGTCCCATGCCTTGCGCGATGCCCATCAGTCCGATACCGATCGTGCCGGCGACGGTCCATGAACTGCCGATGCTCATCGAAACGAAACCGCAGATCGCCGCCGCCGTCACATAGAAATAGTTCGGACTTAGCAGTTTCAGCCCGTAATAGACCATGCCCACGAGCGTGCCGCTCAGCGCCCATGTACCGATCAGCGCACCCACCGCGAACAGGATGAAGATCGCACCGATGCCGGTGCTGACACTGGCAACCGCGGCTTCGCCGAGCGAAGCCAGCGTGTGTCCGCGGCGCCAGCCGATAAACACCGAGATCATCGTGGCGACGACGAGCCCCACCTGATTCGGGCCGCTCGCGCCCGCGTCGCCGAACAGGTAATAGGACAGTCCCACCAGTACGACGAGGCTGGCGATCGGAATGATCGCCTCGGTCAGCGTGACCGGCTGAGGTGACTCGGGCCTTTTCATTTGAGCTCGTCCCCGTATTTGGCCGCAACCGGACAGCGGCCGCAACGAAGTTGCGTCCGCCCGGCAAGATCCGGTCGCCGTGAATGCGCTGCCGCTTGCCGCAAACGCGGCAACCGAACGATGCCTTTCCGGTTATCTGCTGGAGCGGTTAATAGTTCACTGCATCGCGAATGATCGGGCACGTCATGCAGTGACCGCCACCACGTCCGCGCCCAAGCTCGGCACCGACGATCGTAATCACCTCGATGCCCTGCTTGCGCAGCAGCGTGTTCGTGTACGTGTTGCGGTCGTAGGCATAGACGACACCGGGCGCCGCGCACACGAGGTTCGCGCCGCTGTCCCACTGCGTGCGCTCGCGCTGATAATCGCTGCCGCCCGCCTCGACAACGCGCAACCTCTTCAAACCCAGCGCTTCGGCCACCACGTCGGTGAACGGCTGGTTCTCCGCGTGCAGTTCGACACCGCTCGGATGGCTGCTCGGCCGATACGAGAACGTGCGCGTCTTCGCCATGAAGTCCGGCGCAACCAGCACGCAGTCGCGATCGGCGAACGTGAATACCGTGTCGAGATGCATGGCCGCGCGAATCTTCGGCATGGCCGCAACGATCACGCGTTCGGCCGCGCCCTTTTTGAACAGCGTGGCGGCCAGCTGGCTGATGGCCTGACGCGAGGTGCGCTCGCTCATGCCGATAAGTACCACGCCCTTGCCGATCGGCATCACGTCGCCGCCTTCGAGCGTCGCGAGACCGTGGTCCTCGGTCGGATCGCCCCACCACACGTTGACCTTGCCCGCGAAGTCCGGGTGGAACCTGTAGATCGACGTCGTGAGGATCGTCTCTTCATGCCGCGCGGGCCAGTACAGCGGATTCAACGTCACGCCGTCATAGATCCAGCAGGTCGTGTCGCGCGTGTAGAGCGTGTTCGGCAACGGCGGCAGCAGATATTCGGTGCCGCCCGCCGCTTCCTTCGCGACTTCGAGTGCCTTGCCGCCGTGCGCTTCCGGAAAGTCGTGCGTCGACAAACCGCCAATCAGCGTTTCGGCGAGCTTGCGATTGTCGAGCCCTTCCAGATAGCTTCTCAATTCGTCGATAAAGCCGAGGCCGACCTGATTCGGCACGACCTGGTTATCGAGAATCCACTTCTTGCCTTCGGGCACCGCCACCGTTTCCGCGAGCAGGTTGTGCATCTCCACGACTTCGACACCACGGTCGCGCATCTTCGTCACGAAGTCGAAGTGATCGCGTTTCGCGTTCTCGACCCACAGCACGTCGTCGAACAGCAATTCATCGCAATTGCTCGGCGTGAGCCTCGAATGCGCGAGCCCTGGCGCGCACACCATCACCTTGCGCAATTGCCCGACCTCGGAATGAACACCCAACTCACCTGTATTCGCCATGATGCTCTCCTGAATTCCAGTGTTGATCCGCCATGTTCGATCGAATGCCGTCAGATCGTGATCGTTCCGCTCGCAAGACCATAGATGCCGACGAGCGCGCCAAGGACTACGACGATAAAGATGATCCAGTCGGAAGTAATGAAGACGGCCTTGCTCTGCTCGCGCCTCGCCCAGATATAGAGCGCCGTTCCCGGCGCATACAGCACGGCGGACAGCAGAATGAATTTCAGCCCGCCCGCGTAAATCATGAAGACCGTATAGATCACGGCGATGGCCGCCATCACGAGGTCGCGCTTGCGCTCTTCGGGGCGCACGTCGTAGCCTTCGCCGCGATTCGAAATCATGAACCCGTACGCGGCCACGAACAGATAGGGAATCAGCGACATCGCACTGGTGAGGTTGAGCATCAGCGCGAACGCATCCCGCGAGAAGTACGTGCTGATGACAAGAAGCTGCACCACGATGTTGGTCAGCCACAGCGCGTTGGCCGGCACCTTGTTGGCATTCTCTTTCGCGAAAACGGCGGGCATGTCCTTGGTCTGTGCCGCCGTGAACAGCACTTCGGCACAGATCAGCGACCAGGCAAGATAGGCGCCCAACACCGAAACCAGCAGGCCTACGCTCACGAAAATCGCACCCCAGTGCCCGACCACCGCTTCGAGCACCGCCGCCATCGAAGGCTGCCGCATGCCCGCGATGTCCGCGCGTTGCAGCACCGCGTACGGCAGCATCGTCACGAGCACCATCAGCGAAGTCACGACGATAAAGCCGAGGATCGTGGCCTGCCCGACGTCTGAGCGCTTCTTCGCATAACGGGAATAAACGCTCGCCCCTTCGATCCCGATGAACACGAACACGGTAACGAGCATCGTCGCTCGCACCTGCTCGAAGATATTGCCGTCGAGCCCGCCGCCGTACAGGTTCGCCTGAAACAGATCCATCCTGAAGCCGAAGATCAGGATGACGATGAAAACGAGGATCGGAATGACCTTGGCGACCGTCACGATACTGTTGATAAAGGCGGCCTGCTGGACCCCTTTCAGGATCATGAAATGGAATAGCCAGATGCCGAGCGATGCGACGACGATCGCCACCGCGGTATTGCCCTCGCCGAATACGGGAAAGAATGCGCCGAGCGTCGACTTGATCAACACCCAGTAGGAGACGTTGCCGATACAGCTACCGATCCAGTAGCCGAATGCCGAGAGAAAGCCGGGGTAGTCGCCAAAGCCGGCTTTCGCATAGGCAAACACGCCGGCGTCCAGTTCGGGCTTTCGTTCCGCGAGCGCCTGGAACACGCGCGCCAGCATATACATGCCGGTGCCGGCAATCAGCCAGGCAATGACGGCGCCGAGCGGCCCCGTGGCATTGGCGAAAGTCCGTGGCAGGGAAAAAATCCCGGCGCCGACCATGCCGCCCACGACCATGGCGGTGAGCTGCATTCTCGACATTTTTTGGGGAGTGGACGCCATTCGGATTCCTTTTTAGTTACCTTTTTAACGAGGTTGGTAATCAGATTCGAACGAAACGTTTCTCTCAGCCAATCGCGGCCGGATCGGCAACCTTACTCAGCAACCGCCACACGTGAAAAAGAATGGTCCGTCCGCTGGCTTTTGTCAATTGAGTGGCAGAGCGAATAAGGCTTATGCTGTGCAATGTGAATAAATTATTGAGGCAATGCTTGATGCCGATGAGTGAATTGATAGCATTTTCGTGAATGCCTGTGCCATTGCCATCGATAAATCGTAATCGCGCTGCGGCTCAAGCGCGGGATCATCGGCCTGATCGAAAAATCGAGTCAAATCAACTGCATAGATTGTTCCGAAGTATGGGATTCGCGGCATGAGAATGGACGCCGGCCATGCATGCGTTGCGTCGCGCAACACTTCGCATTCAATGGCGGCCGGTGAATAAAAGCCTAAAAATGTGAACTCGATTCACATCGATTTTTTACAGATATGCTCCGCGTACCAGGGAAAACACGAGCCACCCCGGAAATCAAATATCGATTGCAGTGCAATAAATACTGCCATCGCCCATTTGAAAATCGATGTCATTTTTTTGCTTCTATTTCACAACCATGCTGTCTGGGCGACGATGTAATAATGCATATCGGGTACGCAGTGGATTCTCCGGCTATTGCACTGCCCGATTTACGTCCCGGATAATTTTCTCAACGTCAGTCTCGCTTCGAGCCCTCCGCCGACGCGGTTATGCAATGTGAGCGTCGCATCCATGGCGAGCGCAAGTTGCCGGGCAATGGCAAGACCGAGCCCCGTGCCGCCCGTTTGACGATTGCGCGACCCCTCAAGCCGGTAGAACGGCTCGAACACGGTCTCCAGCGATTCAGGCGGAATGCCCGGGCCGCGATCGAGCACCGAGACGGTTGCCTCGCCGTTGTGCAAAGCGCCGATGTCGATCTGCGCCGCGCCGCTGAACTTCAGCGCGTTATCGACCAGATTGCCGACGATGCGGCGCAATGCCTGCGGACGCAATGTCAGCGATTGGCCGAAGCTGCCCTGCAAGGACACGTCCTGACCGGCATCGACGTAATCGCAAACGAGGCTGTCGAACAGCGCATCGGGATCGATACGACGCGGCACTTCGCTCGTGCCGTGCATCGTGCGCGCATAGGTGACGCCCTCCTTCACCAGCGCTTCCATCTCCTGCAGATCCTGGCGCAGCTTGCCCGCTTCCGCTTCGTTCTCCATCACGTCGAGGCGCAGACGCATGCGCGTGATCGGCGTTTGCAGATCGTGTGAGATCGCCGCGAGAATCTGCATGCGCTCGGTCATATAGGTTGCGATTCGATCCTGCATCGCATTGAACGCGCGCGCGGCGCGTGCCACTTCCGAAGGCCCTTCTTCGGGTAGACGCTCGGCCTTCAGATCGGGGCCGAGCGTATCGGCCGCCACGGCAAGCTGATGCAGCGGACGCGTCGCGAGCCGCACCGCGAGCCA
This sequence comes from Paraburkholderia sp. Cy-641, assembly GCF_011752945.1. Lineage (NCBI taxonomy): Bacteria > Pseudomonadati > Pseudomonadota > Betaproteobacteria > Burkholderiales > Burkholderiaceae > Paraburkholderia > Paraburkholderia sp. Cy-641. The sequence continues at coordinate 210,788 of NZ_VWWM01000001.1, forward strand.
GCAGCACGCGGCAAGCACGATCAGCTGCAATATCAGTACGAGCGGCAACCAGCGCGACAGCGGCGCACCGGACATCGGCCGCAGATCGATGGTGAGCGGCATACCGTCGCTCAGCCGCAGATGAACCTGTAAACGCTCGCGGTCACCCGGCACCGCATTCACGCTCAGCGGATAACGCTTGCCGATGCCGTCGCCGATCGACTGCGCGACGCGCGCCGACAGGCTCGCATCGACCGGCACGCCGGGCACGCCCGGCCCCAGCATGAACTCGTAGCTGCGCCGCGCGAGACGCGGCAGCCACTGCGCGCGCGCGCCGGGCGGCAGATGATCGAGCAGCGCGACCGAGCTCGCGACCTCGCGCTCGATGTAGCCCATCATCACATTGGTCATCGTCTGGTCGCGTTCGGTCATCGTGAGCCAGAACGACATCGTCTGTGCGAGCGCGAGACCGACGAACAGGATCAGCGCCAGCCGCGCGAACAGCGTACGCGGACCGTGCAGCCACGCTGGCCTGCTCATTGCGGATCTCCGATCGCGGTTACCGCCGCCGAAAACACGTAGCCTTCGCTGCGCAGCGTCTTGATGTAACGCGGCTCGCGTGCGCCATCGCGCAGCCGTTGACGCAGACGGCTCACCATCAGATCGATCGAGCGGTCGAATGCATCGGCCTGGCGCCCCTGAGTGAGGTTCAGCAACTGGTCGCGCGTAAGCACGCGCTGCGGATGATCGAGAAACACGCGCAGCAGACGGTACTCGGCGCCGCTCAACGCGACCATCGTGCCTTCCGCGTCGAGCAGATGGCGCGCGGTCGTATCGAGCCGCCAGTCGCCAAAGCACAGCATCGGCGCCGATTCGGTCACTTCCATGCCGGGCGGCAGCATGCGCGTGCGGCGCAGTACCGAGCGAATCCGCGCGAGCAGTTCGCGCGCGGCGAACGGCTTGGACAGATAATCGTCAGCGCCCATTTCAAGGCCGACGATGCGGTCGGCTTCCTCGTTGCGCGCGGTCAGCATCAGCACGGGCACCGCGCTGAACTTGCCGGCGCGCAGCTCGCGGCACAGCACGAGGCCGTCTTCACCGGGCATCATCAGATCGAGCACGATCAGATCGGGCGCGCCGTTATCGAGCGCGGCGCGCATCTGCCGGCCGTTGGCCGCGAGCGAGACGCGCATGCCGTTTTTCTCGAGGTAGCCGGCGAGCAGTTCGCGGATGCCGCGGTCGTCGTCGACGATCAGTACGTGGTCGGGATTTTCCATCGCGAGATTATCTCTTGCGGCGCTTGAGCTGCACACCGTTCGCCTGAATGAACGAGCACCTGAACGGATGTGCGAGTTCGGCCGCAAGGCCGCCGGCGACGAACACCGCGATGGCAACGAAGCGTTTCACGCGCCCTCCAGCACGGAAAGGCTCGCGCCATCCGCAACGCTGGCTTCGAGCGCATAGGGATCGACACCGTCGAGGCAGCCGATATTGACGCGCCACAGTTTCGGGTCTTTACGCGTCTGATGAAACGGATAGATACCGCAATGCTTGCAGAAATAGTGCCTCGCGACCTTCGTGTTGAACTGGTAAAGCGTGAGCGACTCTTCGCCGCTCAGAATCTTCAGTTCGCCGGCGGGAAAGAGTGGCGTCATCAGCGCGCCCTTGCGGCGGCACAGGCTGCAATTGCAGCGGCCAGCCGGAACGATCGGGGTACGGACTTCGAATTTGACGGCCCCGCAATGGCAGGATCCTTGCAACAGCTCGGTGCTCATGGTGTTCTCCGTGATCGGGCGATGTTGGCGTTATAGCCTGACCCGTCGGTCGAATTATGTCGTAATGTATCTGCGCACTCAGCCGATACATAACATTGCAATAAACCTTGCCGATTGCGGCGGACTCCGCGTTTGACCTCGCCTCGCAGCGGTACCCGGCGAGCACGAATGAATGACGGATCGCGCTGGCGGATTCGATCGATCTCGCAAGACACGATCGTTACGCACGGGCATGTGAACAATTATCACAATAGCGCTATTGGGCGTAATGCCAGTGAATCAAAACGAATACGCTTGACTTTTAAGCATCGCCCACTTTCAATACGGATGTTGCAGTGCGGCGGCTCGCATTTAAAACACGCTGCATGCCGTTGAAAAGTTCACAAGTTTAGCCAGCAATTCCTTCGCCCGCCGGACATTCGGCGCCAGCTCGTGAAATGGAGCACTCCTCAACAAGGAGTCGTCTTGGCTGCAACGAAAGCTCGATCAACTCATCGCGCACCCGCTCGCATCGACCTCGCATTGCAAGGCGGCGGCTCGCACGGTGCTTTTACATGGGGCGTCCTCGACCGTCTGCTCGAAGAACCCTGGCTACAGATCGAAGGTATCTCGGGCACGTCGGCCGGCGCAATGAATGCCGCCGTGCTCGTGAGCGGTTATCAACTCGATGGCGCGGCTGGCGCACGCGCCACGCTCGAAGCGTTCTGGCGACGCGTGTCCGAGGCGGCAGTCTTCAGTCCATTTCGCCGCAGCCCGTTCGACGTGCTGATGGGCCGCTGGACGCTCGATTATTCGCCGCTTTTCATTGCGATGGATCTCGCGGCCCGCATGTTCTCGCCATACGACATGAATCCGCGCGGCGTCCATCCGCTGCAGAAGATTCTCGAAGAATCGATTGACTTCGCCCATCTGCGCGACGCACCGATCAAGCTCTTCATCACCGCGACGCGTGTGCGCACCGGTCAGGCACGCGTGTTCCGCAACGCCGACCTGTCGCCGGACGTGCTGCTCGCCTCAGGCTGTCTGCCGACGCTGTTCCAGGCGGTGCGGATCGATGGCGAGGACTACTGGGACGGCGGCTACGCGGGCAATCCGACGATCACGCCGCTGGTGCGCGAATGCACGTCGAGCGACACGCTGCTGATTCAGGTGAATCCCATCGAGCGCGATGAAACGCCGCGCACCGCGCGCGAGATCATCAGCCGCCTGAACGAAGTCGCGTTCAACGCACCGCTCATGAAGGAGCTGCGCATGATCGCGCTGCTGCGCCGCGCGGCGGACGCCGGCAGCGACGAAGGCCGCCACTGGGCGAAGATGCGCATTCACCGCATCTCGAGCGACGTGATGACGGAACTCGGCTACTCGTCGAAGCTGAACGCCGAGTGGAGTTTCCTGACGATGCTGCGCGACGAAGGACGGCTTGCCGCGCAAGCGTTCCTCGACGAGCACGGCGACTCGATCGGCGTGCGCTCTTCACTTGATCTCGACGCGTTGCTCGACGGAGTCTGACCATGGACGTCACTACCCTGTCACCGCTCGCGGTGGGTCTCGGACTGTTCGGCATGCTCGCCAGTCTCGCGCTGCTGATCGGCTTTGCGTATCGCGGCTGGACCGTGTTGCTGCTCGCGCCGTTCGCCGCGATGCTGGCCGCCGCCATTTCGGGCGAGCCGATTCTCGCGCATTGGACACAAACCTTCATGATCAGCGCCGCGCGGTTTCTCGCGCAGTTTTTCCCGCTGTTCCTGCTCGGCGCGCTGTTCGGCAAGCTCATGGAAGACAGCGGCTCGGTGAAGGCGATTGCGAGCTACATGACGGACAAACTCGGCGCGCATCGGGCGATTCTCGCCGTCGTGATGGGCGGCGCGCTCGTCACGTATGGGGGCGTGAGTCTCTTCGTCGCCTTCTTCGTGATCGCACCGATGGCGACCGCCCTCTTCCAGGCCGCCAATATTCCGCGCCGTCTGATGCCAGCCGCGATCGCGCTCGGCACGTCGACCTTCACGATGTCCGCGCTGCCCGGCACGCCTGCGATCCAGAACGCGATCCCGATGCCGTTCTTCGGCACGACGCCGTTTTCGGCGCCGGGGCTCGGCATTATCGCGAGTATCGTGATGGCAGGCTTCGGGCTCTGGTGGCTGTCTTTGCAACAGTCGCGCGCGAGAGCGGCCAACGAAGGCTTCGATGGTTCGAACGCGGCGGCTGCGCCCACCGCGAAGCCCGCGGCCGATTCGAGCCTCGTGCGCGAGCGCGCGACCGTATCGCAAAGCTTCGATCCCGGCGAAATCGGCCACGGACACGTCAGCGAAGATCAGCCGTCGTTCGGTGTCGCGATCACGCCGCTCGTGCTCGTCGTACTCACGAACTTCGTGATGAACGTGATCGTGTTGCCGCGTCTCGACGCCGACTATCTCGCGGACGCCCGCTGGGGCGAAACCTCACTTGCGGCCGTCGGTGGCGTGTGGGGCGTATGCGTCGCGCTCACCGTTGCGATCGTCGCGCTCATTCTGCTCAATCGCCGTCGCTTGCCCGCTTTGCGCGAGACCATCGACGCGGGCGCGAATGCGTCAGTGCTGCCGGTCTTGAGCGTCGGCAGTCTGGTCGGCTACGGTGCGGTGATCGCCGCACTGCCCGCGTTCGCGCTCGTGCGCGAATGGGTGCTCGGCATCGGCGGTGGTCCGCTCGTCTCGCTTGCCGTTGCAACGAATCTGCTGGCGGCGCTAACGGGCTCGGCATCGGGCGGCCTGACCATCGCACTCGATGCGCTCGGCAGCACCTATCTGCAACTGGCCGGTCAGTACGGCATCGACCCTGCACTGCTGCATCGGGTCGCGGTGATTTCGTCGGGAACGCTCGATAGTCTGCCGCACAACGGCGCAGTGGTAACGCTGCTTGCCGTGTGCGGCTCGACACATCGCGAAAGCTATCGCGACATCGTCATCGTCGGGATTCTGGGCGCGCTGCTCGCGCTCGTCGTGGTGATCGTGCTCGGAACGCTGGTTGGATCGTTCTAGAGAGAGGGGCGACGCTCGCGCAGGTCGCGAGTTATCGATCGTCAGCGCCGCATCGCTGATGGCTCACGCGGGGCGGATGTCAGGCCGCGGCAGCCCGGGCCGCATTCATCCGGCCAAAAACGAACTGACCGAGATACCAGACCAGTTCGGTATTCGCGAAGATCGCCTCTTCCGTCACCGTCGACGGTTCCAGCTTCATACGACGCAGCATCAACTTGCCCTCGCGCGACATCGTCCACGCGTGCATCAGTTCCTTGCGCGTCTTTGCGTCGGCGGCACTGAAGTGGTCGCGGCCTTGGCGCGAATCTTCGTTCATGCGCGTGCGCACTTCCTCTTCGCGCGTGGCGATGCTGTGCGCCACCGACTTCCTCGCCACGGTTCTGGCTTCCTGCTCCTGCGTCTCATCGGCAAGCAGTCTGGCCTGGACGTCGACCATCGTTCGCTCGGCGTCGGACATCTTCCAGTTGTCGCGCAGCGCGCGCATCAGATAGCCCGCCGGACTCTTCTTGACCTGGCCGCGTTTGATTCTGAAGCGCGTGTATTCGACCGCCTGCTGAATGCGCTCATCGGTCCACACGTCGCGATTCTCGGAAATCTCGGTGAACTGCTTGGTCGATAGCCCGAATTCGTCGGTGAGAATCTTGTACAGATGACTCGCATCGGCAAGGCTCGCGAGCACGGCATCGGCCGTGTCCTTGCGCTTGAGCAGGAAGCGGATGCGATCGATTTTCTTCGAGGTTGTCGACGCCGTCCGCGTCTCGTACGAAAGTTCGACGTCCGATACATCGTTGATCTCACGGACCGCCGGCTCGAGCCAGTCGCGCTTGAAGTACTTGAAGATAGCCGCGTTCGCGCCCATTTTGCCGGGCCAATTGCGCATCTCTTCGAGCTGAATCCAGTCCGTACGCCCCGCGGGCACGTACGGCAAAACTTTGTCGTAGATCGCGCGCGCGAGGCTGCGCGTGAACGCGGTCGAAATACGCAGACTCAGCCAGTGCGATTTCTGCGGATCGCGGATGTGAGGCACGAGCCGCGGATGGACGTCGAAACGCATTCGCCCGCGATGAAAACCGACCATGCCGATAAGTTGAACCTGGACCCAGAGATCGTCCTCGTTCGGATCGCGGTCCGCCGGCGTATTCGTCACGCGGACTTTCGCGTTCTGCGCTTCGTCGGCAATCGTGCGTAAATGCTTGAGATTGCGGCTGTCGTAACGCATCAGCCACTTGAAATAGTTAAGCTCGATGTCGTACTGATCGCGCTCCTCGGGCTCCTGCGCGACGATGAAATACGCAGCGTCGAGAAAGCGCCGCGCGGGTAGCCCCATATTGACGATTTCGGTGAAGAAGTCGTTGCGCTGATAGCCGATCTCCCGATTGGCTTCGTTGATGCGCAACCCCTGGTCGAACATGTCTTCGAACAGCGCGAGTGCCATCTGGCGTGAGGTGGCCTTCGACTTGCCCCCTTCCGGATTGTCCGCCGTCATGTTCTTCATCCACTTTTTTCGCTTCCGGGACTCTAGCACGTGGTGGTGAGCTGTCAACACACAGAACCTCACCATCAGGGCGTGGCCTCGCGGCAAGGAAGTTCGTGCTGCGGATGAGCACACAGAATCTCACCCGAGACACAACCAACCTCACCGACGGAGCGGCTCATTGTGGAGCCAGGCCTTGTATGACAGCACTTCTGGCCGATTCCGATGGCTTTGCACAACCCACCTCACCTTTGCAGTGGCAAGCGTCTGTCATGCACACCGGGCCTCACCTTGATGGGGAAAGAGCCTCACCTTCCTGCACAACAGGCCGCACCTTTACGCACATTCCACCTCACCTTTGGCACAACCCACCTCACCTTTCTGAAGTTAAGTAGTTGAATTAACTGGACATTGAAACTTCCTGTTGGTTTGTTGGTTCGTTCTTGTTTTAAAAACAACCCACCAACTGCAATTTGCAAAGCTGAAAAGAGAAATGACGCAATGCAGCAAGGTGAGGTTGATTGTGCGCGTCTGGAAAGCGCAATCTCGATTTTGGGTGATGGTGAGGTTTGTTGTGCTGCTGGGTGAGATTGAAATACCCTGGTTTGGTTATGGATCGGCTCCTTAGCCGTTGAGTTCAGGGCCATGTAGGTGAGGTTGATTGTGCGTAGGGGCTTTCGAAGCGATTCTGATCCCGTATGGTCGCGTTTCGCCCGGCAATTTCGAGGAAAGGTGAGGTCAGTTGTGCTGTAAAGGGTTCGTCAGTGAGACGCGAAAATGAGAAAATGCACAAATGACCTCACCAGACGCCAATTTTTTAGGCACGCTGAGACTTGCTCCGGGGATTTTTCGGATAAAGGTGAGGTCATTTGTGCCTCGTCGAGGTCGCTCAAATAGTCGTGTTTAGCGAGCAAGAGCGCGATCGCCTCCGAAATTGGGCTCTGAAGTGTGTCGAAGTGCGAAAAATCTGCATAAAAACAGTAATTTAAAAAGCTATTTTCAAGCATTTCCTGTATTCTGAGGTTTCTAGAATTTTATGGGAAAACCTCAGAATGGTCAGAACGAGCCAACTTCCTGCCGTAGACCGAACCGTTCACTTTGAGCAGATCAGCCAGTTTGCGGAAAAGGTCACGATTTTTACCAATGAGCTGCGTGACACGATTCTGGCTCCGCGTCCGCGAAAGACGGCTCCTGTTTTCAAGACGGGTGAGATTGCCGAGATGTGCAATATCTCTCACTCGCAGGTTCAATATCTTGCGACCAAGGGCGACGGTGAATTGCCCTCGGGCACCGCTGCCGGCACCGGTCGCACCCGCACGTTCACCCTCGAAGAAGCGCGCATCTGGGTGCAGAAAATTTCTGATATCTACCAGACTCCGCTCGTCACCCGCGTGAAGGAGCCGGACGGAAAGATCATCATTACCGCTCAGCTCAAAGGTGGGTCCGCGAAGACGACAACGACCATGTGCCTCGCTCAAGGCCTATCGTTGCGCGGCCGCAAGGTACTTGTGGTCGACCTCGATCCGCAGGCGTCACTGTCGGAACTGTGCGGACTGTATGCGGAAAAAGATGTGACACCGGAAGATACGGTGCTGCCGTACGTCTATGACCAGGATATCGAAGGGGGTCTCGAAGGCCGGGTGCAGTCGACTTACTGGGATGGCATCGATGTCATTCCGGCGCACACGGAGCTGATCGGTGCTGAGTTTCATTTGCCGGCAATGCAAAAGGTGAGGCCGGGTTTCCGGTTTTGGACAGTCCTTCGCCAGGGCCTCGAACCGCTACGGAAGAAGTACGACTACATTCTGATGGACACATCGCCGTCGCTGTCATACCTCAATCTGAATGCACTCATGGCGGCGGATGCAATGGTGATGCCGATGGTGCCGGAGAACCTCGACTTCATCAGTTCGCTGTCGTTCTGGAGACTCTTCTCGGACGTGTCGAAGAGCTTCATCAAGTACGAGAAGGACAAGAAATACGACTTCGTCTCGCTGGTGCTTTCGAGGGTCGATTACGGGCGAAACTCGTCGGCGCCCATCGTGCGTGCGTGGGCACAGAGCGCATACGAAAACTGGCTGCACTCGATTGAAGTGCCGGCGAGCTCGGTGATGAGTACGGGCGCGCTGGCGTTCTCGACGGTCTTTGACATCAGCAGCACCCACAGCGCAGCCAAGTCGCTGCAGCGTGTACGGCAGCCGCTGGTTGACTATTGCCGATGGATCGACGAAATCTATTCGGAAAAATGGAGGAACGCGCAATGAGTAATATGCGAGAACAGTTGCTGGCCAAGACGTCCGGCATTCGCAAGACCTCGGCCATCAATGAGGACGAGGTGAAGCGCAGCAATCGCACTCAGACAGCGCCCGGCCTCGCGGGCGCGCTAGCCGTTGCGCAGCTTCGGGTACAGGAGCTGGAGGCAACCGGTGTTGCATCGCAGTTGGCGGTGGCGGGAATTTTGCCCAATCCCTGGCAGCCTCGGCGGGTGTTCAACGAAGCCAAGCTTGCGGAACTCGCCGAGTCCATCCGTGAGGTTGGGCTCATGCAGCCGATCGTTGTGCGTCGTGTCGCCGACGATTATCAGATTGTTGCTGGTGAGCGGCGTTGGCGAGCACACAAGATGCTCGGACTCGATACGATCAAGGCGGTGGTGGCGGACTGCTCCGACTCGGATATGGCCGTTCTGGCGATGGTCGAAAATATCAGCCGGGACGATCTGGCCGATTACGAGATCGGGGTTGCTATCCGCAGATCGGAGACGGAGTTTCCGAACCGGAAGCGACTGGCGGAGGCGATGGGTTTGTCTCGTGCAGGGCTTTACCAATTTCTTGCGTTCGACAATCTTCCGGACTTTATCAAAAAGGATCTGGATATCCAGCCGCGGCTTCTTGGTGGAACTGCGGCACAGGCGATTGCCGCGGCGATCAAAAAACACGGCGAGGATGGCATCAAGGCCGCGCGTGAAATTTGGCCGCTGCTGGTGAGAGGCGAAATGGATCAGGGCAAGATCGCCTCGGCCATTGTGGCGCTGGCCACGAGACAGACGACGTCAGGCGGAGCGAGCGGACGCAGCATCGAAAAGTTTTTCTCGGGACGGGAGCACGCAGGAAGTATCACGAAGGACATCAGCAACTTTACGATCAAGATCAAGACCGGAGTGATTACCGAGGCGCAGGAGATTCAGATACGTCAGCTTATCGGGCAGATGTTTCATGCGCAGCCCAAGACGAATTGACTAATCGTTGGTTTGTAAGAGAGAAGCCCGCCTCGTGCGGGCTTTTTTGTTGGTGGCGGGCGGGTTGTTCTGGCGGGATGGAGAGTGTCTAGAGTCTAGACACTTTGGGTGGCTGGCCGAGTGACGCCTGTGTTGTCAGGGTTGCGCGAGGGGAAAAGGCGATCTGCTGGTCTGTTTGATTGCGACTCTCTTTGTCTCGCTTTGGGGTGGGCAGCCGGTTCTCAACGGGCGTTGGCCGCTCAGGGATCGCTCGGTTGGAACGGCCGTTCAGAAAGATATTTGATCTCGATTTTTTATCACCACTTCGCTTGCTGGGACGGGAGGGAAGTATTCGATCGACACTCAAAGCGAGATTCACCGTTCCCTCGCTTGGCATCTGGGTGATCTCGTGTTTGCCGGCGATGATCCGAGCCTCGGCGCCTTTCTCGATCCGTTGATGCAGTTGGACGAGGCCATTGGCTGTCCCATCGAAGATGAGATGGTGAGCGCGTATTTAGAAGCGGCGTGTGGAACGGTCACTTTGTTGCTTATCTCGTCCGCTCGTGTTCTTTCTCATCCGGCTGCTCGGTATCGGGCGATATCTCCTAAACATAACGTGGCCCGAGGGTGGGCGCGTCGAACAGATAAGTTGGTAGCCGTTCGTCGAATAAACCCCACTTGTTGACGCGAGAGTGAACTCCGTGCGTAAGGAGTTACTTGAAGGTATTGCGTCGGCTCATTGGTGCCGCCGTATGCGCTGACATTTCTACGGGGAGAAGCAGAATGCGGGGTCTGGGTATTCCAGCTCAGATACCCGCTACTGCAGTCTGCCGAAATATTTGCTGCGTGGTCCGATCTCTACTTACGCCCCGTTTCCCTTGAGAGGCTCGTTCTCGACGGCCATCACAACGATCAGGCTCGCACAAAAAGTCGCATGGAGTTTTTCTCGCGTCCTCCGTTTGCCGTGTCATTGACGGCGTGCAGCAAAAACGGTCTGCTGACCTTCTGTCATCGGCCTCGCTCCATTGCCGTGTGCACCTTGAGGACCGATTTCACTACATGGCTTTGGCGCGTATAAACATTGGCCATCTTCCTTATATTGGGTTGTGCTCTGGGAAATGGACCCGTCGCAGAGGGCCTGTCTGGTTCGACTAATAATGAGGAGCAGATTCAGTTGTCTCTAACGATTACGGCGCCGGCGTGAACGATCCGCGGATCACGTGGAGTTTGGCCTACTGGTCTGGAGAGCGACGATCAAGCCAGCATGGAGGCTGGAACGTCCAATCAGTAGAGAACGTCCTGAATCGATATTCACGGAAGAGTTCGCTGGCTTACCGTAGGGTCGGCAAATGCGCTATCGAGGTGCCAAAAATCCTCCCTTGTCAGGGGAAGCCGGCTCAACCCATGAGGGGAAATTTCAAAGCTGCCAAGAACAATGGCGGGCTAGCATCAATGGCAACAGCCTGATAGATAGCCTTTTACAGGTCCGACAGGAACAGGATTTACGTCTTGATCCTGATGCAGCGAAGCCGACTCTTCTTCCTCTACGAAGGCCATATGGGGATCGTAGATGTTCTTAGGCCAAGTCCTGCCTACACGAGACTTGGTGCAAACAGACGCTAGCTTCATGACTGCAACAGCGTAGTCCCGCAGCACTACCCGGCATGCTATCGCGATTTACTTCCCGTTCTGAACTCCGCAGAGCTAGGGTCAATGCCTGTCGGCGATCAGCAGCCGTAAGAGGGTTACGGTAAAGATAACAGCGCAGCGATCCGGCGGTTTTCCTAGCGAATCGCCATCTCATCATTCTCAAGCCGATCGGTATAGGCGTGGGAACATATCGCTTTATCCACGGACACCACGCGACAGCATCCTTACCGAAACCCACGTGTCAGGCGAGCGAACAACAGGGGAGGGAGGTAATATAATTAGGGGCCATATCAATTGACCAGCCACAAGCAGTTAAATTGCGCAAAGCAATACCAATTTCGACAATATATGCACAAGTTTGTGATTCCCGAGCCAATTTAGCGTGTAGCCGCATCGTGAAACAATATAAAACGGCGGGAAAACCAAGCAACTCACTGTTTTATAAGCTGTTTTTAGAAATTATGAATTATGTTTCACGAAAAAAGGGCGTTTGCCAAGCGAAACGAGAGTTGTTCTCGCCGGATGGGATGTATATCGGAAATATCTAAGAAAGTATCGACGAGCCGTAGCATTCAATACGTAATTTGTAGCGAACGTCAACGCTCCATCCAACGAACTCCCACCGTTCCGCACCCATAACCGGGATCACGAAATTCAGTAGTACGCGCGCAAAAACTATCAATTTTATTTGCGGACCGACACCCGAATAATCCGTCTCACGCTCTCACCACAATGACGGTGACAGCATGTCAAAACCCACCCGCATCCAACGCGGAATCCGCCTTTACAGCGATCGGCATGAGTGCTTCCTGCGCAAGCTTGACCTCGAGGGCTACATTGCCGAAGCGGCAAAAATCGGCGCCAGTGGCATTGAAATCGTAAGCGAGCAGATGATTCCCAACGCGTCCGATGCGTTTTATGCCCAATGGCGCGAATGGAAAGCGCAGTACGGCACGACACCGGTTTGTCACGATCTCTTTCTCGACACGAAGCGCTATCCCGACCGTCGCCTCGCCGATGACGAATGCGTCACATCCATCGAGGCCGATTTGCGTCACGCGTCCAGACTCGGCTGCACGCTTCGTGCGCGTACTCGTTAGCGTATCCGCCGCATATTCTCTCGCGCTACACGTGATCGCCGCCGTGCCGCGTGCGCGTCGCGCAGGATGGAGAGCGCGATGCCGAACACGGCAGCGGCGCAGCAGGGCAGTGACGCGTCATATCGCCAACAAACAGAATCACTCTCCGTCCAGCGGACACTCGAAGCCCCCGCTCATCGAATTTGCAAATGAGCTTCGAGCGTTTGCGCCAGCACATCGATTTTCGGTGTGCGCCGCCGCGCAACCGGCCATATCAGGCTGAGCGGTAAGCCGTCGGTGGCGGCGTCCGCGAGGATTTCGACCACGCGTCCAGCCTTCAGATCGTCTCGCACCAGCCAGGTGGCGAGCTGCGCAATGCCGAGTCCCGCCCGTACGAATGCGAGTTGCGCCTCCGCGTCTCCCGCCACGATGCGGGAGCGAACGACGCGCTGGCCAATGTGCCCGTCCGCCTGGACGTACGACCATGCCGATTGCGTGCCGTCCGGCCGTCCATAGACGATGCAGTCGTGCCTTTCCAGATCGTCGATCGTCAGCGGCGCGCGGTTCCGTTCAAGATAGGCCGGTGCCGCACAGAAGATCAGTCTTTCATGGCCCATGGCGTGGTGTGCGAGCGACGACGGCAGATCTTGCGGGCCACCGATGCGCACGGCCAGATCGACGCCTTCGTCGGCCAGGTCGACGAAACGGTCCGCGAACAGCAGATGCGGCCGCACCTCCGGATACTGCGCGGCAAACCGCAGCAATACCGGCACGACACACAGCCGCCCGAACGATGCCGGCAAGGCAATGCGCACGGTGCCGACCGGCTCGCGCTTTTGCGCGGCGAGCGCGGCTTCCGTCTCCGCAAGCTCGCCCAGGATGTTCGTGCATGTGGCGTAGAACGCGTGTCCCGCATCGGTGAGCGACAGGCTGCGCGTTGTCCGCTCGAACAGCACGACACCGAGCCGCTGTTCGAGCCGAGCGATGCTTTTGCTCACAGCCGAGCTCGTCAGGTTCAGTTGCTGGGCGGCGGCGGTGAAACTGCCGGCATCGGCGGCACAAACAAAAGGCACGATGCCTTTCAGACGTTCGTTCGGGAAAGTGGTCAATTGATGAAATTAATTCTCGAAAATGATGAAATATTATCCGAGATAGGAATTCATGTCTGAAGTACCCTCATCCGGTCATCAATCCGGAGAAACAGATGAGCAAGAAAGCATTGATCGTTGGCGCAAGCGGCGTAGTAGGGCGGGCCCTGGCGGAACGCCTGTTGTCGACCGGCTGGACTGTCTATGGACTGTCGCGCGGGCGCAGTGCCGCCGTGCCCGGCTGCGTGCCTGTCGTCGCGGACCTGACCGCAGCCGATTCGGTTGCCGCTGCGACGGCGGGCCTCGACGTCAGCCATGTCTTTTTCACCGCCTGGTCACGTCAGGCGACCGAGAAGGAGAACATTCGCGTCAACGGCGCGATGGTTCGCCATGTCCTCGGTTCTCTCGCGCACTCCACGAAGCTCGAACACGCTGCACTGGTGACGGGCCTCAAACACTATCTGGGTCCGTTCGAAGCCTACGCATCCGGCGCTGTCCCCGATACGCCATTTCGCGAAGTGCAGGGCCGTCAGCCGGTCGAAAATTTCTACTACGAGCAGGAAGACCGGCTTTTCGAAGCAGCAGCCCGCGACGGCTTCACCTGGAGCGTGCATCGCCCGCACACGATCATCGGGTTTGCACCGGGCAATGCCATGAACATGGGGCAGACGCTGGCCGTCTACGCAACACTGTGCCGGCATAGCGGACAACCGTTCGTCTTTCCCGGCTCCGCGGCGCAGTGGAACGGGCTGACGGACATGACCGATGCGCGTCTTCTGGCCCGCCATCTTGAATGGGCCGCTACGAGCACGGCTGCGCGCAATGAGGACTTCAACGTTGTCAATGGCGATGTGTTTCGCTGGAAGACGATGTGGGGACAACTGGCCGATTACTTCGGCATCGAAGCCGCACCGTTCGACGGTACCGTGCGGCCACTCGAAGGCCGGATGCAGGACGCGGCGCGCCAGTGGCGCGACATTGCGAACTGGCACGGACTGAAAGAGCAGAACATCGACCGGCTGGCTTCATGGTGGCACACGGACGCCGATCTCGGACGTCCGATGGAAGTCGTGACGGACATGACAAAGAGCCGCAAGGCAGGGTTCCTGGATTATCAAGGCACGCCAGATGCGTTCTTCGATCTTTTCGGACGCCTGAAGGCGGAGCGTCTCATTCCGGGTTGAGAGCTTGGTTGCCCGCCTCAACCTCGCGCGCGCATTCGGGCAACACATCCTTGAATCACATGTAAGCCGGATCGTTGTCGCGCATCATCAGCTTACTTACCGCGGATCGTCGATTCATTTCGTGCCGACAACGCGGAACGTATTGAAACCGGAATTTTCCAGCTGAAACCAGGGCGGAAAAGTTCTGTTCAGGTCGCCCGTTCCTGATTGATGCGCAAAGTAAAAAGCCGCCACCGTGAAGTCACGATGACGGCTTTCCATCCGGCTGTTGTTTTGAGTGGCGCTTCCTGTTATTGAGGCGTCGACGCCGACATGGCGGCGGTCGCGCGCTGACGCGATTCCTGAACAGACTGATTGCGCTCGGCGCTGGCCTGACGCCGCTGTTCTCTCATTTTCGCGCGGGCCTGCGCATTCGCCGCGCGCTGTTTCTGATTAGCCTGACGCACTTCCGTCCGTTTCTGAACGATCGGGTCGCTATGCGTCGCACTGGCCGCTGCGGCGGCCGGGGCGGCAGCATCGGGCTGAGCCGGTTGCTGCGCAAATACCGATCCTGAAGCGATCGCGCCGAACACGAGCAATGCAGAGGTGATTCCAAGAATAGTACGTGACATCATTTAACTCCACCAGTTAAGATGACTAATTACCTTACATACCTACCTGAAATATGTTTCTTTGACCGTGCCTCATGCGCTATGACTCATAGTCGGTGCCGCGGCGTTTCAAATTTACCGATGACATATCATGGCGGCGTTATTCGTTTCGCCGGCAGCAAAGGACATGTACGTGGCACGCAGGGGCCACTTTAACACTCTGTTCGATGCATGCAACTGGTGTGTCTCCAAAGATTGAGGAATTAATCGTTATTGAGCATGGTAAATATGAATTAGTTGTCAAATTCATGCGTACCTGACGTAATGAAATGGACCACTCGCTGCGCATGAAAGAACAATTCACTAAAAGTTGAGTGATGCCATATCGGTAAAGATAATTTATTATGGCTGCGATGATGGTTTGGGCTACTCAGGTTCGCTCGGCGAAACCTGCATGTCGAAGCCTCTTTGAAGCGAACTTTTAACCACTACGACGAGGACATTCCCGACTAGGACACAGGTTGCCTGATCGGGAGAATGGTTTGCATCGCATGCGGAGTGGGTGACATGGATGCATTGCACAACGAGAAGCATATACCGTGTGCGTGCTGATTCCACGTCAGTCCTTTTCCGGAAGAAATCGGCTTCTCCGAATGGTGGACGATGACAACCCAGGTTGAGACGAAACTGTCGTTGCCCGCATTGACCGCGATGGTCGTCGGCTCCATGGTGGGGGCGGGGATTTTCTCGCTGCCGCGCAACTTTGCGCGGGCGACCGGGCCGGCTGGCGCGATCATCGCGTGGTGCGTGGCGGGCATCGGCATGTATGCACTGGCGCGCGTTTTTCAGGCGCTGGCCGAGCGGCGTCCCGAACTCGATGCCGGCGTGTTCGCGTACGCAAGGGCGGGCTTCGGCGACTACGCGGGCTTTCTGTCCGCATTCGGCTACTGGATGGCGGGATGTTTCGGCAATGTGTCCTACTGGGTGTTGATCAAGTCGACACTCGGTGCATTCGTTCCCGCATTCGGCAACGGCAATACGGCGATTGCGATCATCGTGTCGTCGCTGGGCATATGGCTGTTTCACCTCGTGATGCTGCGCGGCGTGCAGCAGGCGACGATGATCAATACGATCGTCACCGTTGCGAAGGTGATTCCGATCGTGCTGTTCATCGGCATTCTGATCGTCTTGTGCCGCGCCGATATGTTCCGCGCGAATCTCTGGGAAGGTCATGGCGAGTTGGGAGCGGGACTCTTCTCGCAGGTGCGGGCCACGATGCTCGTTACCGTGTTCGTCTTTGTCGGCATAGAGGGCGCGAGCGTGTACTCGCGCTATGCGAGAAAGCGCGCCGACGTCGGCACCGCCACGGTCTCGGGCTTCGCGGCGGTATTGTGCCTGCTGGTTCTCGTGACGCTGCTGCCCTACGCGACATTGCCGCGCGCCGACATTGCGCTGATGCGCCAGCCCTCGATGGCCGCGGTGCTCGGTGCGCTGCTCGGTCCATTCGGTGTGGTGTTTGTCAGTGTGGGGCTGATCGTTTCGATTCTCGGCGCTTACCTCGCATGGTCGCTGATCTGTGCCGAGGTGCTGTTTGCCGCCGCGCGCATGGAGACGATGCCGCGCATCTTCTCGCGGCAGAACGAGCGCAAGCTGCCGGTCGCCGCTATCTGGCTGACCAGCAGCGTCGTGCAGATGTTCGTGATCAGCACATACTGGTCGACCGATGCATTCGCGTTGATGCTCAATCTCACGAGTTCGATGGCGCTGATTCCGTATTTTCTCGTGGCCGCGTATGGCATCAAGGCTGCGCGTCACGATCGCGAGCATAGCGAGCAACGTGGCGACCGTGCTTTGAGCCGCGTGTTACGCAGGGAATATTTCATTGCGGCGTTCGCGACGTTGTATACGGCCTTTCTGCTGTTCGCGGGGGGCGCCAAATTTCTGATGCTGTCGGCGTTGCTCTATGCGCCGGGTTCGGTGCTTTACGTGCTGGCGAAACGCGAGCGTGGCCAGCGTGTGTTTTCCAAGGCTGAGTGGGTTATCTTTGCCGTCGCGGTGTGTGGTGCTGTTGGCGCGTTGGTTGGTCTTGTGTCTGGGGGCATTGTCATTTAAGACTTCGGGCTTCGCTGTCGTGATCTGCAAATGTTCACGCAATTCGGGGTACTGCGTGGCAAACCATAGCAACGGAGCGTTTCCAAACCGGCGCGTGAATTCGTCGTCGAATCGCGTATGACAGGAAAATGAATACCTAAAATTATCGCGAATATTGCAGCACTCCATCTCAAGCGCGGCAATGCTGCCGCTTCATGAATTGCGATAACTCGCGAACATCATGGACAACTGTCAACAAAAGCGGGTATAGGCCGGTCGATCTGGCGATCGCGCATCACATTGCAGGCGGGAGCTAAAACTTCTTCACGTCGCATGCAGCCAATGAATTTCTCATGGCAACACCTGGCGCGAAGCCATGGCATAAAAACGAAATTCGCCGCAACTCAACAACGACCTTAAGGTTCTCCTAAGGATGCAGCTCTCATAGTCTCTCCTCTTGCCATTCGTCCTGCGAGAGCCGGGCGATAACCGTCCCGCCCCTTTCTTCGCATCGACCGGCGACGACAGTCCTCTCCAACGGCGCGATCGCCTGCGCCGCGTTGCCATCATGTCCATGAACATTCATCGAATTCTCGAGCAGGCCGGCTTGCGGCCCACGCTTCCGCGTGTCCTCGTGCTGGAGTTTTTTCATCAGCACGCCCATGAGCATTTCAGCGCGGATCAGGTCTACAAGCGCCTGAATGGCGATACGCCGAATATGAGCCTGGGGACGCTTTATCGCGCGCTAGGTCTGCTCGTGGACAGCGGGTTGTTGAGCAGCGTTGCACTCGGCGAAGGCTGCCTGGTTTACGAGTTCAATGACGGCAAGCCGCACGATCACATCGTGTGTACCGAATGCGGCGGCATCCGCGAGTTCTTCGACGAAGAGATCGACGCGCGTCAACAGGCGGTCGCGGATCAACTCGACTTCGACGTATCGGGACGGCACCTCGTACTATTCGGCCTGTGTCCCGACTGTAGAACGGGCAAGGTGCAGGTGCGCATGGTGGGCAGAAGATAGCAGAGCACATCCGACGCCACTCGTTCCGACTGGTCGCGTGCGCCGCACACCCGAGCAGAAAATAAGCAATTCGAAACATTCGATAGACGAATCGGTCCTAGCCTCGGCAACGGCGGTCCGTGTGTGCAATCGAGCGCACCCGCACGGCCGTCGTCACGGTCATCGACTCGGGTAATATCGTGCCGTTGCCGCTGGCGCATGATGAACGACGAGGGCTGTTCGTGAACGCCCAGGCCGGTGCCCGGTTGCAACGTCGCGCCCGGCAACGGGCACGAGGGCCACGGCGGTTGCATGATCGACAAATCCGGCCATGACTTCAACGATCAGACGTTGCCGATCGGTGTCGCCTGCCGGGCCATTTTTGTCGAGCAATACTCCCTGTAGTCCGACATTCGCAATGTGCTATCGCTGACTGGTGCGGCGCCGGATCGGCGGCAAGACTCTACCCATAACGATGCCGACAACGAGGAGTCACATGAAATATAAGAAGACCGTTTTGTGCTGCAGCAGCGGTGCTGTTTTCTCACACGGCTTGGGCCGACTCGTATTTTCAGCGAGTGCTGTCCGAGTGGCCGTCGATGCCATCCGCTATCCAGCAGAGCGGCATTTCGCTCTATGGCGCCGTCGACATGGGCCTCAATTTCCAGAGTGTGAGCGGCAATTCGCGCTGGCAGACGCAGAGCGGCGGCGTTCACACGTCGCAATTCGGCTTGTTCGGCCGGGAAGACCTCGGTGGCGGCCTGAAGGCGGAATTCAATCTTGAAAACGGCTTCATGGCGAACAACGGCACGTTCGGCACCAGCAATACGCTGTTCGATCGCGCCGCGTGGGTTGGCCTCAATTCGGCAAGCTGGGGCGTGGTGCGCCTCGGCCTGCAGCCGACCGCGAATCTGCCGCCCTTCGTCGACCCGTTCGGCGAAGTGACGACGAATTCGGTCGTCACGTGGCTCGTGGGCGGTGCGGTGCAAACGCCGAAGGGTGTCGGCTACAACGCCGACCTCGGCCCGGGTTCGAGTCAGGTGCTCGTGCGCACAAACAACGCGGCAACGTGGACCACGCCGCGCATCATGGGTTTCGGCGCAACCTTCCTCTATGCGTTCAACGGCCAGGCCGGCGTGTCGCCGAACGCGTCGAACGAGGGCGCTGTCGCGTCGTGGACGAACGGCACATGGTATCTGGCGGCGCATATATTCGCCCGTGCGCGCTGGTGCGTGGACGCGATGGCTGACCAACAAAACGGGCTTGCAGCCATTGCCGATTGTGCCGAAAGCACAACCCTTACCGCTGCCCGAGATCATTGCGCGCCAGGCGCGCATTGAAGTGCCGGCCACGAGGAGCGAGCGGCGCAAACCCCGCTGAGGGGTGCCCCTATGTCCTTCGTCAAGCGTTAGGGGCTGACTTGGGTTGGTAAATGGAGCCGTCGCGCAGCATGGCGAACAGGACGTCGCAGCGTCGCCGTGCCAGTGCGATGAGGGCCTGGTTATGTCGCTTTCCCTGCTGGACCTTGCGTGCGTAATAAGCCCGTGAGACGGGGTCTCTCAAGGCCGCGAAGGCAGATAGAAACAAGGCGCGTTTGAGCACCTTGTTGCCGCGCCTGGACGGATGCTCGCCACGGATGGATGAGCCTGAGCGCCAGGTAACCTGCCGAAGCAAATGCTTTGTGTGCGACCTCGGTGAGAAGTCTGGCGGCGGTCCTGACGCCGACTCCCGGCATGCTGGTCAGGACCGGCCAAAGAGGGTGAGCGAGCAGCCGTCGATGGGCACGGCCGGTGACGCCTACGACAACGCCATGTGCGAATCATTCTTCGGCACGCTCGAAGCGGAGTTGCTGTCGCGAGAACACTTTCCGACCCATTAACAGGCTCGACGTCGTCTCTTCTGGTTCCTCGAGGGCTGGTACAACGTGCGTCGCTTACATAGCAGCATCGGCTACTATTCGCCGCTCGAATTCGAAGAGTCGCACATAAAAAAACTGGGCGCTCCGACATGCAGGTTGCCCATCGTCGGGCGGCGTCATGGTCGTGACAGGCGACCCGCCGCCCGCCCGTGGACAACCTGCGACTCATCGATCAATGGAGGCCAACCACACATCGATCGAAACCGCAAATCCGTCCGTCGAAGCGGGTCAATCTCACTACCACGCCAAACAGAATTGTAGGGAGTGTGCAGCCAACAAGGTCTCGCCGGCGAGTGTCTCATGCCCTAGTGGAAGCGGTCGGTCGGCAATTGCTTGTGGATGGCACAAGTGGGCCGATCAGGCGCGTGTCGCGGAACTTCTATCATCATTCGCGAGAATGACGTTTCAGACGGGTTTTTCACTCACGGACGGCAGTGTATCGTCGACGTGCAAGCTCGACGGCGGACGCGAGACTCGTGAAGCTACGTCTCATATCGACGGCAAAGTCAGTCGCGCTTGACCTTATCCGCACGAACCTCAACTGTGCGTTCCGAGGAGATTATCGAGTTTCCGGCGAATCGTGAATGCGGCGCGCCGTCTCGTTAACGCCGTTGATACTCCGAGCGCAGGCGTCTAATGGACGTTACTGGAATATTTTGGAGTGGGAATGATTTAGACTGCTCCCAGGTCGTTCCGGGAGGTCCGGTTTTTCCTGTTTTTCCGTTAAAAAACAGAGGGTTATTGTCCGCGGCGATCCGATGGGATCCGGACAGTGCCCGGAGGAAATGTCGGTATCGGTGACGGTACCGACATTTCTTCCTCGGACGGCCTTGTCCGATACCGTCAAGTCAGTCTGACGGTATCGGTTGACGGTATACGTTCGAGGAGTCCCTATGCTCACAGACATGCAGTTGCGAGCGCTGAAGCCGGCCCAGAAGATCTACAAGGTTGCCGATCAGCGTGGGCTATATGCGGCAGTGACGCCGTCAGGCGCGGTGAGCTTCCGGTACGACTACCGGGTGAACGGTCGCCGGGAAACCCTGGTTATCGGTCGGTACGATCCATCACTTTCCGCACGGAAGCCACGCAAGCTAGACGAACTCGGATTCGGAATGGCTATTAGCCTCCCGGAAGCCCGGCTTCTACGCGACCAAGCCTACGGAGCCATCCAACGCGGAGAAAGTCCGTCACGTGCGAAAGTCGAGAAACGGGTCGAGGCGACCGAGGCGCTAACGTTCGGTAAGTGGGCGGAGAAATACTTTGTGGAGACTGCTCTTGCCGACTCAACACGAGCGATGCGCAAATCGGTATACGAGCGGAATCTCGCGTCGGAATTCGGCCGGCTGAAGTTGGAAGAGATCACGCCCGCACGACTGATGGCGCGCTGCGAGAAGATCAAGGAGAGGGGCGCCGCGGCCCCTGCCGTGCAGGCGCGCGACATCGTTCTGCAGGTCTATCGTTTCGTGCAGGCGCGAGGACTAAAGGTGGACAATCCTGCGGAGGTCATCCGCCCGTCTGCCATCGCCACCTTCAAGCCGCGTGATCGTGCACTGTCGCCCGCAGAAATCCATGTGTTTTTCAGTGCATTGGAACGGACGCCGACGATGCCTACGCTGCGTCTTGCTATCAGATTCATGCTGCTCACGCTGGTGCGCAAGTCCGAGTTCATTCTGGCGATGTGGAGTGAGATAGATTTCGACGCCGCAGTCTGGACAATTCCGAAGGAACGGATGAAGGCCGGCCGTTCTCACATTATCTATCTTAGCCAACAGGCTCTGGACATTCTGGTCGCATTCAAGACGTGCTTCGGAGCGAGTTCGTACGTGCATCCGGGCCGCTATGAGACGGCTTCCCCGATAAGTGCGGCGACCCTGAACCGTGTCATCGACA
This sequence comes from Paraburkholderia sp. Cy-641, assembly GCF_011752945.1. Lineage (NCBI taxonomy): Bacteria > Pseudomonadati > Pseudomonadota > Betaproteobacteria > Burkholderiales > Burkholderiaceae > Paraburkholderia > Paraburkholderia sp. Cy-641. The sequence goes on from NZ_VWWM01000001.1 coordinate 232,731, forward strand.
GCACGGTCAAGCTGATACGCGACGACGGGGTGGATTTTGATCCGTTCACGGTGCATGATCTGCGTCGGACGGCCAGCACACTGTTGCACGAAACAGGGTTCAACACCGACTGGATCGAGAAATGCCTCGCTCACGAACAGCGTGGCGTGCGCGCGGTCTACAACAAGGCCGAGTATGCAGAGCAGAGGAGGGAGATGCTCCAGGCGTGGGCGGATATGCTGGACGGCTGGATTGCCATCAATCCAAAGATGAGCGTTCTCGCGTCGACACAGCCAGTCAAGACTCGTGAGTACATCTCTTAAGTTCGAACTTCTATGTGCTCAAGAATGTACCTGTTTGCATTCGGATCGCCATGTTTGACGCTGGGCGAATAAACAAAATTTCGGCATGGGTGGAAAATTATCCTGGGTACGTTGGATTCCTATCTATTTGGTAAAATATTTTCTGGTTCAGGAGAGGACTCGAATATAAAGTTTAAGTATTTGAAAATTAAATAAATATTTTTATTTCATATCGAAAATATACGTATTTGTATACGCAAAACAGTGGATTCTTCCGGACGATCCCGGCACTGGACTATCAAGCTCCAGCGCGTTCTGTTGGGGGAGCTGAAACCCTTGCTGGGTCGGCTTCTCAGTCTCGCCTCTATTCCCTGGTTTACTGTCTTGGTCCGTTGACTTCCTCTGTTTCGTGGGGCTGGTTGAGGCATGCCTCTGTCTTCAACAGCCCGGCGCTCAGTGCGCCAGCTATTCATCAACTGGCCTTATTGCTACCAGGAAGCACGAACTCGAAGACCGCGCCGTGGGGAACGTTGGCGCTCGCGTGAAGCTTTCCCCGATGTGCTTCGACGATCGAACGGCAGATCGACAAACCCATGCCGAGACCCCGCGTCTTCGTCGTGTAGAACGCATCGAAAACGCGCTCGGTTTCCTTCGTCGGCAGCCCGGGGCCGGTATCGCGCACGACAACCGATACGCAGTTCGGCGCATGTCCCGTCGTGCTGATCTGCAATTCGCGTGGCTTGCCGCTTGTCGTGCACATCGCCTCGATTGCATTCATGATCAGGTTGAGCATGAGTTGCTGAAGCTGTACGCGGTCGCCCAGCATGAACGGTAAGTCCGCATCGAGTGAAGTCGTGACCGAAACGCCGTTTTTCGATGCTTCGCCTTGCACCAGATCGATCACGGCGCGAACGGCCTCGTTGATATCCACCTGCTCTTGACGGAGCGGGGCCTTCTTGACCAGCTCCCTGATTCCCTCGATGATGCCGCCGGCTCGCCTGCCGGCGCTGACGATGTCATCGAGCGATTCCCTGATTTCCCCCAGGTCGGGTGGGGTGGCCTTCAGCCAATGCAGGGCCGCCGCCGCATGCGTGACGGCCGCTGTGATGGGCTGCTGGACTTCGTGAGCGATCGAGGCGGTGAGCTGGCCCATCGTCGCCACGCGGTTGGCATGTGCCAGTTCCATTTGTGCTTCTAGGTAGCGCCGCTCGTTCTCGCTCGCTTCGGCTTCAGCTCGCTTGCGCTCGGTCAGGTCAAGTACGAAGCCGATGCTTTCGTCGCCGCCTGCTTCGAGCAGCGCCATGCCGATCAGCACCGACACGCGGCTGCCGTCCTTTCTGAAATATTCTTTCTCGAATGGCGCCAGCTTGCCGGCCGTCATCAGCGTCTGAATTTTTTGCCTGTCGATCTCATGCCACTCGGGCGGCGTCAGCTCGGTCCAGCGGATGCGTCCCGCTACGAGATCGTCGCGGCAATATCCGATGATACGTAGAAAGGCGTCGTTGGCCTCGAAAATCCGGCCCGCCGTATGCCAGATCGCGATGCCGACGATATTGGCATCGATCAGGCGGCGGATGTGCGCCTCGCGTTCGGCCAGTTCCTGATACAGGCGCGCATTCTCCAGCGTGGTCGCGGCTTGCGAGGCCAGCAGCTTCAGCACTGCGATCCGGCCCGGCACGAAGACGCGAGCCGCCAGATTGTTCTCGAGGTATAGCGTGCCGACCAGCTTGGTCTGGTTGACGAGCGGCAGGCAGAGAACCGAGCGGACCCGATGCGCGCCGATATAGGCATCGGCGGCAAACGGCGCTGCTCCGGTGCACGCATCGTCGAGCAGGATGCTCTCGCGCGTGCGTACGACGTACTGGAGCACGCTCTCCGGCAGCCTCGCCGTCGTGGCGGGTTCATCGCAGAGCGTCACGACGACGGCGTCGCCGGCTACGCTTGCATGCGCGGCGATGCGCTGCTCGTCGCCGCGCGCGAGCGTCAGCACGCAGCGCTGCGCGCCCGCGTGCCCGAGCGCGATGCGCAGCAGCTTGTCGAGCAATTGCGCCAGTTCGAATTCGCCGGACATGGCTTGAGATATTCCGGTCACGATCGAAAGATCGAGGCGCTCGACCGATGTCTCGATCGCCCTCGTCGCGGCGAGCACGGGCTCGCGCGTACGAAGGTGCGGATACGTCTCTTCGAGCTGCCGCACCTTGCCGTCGGCACCCCAGTTCAGATAAGCGTCGCGTGCGCTGCGCCGGAGCATCTGCGCAAACGTTTCGAGGCCGCGCGTCGCATGAAAGCGCGCGGCCAGCTCGCAAGCGAGCGCCTCGATGTGGATGAAGCCGTTCTCGCGAGCCGACCGGATGGCCCGCTCGAAGCGTTGCCGGGCGCCGGGTTCGTCTCCGTCGATGCGGGCGAGTTCGGCTCCGGCCAGTGCCGAGCGGCAGGCGAAGTTCTCGGGACAATCGGCCGACCAGGCTTCGAGTTGCCGCTGGTGTCCGGCGAGGGCGGCCCGGTGCCGCTGCCGTTCGCCGAGCGGTGCAAAGTCGAACGCGAGTGCGTGGGAGAGGGCCGCGTAAAAGTAATATTCAGCCAGTTCGAAGCTCAACGGCACGCCCCACAGGAAGCGTTGCGCCTGCGCGGCTGCCTCGACGGCTGCCTCGTGATCGCCGGCGAAGAAGCGCGCCTGCATCTTGCGCACCCAGTAGAAGCATCTGGGACTGGGCCAGCCCGGGTGCGTGGCGAATCGCTGTTCGATCCCGCGTTCGTCGAACTGGCTGTCGTCGAAGGTGCCGAATCCCGGCGTCAGGCCGCACAGTGTCCGGACCAGTTGGCGCTGCGCTTCGATGATGTCGACCAGCCCGCCGTACTGCGTCTTGCGCGCGAAGACGAGACTATGCTCCGCCTCGCGAAGCACCTCGGGCAAGGCGTCGCCTGCGGCGAGCAGGTTGGTGATCATCTGGACGCGCGAGTACGCGCCGTAGAGGAGATTGCCGTGCCGCTCCGCGACCTGCGCCGCGCGGCGCAGCGGATCGCGTCCGGCGCGGACATGCTGCGCCCAGTGTGCCAGGCCGGCGGCGAAGGTCGTGTGCGTTCTGGCCTCGAAGCGTGTCAGTGCGCACCGGTCGACGAGTCCGCAGGCGAGCCGGCCCAGCCGGAATGCGGTCCGGTAGTCGTTGAATCTCGCGCCCGCGGCGATGCCGAGTTGGGTATAGGCGGGGCACGACGCATCGGCATGGCCATATTCGAGGCTTAGCGCGATCGCGCGGCAGAACAGCAGCACGAACAGGTTGATGCGTTGGCCCGTCTGAAAGATGGGCGGGCCGAGCCTGATCAGGACGTGCAGCGTCGCGAGCGAGTCGGGATCGGTCATCAGCGGAAGCGCGAAGAGATCTTCATCGCTGCGCTCGCGAAGGCGCGACACGATCTGTTCGTACTCCTCTTGCGCTTCGTCGTCGGTCGGATGCGGCGACACGCCGATACCCGCGCCGCGCAGATAGTCGAGCCCGATCGCAATGGCGCGGTCGTTCTGGTCGCCGAGCGAAAAGTACAGGTCGATGCCGAGCGAGGCGACGGCGGCCCGCTCGACGTGCGTGAGCGCGTGTCCGGCAAGTTCATCGAGCCGCATCCGCGCGTCGGCCGTGGCACCGGTCAGGAAGTCGCATTCGGCGCGCAGGCTGTCGAGCGAAAAGCACAACGCATGACGGCGCGCCCAACTGTCCCCGGTCAACAGCGCTGCGCCGGCGCCGGTATAGGCACGCGCGGCGGCATAGGCCGCCGACGCCCTGGCGCGGCGTCCCGCAAGCAGATTGAGTTCGGCGAGCTGCTCGCGTTCATCCCGCGAATCGATCAGGCCGGCGCCGCGATTGAGTTGGCCGACGATGTCGAAAATGTTCTCTTCCAGTTGCGCGGGAGGCGTATGCGCGAGAAGGCAGCGCCCGATCCGCAGATGCGTGTGCGCGATCGACGGGGTGGCAATCAGCGCATAGGCGGCTTCCTGGACACGGTCGTGAGTGAACCGGTAGACACCGCCGCCGAGTTCGACCAGTTCGTTGCGCAGCGCCGGCCACAACAAATCGTGGACTTCGCACTCGGTCGCATCCAGCACGGCCGACAGCATCGCGATCGTGCAGTCGCCGCCGAGGCCGGCGAGCTGTTGCAGCGCATGCTGCGCGGGCGCCGGCAATCGTGCGAGTTTGCCGGCCATCAGATCTGCTACGTTGTCGGTGTAACCGGTGGCGTGAATCTGTCCGATGTCCCACGACCAGCACGCGGCGCGGTGATCGAAGGTCAGCAGGTTTTCCTCGGCAAGCGCATGGAGAAACTGGTTGACGAAAAACGGATTGCCACCCGTCTTCGCATGCACGAGCTGGGCGAGCGGCGCGGCCGATTCGAGATCGCGGCGAATCGTATCCGCCACCAGTTGCGTCACGTGCTCGCACGTGAGTGGGGCGAGCGCGATTTCGTCGACCCGTGTGCCGGTTTTGCGGATCATGGCGAGCTTGAGCGCGAGCGGATGATCGGCATCGACCTCGTTGTCCCGGTATGCGCCGACCAGCAGCAGGTGTCGCAGGTCGGAGCTGACCAGCAGATATTCGAGCACGTCCAGCGTAGCGGCATCGAGCCACTGCAGATCATCGAGGAACAGCGCGAGCGGATGTTCCGGCCGCGCGAAGACGCCGATGAAACGCTGGAACACGAGATGCAAGCGGCTGCGTGCTTCCTCGAGAGGCAGCTCCGGCGCTGGCGGTTGTGCACCCACGATGAATTCGAGTTCGGGCACCAGTTCGACCATCAACTGGGTGTTCGGTCCCAGCGCCTTCAGCAGCGCGTCCCGCCAGGCGCTCAGCTCGGCCTCGTGCTTGCCCAGCAGCGGCCGCACGAGGCTCTGGAAAGCCTGTACGAGCGTCGAATACGGTATGTCGCTTTTGCCCCGCTCGAACTTGCCCGCGGCGAAGAGCCCGCGAGGCGGCACCCGCGCCTTGTGCAGTTCGTTGACGATCGACGACTTGCCGATGCCCGAATACCCGGTGACGAGAATCAGGGCGGGGGAGCCGTTCCGGATGACGTGATTGAATGTGCCGACGAGGCGCGTGATTTCACGCGACCGCCCGTATAGTTTTTCGGGGATCAGCAGACGGTCCGGCACGTCGCCCGCACCGGGCAGGAAGTCGTCGATACGGCCTTGCGTGTCCCATTGATCGAGGCAGCGGCACAGGTCGTGTTCGACGCCGGCGGCTGTCTGGTAGCGGTCCTCGGGCATCTTGGCCAGCAGCTTCATGATGATGCGCGAGACCGCCTCGGGAATGTGCGGCGCCCGTTCGCTCGGCGCCAGCGGCTGTCGTGCGATATGGCAGTGGAGCCACTCGATCGGATCGGTAGCGGCGAAGGGCAGCATTCCCGTCACCAACAGGTAGAACGTGACGCCGAGCGCATAGAGGTCGCAGCGCGAATCGATCGAGCGATTCATCCGTCCTGTCTGCTCGGGTGCCATGTACGCAGGCGTGCCGGCGATGAATTCCGGCGGCTCCAGCGACTGACGCTGGCGTGGCACCTGGGTGGCAATGCCGAAGCCCGTGAACTTCGCTTCGCCGCCATGGCGATCGACCAGGATATGGGCGGGCTTGATATCCCGATGGATCAAGCCGCGCGCATGAAGTCTGCCGAGCGCGCCGGCGATACCATGGGCCAGCCGAAGGAAACGCGGCAACGACAAGGGTGCCGGTATCAATTCCAGTGGCTCGTTGCCGCAATCCTCGAGTACGAGGCAGGGCGTCCCCCGTTCGCATGTGAGCAGCAATGGGCGGGCCGCTGCGATGGGGTCGAGCACGTCCTTGAGCGCGTATTCGTGTGCGAACCGTTCTGCCAGTCGCTCAGTTGCGAAGTCCGTGGCAGGTCTTACGACGAGCACCGCGCGGCGCTCTCCATTGTCGCCTGCGCGCGATTCCCGATAGAACACGCATTCGCTGTTCTTCCAGGCGAAGCGTGGCGAATTCGATCCGAAGTTCACTTGATACGCGTCCGAAGTGGAGCAGGGTAGTTCGATCTCGCCGGGAACCCGCGGACTGCCTGGCCCGCAGGGATCGGTGCAGTCTACTATATCGGGCGGACGGTCTCCACGCCGCACTCGTCGAGCGAATCCGTTCGACCGCGACTCTTTACATCGTGGATACGCAATCTTTCCAGCGGCGCTGTTTATTCGACGCGCAATGCCGTCTACATTCTGTCCGTCGGCGCCGATGAGTACTATCCGCAATCGGCGGTATCCGAATGCCGGCTCGCGACCGCTTCCGGTCAGGCGAGCATAACCAGGGAGTCCAGAATGAAAGCCAAAGTACTCGTCCTCTACTACTCGACCTACGGCCATACCGAACATCTGGCCAACGCCATTGCCGAAGGTGCGCAGGGCGCCGGCGCGGAAGTCGCCGTCAGGCGCGTGCCGGAACTCATGCCGCTGGAGGTCGCGCAGAGGGCGGGTGCCAAGCTCGAGCAGGCCGCGCCTGTCGCGCGTCCCGAAGAACTCGTGGACTACGATGCGATCATCATCGGCAGCCCGACACGCTTTGGCCGCGTCTCGTCGCAACTGGCCAACTTCCTCGATCAGACGGGCGGCCTGTGGGCGCAAGGCAAACTGATCGGCAAGGTCGGCGGCGCGTTCGTGTCGACGGCGAGCCAGCACGGCGGGGCCGAAACCACGCTGTTCTCGATCCTGACGTCGATGATGCACCACGGCATGATCACGGTCGGCTTGCCGTACTCGTACAGCGGCCTGACGAACATGAACGAGATCACGGGTGGCGCGCCCTACGGCGCGACGACACTGGCCGGCGCGGATGGCAAGCGTCAACCGAGCGATAACGAACTGGACGGGGCACGCTTTCAGGGCCGTCATATCGCCGGGATTACGACCGCGCTGCTGCGCGGCCGCAATCAGTAACCGCGTGCGCCGGCGCGGTCACCGGCAGCAAGCGTGACGTTTTCAGGAGCAGCGAAATGCAAGCCCACCCGAATGCACGAGCCGTCGATAATTCGCACTTCGATATCCTGAGGAAACTTCAGGTGTATCTGGACGCGATTTACAGCGGCGACGTAGCGGCTTTGCAGTCCACCTTTCATCCGGCCTCGTTGCTCTTTGCCGAAGTTCGCGGGGAGATCGTGCAGAAGACGCTCGATGTATACCTGCAAGGCGTGAGATCGCGACAGAGTCCGGCTTCGCTGAACGAACCCTACGGGATGTCCGTGCTCGGCGTCGAGGTCGTCGGCAATATGGCGTCGGCCAAGGTGCGCGTGAAGATGTCGGGAAACAACTACTACGATTTCCTGTCGCTGCTGAAGGTGGACGGGCGCTGGCTGATCGTCAACAAGCTGTATACGCACATCGACGAGTAGGGGCGCGCGACCTGCCGTTTGCCAGTCCGCTCAGTCGATATGCACGCCGGTCAAGTGCTCGCTGAGTTGCCAGAGCCGCCCGGCCGCGACCGGGTCCATCGCGCGCGGCCGTACGCCACGCAGTTCAGCCGAATCGTCGGCGGGCAGGGCGGGCGCGATCTCGCAGTCGGCGCAGTAAACGCCCCCCATGCCGGCGAGCCGCGCGCTCGTCGCGCACCATAGCGTGGTGGCGGCACCTTGTTCCGGCGTTTTCTTGTTGTTCTGCGGATCGATGATCGGCTTGCCTGCCTTGTCGATGATTTCGCTCGCATCGATCAGCGCCTGCGGCATGTGGCGGATGAGCGGCGTCGCGATACCGCCGGGATGCACGGAGAACGCTCGCACGTTCTCGCGTTGTCCGATCGAGTCGAGTGCGACGGCGAACAGCGCATTGGCGGTCTTGGATTGCCCGTAGGCAACCCACGGGTCGTAGGTGCGCGCGATGAAGTTAGGATCGCGAAAGTCGATGCCCGCGCGCCGGTGGCCGTAGGAACTCAGCGCAATTACGCGGGCGCCTTGCGCGCGGCGCAAGGCCGGCCACAGCCGGCAGGTCAGCTGAAAATGACCAAGATGGTTGGCCGCGAATTGAGATTCGTAGCCGCGTGCATCGCGCAGGAGCGGCGGTGCCATGATTCCGGCGTTGTTGACGAGGAGGTGCAGCGTGTCAGTTGTCGCGAGCACGCGTTCGGCAAACCTGTCGATCGACGCCGGGTCCAGCAGGTCCATCTGTTCCAGAATCACGCCCGGCATGTCGCGCAGTGCCGCGCGGGCTTTGCTCATGTCGCGAGCCGGCACATGGATCGTTGCGCCGGCCGGGCGCAGCGCGCGGACCGTTTCGATGCCGATGCCGGAATAGCCGCCCGTGACGACCACGTGCCTGCCGCTCAGATCGACGCCCACCATCACGTCGGCGGCGGTGGAAGCGGGGCCGAACCCGGAGCCGATGGGCGCCTGCAAGGTAGTGGACATGGCGTGACTCCGTTTGTTTGACGGGCCCACTTTAGCCTGCGCCGTTCGTACGCGGAATGCTTGAAAGCGCGTGTTTTATGTGAGGGAGTTCGAATATGGCAATGGATCTTCTTTCGGACCTGCTCGATCTCGTGCGGGCGCGCTGCACGCTTGCCGGGCGGTTCGTCGCGGGCGGAAGCTGGGTGCGCCGTTTTGACCAGCTCGACGCCGTGAAGCTGTGCGCCGCCGCCGGCGGCGCCTGCTGGTTCTTCATGGAGGGAATGGCCGCCCCTGCGCGGTTCGAGCGCGGCGACGTGCTGGTGACGAACGGTTCCGCTTCGCTGATTCTGGCGAGCGAACCTCGCCTCGTAGAGCATGCGCGCGCGACGCCGCTCGCGCGGGACGACAACGGCGACTACCGGATCGGGCACGGTGCGGATTTCATGATGCTGGGCGGCATGGTGCGGATCGACGCGCGGCACCAGCGACTGCTGCGCGGCGGCCTGCCGCCCGTCATTCATGTGAGCGGCGCCCGGCGCGAGGCGGCAAGCCTCGCGTGGCTGCTCGAACAGATGGTGCTCGAAATGACGCCGCCAGCGCGTCCCGGCTGGTCTGGCGTGCTGACGGAGCTGGCACAGCTTCTTTTCGTGCAGACGCTCAGGGCGTATGTCATGCAGTCGCCGGACAGCGACGGCGGCTGGCTGCGAGCGCTGGGCGACCGGCGCCTCGCTCCCGCCATCGCCTGCATGCACGCCGATCCCGGGCGGGCATGGCGTCTCGACGAGCTTGCGCAGCAGGCCGGCATGTCGCGCACCTCGTTCGCTGTGCACTTTCGCGAGGCAATGGGCGTGCCGCCTCTCGCCTATCTGACCCATTGGCGCATGCATCTGGCCGAGCGGGCGCTGCGTGCCGGCGCATCGGTCGCGCAGGCCGCCGAGGCGATCGGCTATACGTCGGAAAGCGCGTTCAGCCATGCGTTCAAGCGCACGACCGGTATTGCGCCGGGACGCTGCCGCAGGGCAATCGACGAAGAGAGCCTGCTGTCCTGGCCGGACATGGCGGAAAGCGAGGCGGCGACCGAGTTGTAAAACCGGCTTCGGAAGAGGCCGGGCCCCGGCCATGGCCGGCCAGTCATGCGCGGCTTCGGCGCGAGGCGTTGAAGCCTTGTGTTACGCGGTGGCGCGCTTTACGGCTCGACGCTCGGCAGCACGAATCTGAACACGGCGCCATGGGGCGTACCCGTGCTGACCGAAAGCACGCCCTCGTGCGCCTCGACGATCGATCGGCAGATCGACAGCCCCATGCCGAGACCCTGCGCCTTCGTCGTGTAGAACGCATCGAAGACGTGTTCGATCTCCACGGCGGCGATGCCCGGCCCCGAATCCCGTACCGTCACCAGCACGCGATTCGACCAGAGCCGGGCCGTGCTGATGCCCAGCTCGCGCGGCGTCCAGTTCGCCGCACTCATTGCTTCGATGGCGTTAACGATCAGATTGAGCATGACCTGCTGCAACTGCACGCGGTCGCCGTGGACGGGCGGCAGGCCGTCGGCCAGCGTCGCCGAAACCGCCACGCCGCTTTTGGCCGCCTCGCCGCGTGTCAGGTCGATCATCTCGCGAATCGTCTCGTTGATATTCACGCAGCCCTTGCGCAGCGGCGCTTTTCTGATGAGCGCGCGAATCCGCTCGACGATGGCGCCGGCTCGCATTCCCGCGCTGACGATGCCATCGAGCGATTCCCTGATCTCGTCCAGGTTGGGCGGCCGCGCGTCGAGCCAGTTCAGCGCCGCGGCCGCCTCGGTCAGCGCTGCGGTAATCGGCTGCTGGACGTCGTGGGCGATCGAGGCCGTGAGTTGCCCCATCGTCGCGGCGCGGTTCGCGTGCGCGAGTTCCACATGGGCTTCCAGATAGCGCCGCTCGTGCTCGCGTGCCTGGGCTTCCGCGCGTTTGTGCTCGGTCAGGTCGAGCACGAAACCGACGCGTTCGTTGCAGTTCGATTCGAACGCCGCGACACCGATCAGCACCGACGCGCGGCTGCCGCCCCGGCACGACAGCTCTTTCTCGAAGGGCTGCAACGCGCCGGTCAGGGTGAGTTCCTGGGTTCTCTGCTGCTCGATCTCGAACCATTCGGACGAGGTCAGTTCCGGCCACCGCACGCGTCCGGAGACGAGGTCGTCGCGGTCGTATCCGACGATGCGCAGGAACGCGTCGTTGGTTTCGAGAATATGCCCTTCGGTGTCCCAGATCAGGATGCCGACGATATTGGCGTCGACGAGACGCCGGATGCGCGCTTCGCGTTCCGCCAGCACCTGGTACAGACGCGCGTTTTCCAGCGTGATCGCGGCCTGCGAGGCCAGCAGCTTCAAGATCGCGATGCGTCCCGGCACGAACACGCGTGCGGCCAGATTGTTCTCCAGGTACAGCGCGCCCGTCAGCTTGGTCTGGTTGATGAGCGGCAGACACAGCACGGAGCGGACCCGTTGTCCGGCCACATAGGGATCGGCCGCAAACGGCGGCTCGCCGAGGGCGTCGTCGAGGATCACGCTCTCGCGCGTGCGCAGCACGTACTGGAGCACGCTTTCCGGCAGCATGGCCGCGCTGGCCGGCTCGTCGCACAGCCGTACGTCGACGGTATCGCCGGCGGTGATCGCGAGTGCCGCGACGCGTTGTTCGCCGTCGCGCGCGAGCGTGAGCAGGCAGCGCTCGGCGCCGGCGTGTTCGAGCGCCATGCGCATCAGTTTGTCGAGCAGCTTCGCCAGTTCGAACTCGCCCGACACGGCCTGGGATATGCCGGTCACGGTGGCGAGATCGAGCTGCTCGACGGCCGTCTCGATCGTTCTCGGTGCGGCGGGCGCCGCTTCATTGCTTCTCAACTGCGGATATATCTGTTCGAGCTGGCGCACCTTGCCGTCGGCGCCCCAGCGCAGATAGCCATCGCGTGCGTGGCGTATGAACACCAGTGCAAACGCTTCGAGACCGCACGTCGCATAAAAGCTCGCGGCCAGTTCGCAGGCGAGCGCTTCGAGATGCACGAAGCCGTTCTCGCGCGCCGTGCGGATCGCCTGATCGTAGAGCCGTTCGGCATCGTGTTCGTGCCCATCCAGGCGGGCGATTTCCGCGCCGACGAGCGCCATGCGGCTCGCGAAATTCTGCGGACAGTGCTCCGACCATTTCGCGAGTTGACTGTGGTGTCCGGAAAGAGCCAATACGTGTTGCCGCCGCTCGTCGGCCGTGGCGCAATCGCAGGCGGCGGCCCGGGACAGTGCCGCGTAAAGATGATATTCGGCGAGCTCGAAGCTGAGCGGCAAACCCCAGAGCAGCCGTTGCGCCTGCCGGGATGCTTCGAGGGCGCCTTGATGATCGCGGCCGAAGAAACGTGCCTGCATCTTGCGAATCCAGTAGAAGCATTCGGGCGTTGCCCACCCCGAATGCTTCGACCATTGGCGTTCGAGATCGCGTTCGTCGAATTGCCCGTCGTCGAGCACACCGAACTTCGGCGTTACGCCGAGTAGCGTGCGCACCAGCTGAAGCTGGGTGGCGATGATGTCGACCACGAGGCCATACTGCGTTTTTTGCACCCGCGCGAGACCACGCTCCGCTTCGTGTCGCACGTCGGTGAGTGGATCGCCCGCGGCGAGCAGGTTGGTAATCAGCAGATGGTGCGAGTGAGCGCCGTAAAGAGCGTCGTAGTTCCGGTTCGCCGCCTCGGCCCCGAGGCGCGCCAGCTCGCGGCCCGTTGTGACGTGCTGCGTCCACGGCATGAGGTTGTTTGCGCAGAGCACGCGGGTGCCTACCTCGAAGCGTTGCAGGCCGCGCTGTTCGACAAGGTCGCAGCCGATCGTGCCGAAGCGCAAGGCGGTCCGGTAATCGCCGAAGCGCGCGCCCGCGGCGATGCCGAGCAGCACGTACGCGTAGCACGAGGCGTCGCCGTGGCCGGACTCGAGACTCAGTGCGATCGCACGGCAGGCAATCAGCACGAACAGGTTCAGCGAGCGGGGCGACTGGAAGGCCGGCGGACCGAGTCCGATCAGAACGTCGAGCGTCGCGAGCGCGTCGGGATCACGCATCAGTGGCAGCGCGACGAGTGCCTCGTTCGTGCGTGCGCCGATACACGACCGGACCCGTTCATATTCGCGTTGCGCGGCCTCGTCCGACGGGTAGCGCGGCCAGTCGATGCCGAGTCCGCGCAGATAGTCGAGCCCGACGGCGATGGCGCGTTCATCCTGGTCTCCCAGCGCATGATGCAGGTCGATGCTCAGGCGCGTTACGGCTGCGCGTTCGACGTTCGTGGCCGCGTGTGTGGCGAGCGCGTCGAGGCGCGCTTGCGCATGCGCCGTGGCGCCGGTGAGGAACTCGCACTCGGCGCGCTGGAGTTCGAGCGGGAAGCGCAGCGGGCACCGTGGCTCCCAGCCTGTGTCGGTGAGCAGCGACGCGCCGGCGCTCAGATAGGCGAGGGCGGATGCATAAGCTGTCGACGCTCGCGCGCGCTGGCCCGCGGCCAGATTGAGCGCGGCAAGCTGCGTGCGCTCTTCTTGCGAGTCGATTAGCGCGGCGCCGCGGTTGAACTGGCCAACGATGTCGAAAATCACCTCGGCCTGCTGTCCAGCGGTCGTATGCGCCGCGAGGCGCCGTCCTATCCGCAGATGCGTTCGGGCGCGCAATGCGGCGGGAATCAGCGAATAAGCGGCTTCCTGGATGCGGTCGTGCGTGAACCGGTAGACGCCCGCGCGCAGCTCGATCAGTTCACGGCATACCGCCGGCCATAGCAGGCTGTGAAGCTTGTTTTCGGCACGGCCGAGCACGACGGTCAGCATCGAAACGTGGCAGCGATTGCCGACACAGGCCAACTGCCGCAGCGCGTGCCGGGTCCGCGCCGGCAGGCGGGCGAGCTTGCCGGTCATCAGGTCCGCCACGTTGTCGGTGTAGCCCGTGGCGCAGATGCGCTCGATGTCCCATGACCAGCGCGCGGCGCGATGATCGAAGCTGAGCAGTTTCTCCTCTGACAGCGCGTATAAAAACTGGCTGACGAAAAACGGATTGCCGCCCGTTTTCGTGTGCACGAGCTGCGCCAGAGGCGCGGCGTGAGCGGGCTCGCAACGCATGGTATCGGCCAGCAGCCGGGCAAGATGGCCGCGGGTGAGCGGCGCGAGCCTGATCTCGTCGAGCGCGGCGCCGGCGTTTTTCATTGCTTCGAGCTTGTGCGCGAGCGGATGGCCGGCATCGACTTCATTGTCCCGGTAGGCGCCGACCAGCAGAAGATGCCGAAGGTTCGAGCGGAGCAGCAGATGTTCGAGCACATCGAGTGTCGCCGCGTCGAGCCATTGCAGATCGTCGAGAAAGAGCACGAGAGGATGCTCGGGCCGCGCGAATACGCCGATAAAGCGCTCGAACACGCTCTGGAAGCGGCCCTGCGCCTGCCGCGGCGGCAGTTCGGGCACGGCTGGCGGTTCGCCGATGACGAGCGCGAGTTCCGGTACCAGGTCGACCATCAGGCGCGCGTCCGGTCCGAGTGCTTGCAGCATCGCGTTGCGCCAGTCGCCCAGTTCGGCTTCGCGCTGGCTCAGCAGCGGCCGTACGAGCTTCTGGAACGCCTGCGCGAGCGTCGCATACGGTATGTCGCGCTTGTATTGATCGAATTTTCCCGTGGCGAAAAGCGCGCGCTGCGGAACCAGCGTCTTGCTCAACTCGTTGACGACCGACGATTTGCCGACGCCCGCGTGGCCTATCACGAGCACCAGCGCCGGCTTACCGGCTCTGGCACCCTGCTCGAATGCGCCGACGAGCGCCTCGATCTCGCGTGCTCTTCCATACAGCTTGTCGGGGATCGCCAGGCGGTCGGGCACGTCCTGTTGGCCGGGCGGGAAATCGTCGATGCAGCCTTGCGTTTCCCATTGATGCAGACAGCGGCGCAGGTCGCGTTCAACGCCGTTCGCCGTCTGGTAGCGCTCTTCGGGCGTCTTGGCGAGCAGCTTCATGACGATGCGCGAGACCGGCTCGGGAACGTGCGGCGCCCGTTCGCTGGGCGCTACGGGTTGGCGTGCGATATGGCGGTGAATCCATTCCATCGCATCGGATGCCACGAACGGCAGTGCGCCCGTGGCGAGCAGATAAAGCGTGACGCCGACGGCGTAAAGATCGCTGCGTGCATCGACGGGACGGTTCATTCGCCCGGTCTGCTCGGGCGCCAGGTAGGCGAGTGTGCCGGTGACGAACTCGGGTGGCTCCAGCGGCAGCTTCTGTCGCGGCAGCCACGCGGCAATGCCGAGCCCGGTGAACTTCGTTGCGCCGCTCGTGGGATCGACCAGGATATGAGCCGGCTTGATGTCTTTGTGAATCAGCCCGCTCGCGTGCAGTTTCGCCAGCGCGGCGGCAATGCCGATCGCCGTGCGCAGGAAATCCGCCAGGGGCAACGGCAGACTCGCGCATTCCAGCGGCTCGTGGCCACCATCCTCGAGGATCAGGCAAGGCTGGCCGCGTTCCTGTACGAGCCGCAACGGGCGCGCTGCGGCAGCCGGATCGAGCACATCCCGGAGTGCGTATTCATGCGCGAAGCGATCCTGCAAGCCGGGTGCCGGCGACCCGGCAGCGGGCCGCACGACGAGCACGGGTCGGCACGCACCGTCGTCGTCCATGTGCCATTCGCGGCTGAATACCCGCCCGCCATCTTCCCAGGCGATGCGCGACCCATCCGATGCGGAACTCACTTGGCTGTCATCCACCGTAGACCTGCCGGCTCAGCCTGGCGGGCGGGCTCGGGCTGATTCGTGCAACGCGACAAGATAAGGCGGGGCGCTCGACGGCCGGCATGCTACGGCCCGATCGCCGATCCCCGCGGCTCGATGCCCAGCAAGCGGACCTTGCAGACCAGGTCCACCGCCGAACGCGCGGACAACTTCTGCATCGCCTGGCGCCGATGCTTTTTGACGGTGACTTCGCTGACGCGGATTATCGACGCGATCTGCTTGTTCAGCAAACCCGTGAGAACGAGCTCCACCACTTCACGTTCGCGCGGCGTAAGACTGTCATAAGCTGCGCGCAGCGGACCGAGTGCCTGCTCGGCCGAGATCCTGTCCCGATCCTTCGCGAGCGCGTGCGACACGGCATCGAGCAGGTCCTGATCGCGGTACGGCTTGGAGAGGAAGTCCGTTGCGCCAGCCTTCATCGCCCTCACGGTCATTTCGATATCGCCGTGAGCGGTGATGACCACGACGGGCATGTGCATCCCTCTGTCGTTCATCGCGGCCTGGAACTCCAGGCCGTTTTCTCCGCGCAGCCTGACATCGAGAATCATGCAGC
This sequence comes from Paraburkholderia sp. Cy-641, assembly GCF_011752945.1. Taxonomy (NCBI): domain Bacteria; kingdom Pseudomonadati; phylum Pseudomonadota; class Betaproteobacteria; order Burkholderiales; family Burkholderiaceae; genus Paraburkholderia; species Paraburkholderia sp. Cy-641. Next base: position 248,671 of record NZ_VWWM01000001.1, read on the forward strand.
TCGGCACACTCGGGGGCGAGCACGCGAGAAAGTCCCGACACGTAGCGAATGTCCTGGCGGAAAGCCCGACCGATCGGAACAGATTGCTGAGCGCACGGCGGATGGATTCGTCGTCGTCGATCACGTAGACGATCGGGTCCGGCGCGCTTGATATGGCAGTGGCGGATTCGTGCGAATACATGTTGAACATGCCTCTTCGAAGACGTCAGGCTCTGAGCGACATCGACCGCGGCTGACACGTCGGCATGACCCGGCGAACGGGTCGGCACGAAGCGCCGCGGCTGTCCTTATGAAAATAGGGCGGAGCGACATGATCGGTGACGGTCGCCGAGCAAGCTGCGAATGCATTGTGAACGCATTGTAATACGCTCCCCATTCGCGCGTGCCGGAACGATGCGTGCAAATAGGGAGCTTGGGCGGCAGGGCTTGCCGGTTCGAGTTCATCGGCGCGCCACATGCCGAACCTGGACGCATACCTGACGCACACCGGGGGATACTTTCGTAGCCTTTCCATTCGTCGCGGTGCGAGTTAGGTTTTGAATTGCGCCGGCGAGTCTAAGAAGTCAGACCGGGCCACCTACTTTGCAGGCAGCGATCGCATGGGCACGCAAACGAATCCGACTATTGCCATCGTGGACGACGACAGGGACGTCAGAAAAGCGCTGCGGAGCTTTCTGCGCGCAAGAGGGCGCAGCGTGCACGAGTTCGCTTCGGCAATCGAACTGCTCCAGTCGAACCGGCTCGGCGAGATCGCCTGCCTGATTACGGACGTCAGGATGCCGGGCCTGAGCGGAACGGAGTTGCACGAGCGGCTCATTGCCCTCGGTTATGTCATCCCCACCATTTTCATTACGGCGTTCCCGACCTGCAGCGTCGAGGCGATGCTCAATAGCGCAGGGGTCGTCGCTGTCTACAGCAAGCCCGTTGATCCAGGCGCCTTGTCCAATCTGCTGGCGACCATTCTCGATGTGCCTTGAGGCGGCCTTACGGTATCCGAAAGTATCCCCCCGCATCAGGCTAAGGTGTCATACCGCGTGGACGGCAAGCCGCCTACCATGCTGACAACGAACGGCAACCAGTTGGCGAAGGCCGGAGGGATGCTCAGGCATCGAGCCGAAACGCGGCGGACGGCATGCGGGCACGCTGAACGCCTGAGCGTAGTGCGAGCGAAGCAAGCCTCGAGATAGGAGGACGGTGATGGATCAGTTCAACAAATTCAGAGCGTTCGTTCTGGTCGCGGAAAAACAAAGCTTCAGCAAGGCGGCTCAGTCGCTCGGTGTGACGACCGGGGCCGTGTCGAGGATCATCCTGAGGCTTGAAAGGGACGTACATCTACGACTTTTCCATCGTACGACGCGCTCGGTGATCCTCACGGAGGAGGCGCGGCCTTACTACGAAACGTGCTGCCGCATGCTGGAGGAAATGGATGAGGCCAATCGGCGTATCACGAACGCGCGGGAAGCGGATTCTGGCAGGCTGAACCTCGTCGTGCATCCGGGGCTCGCGAGTTCGACGCTGTCGCGGCTCGTAACGAGCTACCGCGATATGTCGCCTAACGTGAGTCTGACCGTTGCCGTGCAAAATAGCGCGGTCAATCTCTCCGCCGGTCGTATCGACATGGCTATCTTCCCGTCGCACCTTATCGAGCAGCCGACCGTTATCCGGAGAACCCTGTCGATTTCTCCGGGGATGCTCGTGGCCTCGCCCGGGTATCTCGACAAATACGGCGCACCCGAGCGCGCGTGCGGCCTCGAGAAACGCTTTCTGCTGCTCAACGTGGCGTCGTCCCGACTCGGCGGCCACGCGATCCGGTTGCTCGAAGACGGCAAGCGCATCAAGATTCCGGCGAGCTCTTCGATGACCGGCGACGAGCAGTATCTGCGCGCAGCCGCGCTTGCCGGCGCGGGAATCGCCGTGCTGCCCGAGATGATGGTTCAGGACGACCTCAAGTCGGGATGCCTCGTGCCGGTCCTGCCGCACTGTTCGGTGCTGGATAGCGAAGTGGACATCTGCCTGTTTTACGCGCATCGCGACATGCTTTCCGCGCGCCTGCGGACCTTCGTGAACTTCTGCATCGAGTTTTTCCGTGTGGAAAGCGCCGTGAGCAGCGAAGGGCTGGTTGCGCCGATTGCGCCGATCGCACGACCCAATCCGCGCGAGCAGCCGATACTGGCCGCGGCATGACGGCGTGCTGCGCTGCATTCGCTCATTCGACGTTGCAACGATATAGTTTCCATGATGTAAAGAGTATTGTTCTCGCGATCGGGTTGACGGCTGCCTGCGCGAAAATGAACATGGTGATCAGGCTCCGGCGCGATGCTTCATCCGTACGCAATCGTTTTGAACAGGAAGACAAATGAGCAGCGATACTGACAATCGGGTATTAAATCGGGCATTACTGCCTTTGCTGGGAATCAGCAAGCCGATCGTGCAGGCGCCGATGGCCGGCGTAAGCACGCCCGCGCTCGCCGCGGCCGTGTCGAACGCGGGCGGGCTCGGCTCGCTGGGCGTCGGTGCGATGAATGCCGAGGGCGCGCGCAAGGCGATCAGGCAGACGCGTGAGCTGACCGACAAACCGTTCAACGTCAACGTATTCTGCCATCAGCCGGCACAGGCCGACCCCGAGCGCGAGCGCGTATGGCTGAACTGGCTTGCGCCGCAGTTCGAGAAGTACGGCGCGACGGCACCCGCATCGCTCGCGGAGATTTACACGAGCTTTGTCGAAGACGCCGCAATGCTTGAGGTCTTTCTCGAAGAGAAACCGGCCGTGGTCAGTTTCCACTTTGGCTTGCCGTCTTCGGACGTCATCGGCGAATTGAAGGGGGCGGGCATCAGGCTGCTTGGCGCGGCAACGAATCTGAACGAAGGCGCACAGGTCGCCGCATCGGGTGTCGATGCGATCGTCGCGCAAGGTATCGAGGCGGGCGGGCATCGGGGCGTCTTCGATCCCGACGCCTTGGACGATCAACTGGGCACGGTCGCGCTGACCCGGCTTCTGGTCAGGAACGTTCCGCTGCCGGTCATCGCTTCGGGCGGCATTATCGATGGAGCGGGGATTGCCGCCGTGCTTGCGCTGGGCGCGCAGGCGGCCCTGCTCGGTACGGCCTTCGTGGCCTGCCCCGAAACCTCGATCGACGACGGCTATCGGCGTACGCTGCTCAGCGATGCCGCACGCCGCACGACCTTGACCAGGGCGATTTCCGGACGTGTTGCGAGAAGCATGGTGAATCGCTTCACGGAACTGGGCAGTGACCCGGGCGCGCCGCGTGCTCCCGATTACCCGATCGCCTATGATGCCGGTAAGGCGTTGCACGCCGCCGCAAAGGCGCAGGGCGAATTCGGCTTTGGCGCGCAATGGGCCGGGCAGGCGGCCGCGCTGGCGCGCTCGCTGCCGGCCGCCGAACTGTTCGCGCAACTGGAGCGCGAGATGAAGGAAACCATCGCGCAACTGCAACGGTTTGGCGGCTAGTGAGCGAGGCGGGTATCGCGACGGCGCGCGGTGGCTTATGTGGCGACTCATGTGGCAACTTCTGCCGCGATTCATGCTTCGGCCCATGAAAAATGCTGGCTCCCGCATTTGCGGGTAGCCAGCCTGTTCCCGCAAGACTGGCGCGTCAGACGAGCGTGAGTGTCACATCGATGTTGTTGCGGGTGGCGTTCGAATACGGGCAAACGGCGTGCGCTTTCTCGATCAGCCGACGCGCCTGTTCTCGCGCCATGCCAGGCAACGACACCTTCAGCTCGACCTCGATGCCGAAGCCGTTCGGAATCAGACCCACGCCGACGCTGGCGCTGATCGAGACGTCGGCGGGAATGGCAATCCTGTCGCGTTGACCCACGAATCGTATCGCGCCGATAAAGCACGCGCTGTAGCCCGCGGCGAACAGCTGTTCCGGATTCGTTCCTTCTCCCCCCTTGCCGCCGAGTTCCTTCGGCATGCTCAGTTTGAGGTTCAAGCCGCCTTCGGGAACCACCGCGCGTCCGTCGCGGCCTCCCGTGGCAGTGGCATGGGCGGTATAGAGCACGGTATCGAGCGGCATCGCAAGCTCCTGGTGTCAAGGTTGTCCAACGGTTGTGCGGCCCGGGTCGCGAACGGTGCCGACTTCGAAGCGACTGCGTGGACCGGCTCGCGCATTGCAGGTGCGAGCGAGTCCTCACGTATTTCGGGCAGCAAGATCAGGCTGGCTTTGCGAGCACAGGTTACACACGATCGGCACGCACTGGAATCAGCCTGAGATGAACAAGTATTGATACTTGCCGTCAATAATTCGACCGGTGTATTTCAAGTAATCTACGTTCTGTCCGGAGCGGATCGATAAGCGCTGATGCAGTGATCCGTTTCAGGAAAGGGGTCAATGTCCATTCCCTTTGCAAGACAGTCAGCGAGCGGATGATCTCAATGCAGGAACCGTGAATGCGATGCGGCTCTCCGCCATTCACTGAGGAATGCGTAGTGATTGTCGTGTTAATCGGGAAACGGCGATTCGCGTCGACGGACAGGTGCTTCGAATCACGACTGGAGAACACAGCATGAATTCCCCGACCGCCCCGGGCGCGCCGGTGCGCCTGACCGGCGCAAGGTTCGCACTCGGTACATTCGCCGTGGCGCTCGCCACGTTCATGAACGTACTCGATTCGTCGATCGCGAATGTCGCGATTCCTACGCTGTCAGGCAACCTCGGCGTGTCGGTCGACGAGGGAACATGGGTCATCACACTGTTTGCGGCGGCCAATGCCGTGTCGATTCCGCTGACCGGCTGGCTCACGCAACGCATCGGTCAGGTCAAGCTGTTCGTCGGGGCCATCCTGCTGTTCGTACTGGCGTCGGCGGCGTGTGGGCTGGCGCCGAACCTGTTGACGCTGCTGGTTGCACGGGTGGTGCAGGGCGCGGTGGCGGGGCCCCTGGTGCCGTTGTCGCAGGCGTTGCTGCTGGCGTCGTTTCCGAAGGAAAAGAGTTCGAGTGCCTTATCGTTGTGGGCTATGACCGCCACGGTCGGACCGATCGCGGGACCGGCTCTTGGTGGCTGGATCACCGACAGCTATAGCTGGTCGTGGATTTTCTATATCAACGTCCCGGTGGGTCTTTTCGCCGCCGCAGTGATCTGGTCGATCTATAAGGATCGCGAGACACCGACGCGCAAGCTGCCGATCGACAAAGTCGGGCTCATCTCGCTGATCGCGTGGGTCGCGTCGCTGCAGATCATGCTCGACAAGGGTAAGGATCTCGACTGGTTCAACTCGCCGGTGATCTGGATTCTCTCGATCGTCGCGTTGGTCAGCTTTCTGTTCTTCATCATCTGGGAGCTTACCGAGGAGAAGCCGATCGTCGATTTGCGGCTCTTTGCCGAACGCAATTTCCTCGGTGGGACCATCGCCATTTCGGTGGCCTATGCGATCTTCTTCTCGAATCTGGTAATCCTGCCGCAATGGATTCAGGGGTCGCTCGGCTATCGCGCCGTGGACGCGGGACTCGTAACGGCTCCGCTGGGCATCTTCGCCGTGATCATGGCGCCCGTACTGGGCAAGATCATGCCGCGCTCCGACATGCGGGTGCTTGCAACGATGGCCTTCATCGGATTCGCGGGCGTGTTCTTCATGCGTTCGCGCTATACGACCGGCGTCGACCCCTACACGCTGGTGCTGCCGACGCTGCTGCAGGGCATCCCGACCGCGCTGTTCTTCACGCCGCTCACGGCCATCATCCTGTCGGGGCTGCCGGCCGAGAAGATTCCGGCGGCGGCGGGCCTGTCCAATTTCGTGCGCATTTTCGCCGGCGCGGTGGGCACCTCGCTGCTGAGCAACGGCTGGAACGACCGGACGATTCTCCATCATGCGCGGCTCACGGAGCAAACGAGCGTGGACAACCCGATCTTCGGCGAAGCCATCGCTCATCTGGAGACGACGCTTAATGCCAGCACGCCCAAAGCGCTGGCCTTTTACGAAGCTTCGCTCAACGCGCAAGCCACGATGCTTGGCCTGAACGACATCTTCTGGATCTCGGCCGTGATCTTTATCCTCATCATCCCGTTGATCTGGGTAACGAAACCGGCGAGAGGCGCGGGGGCGGGTGCCGCCGCTGCCGGTGGTCACTGAACCCCGAGGAGCGTGACATGAGCCATTTCTCAATCCGGCACGTCGCTATCGGCGCAAGGGTGTCGAAGCTGGGCGTATCGGTACTTTTAGCGGCGATGCTGTCGGCGTGTGTCAACTATGCGGGCATCCATAGCGACAAGCAGATTGCCCGGCCGGAACAGTTCGAGACGGCGAGCAGTCTGCCGGCCGAACAGGGTCGCTGGCCGGCTGCCGATTGGGCAGACCAGTTCGGCGATGCCCAGTTGAAAGCGCTGATTGCCGAAGCACTGCAAGGCAACCCGTCGATCGACGAGGCCCGCGCGCGGGTCGTCGAGGCGCAGGCTTATAGCCAGAGCGCGAAGGCGGGCACGTTGCCGCGGGTCGACGCGGACTACTCGCTGACCCGTCAGGAATTCAGCGGCAGCACGGTGATTCCGCCGCCGTATCGAGGCGGATGGCAAACCGAAAACAAGGGTTTGCTGAGCGCTTCGTACGACCTCGATCTATGGGGTAAGAACCGCGAGGCATTCAAAGCCGCCGTGTCGCAACAGCGAGCAAGCGAGGCCGACGACGAAATGGTCAAGCTCACGCTGAGCACCGCGATCGCACGTACCTACAACGATCTCGCTCGCCTCTATGCATTGCGCGATATCGCGCAAAGGGAAGTCGAGCATCGTGAGCAGATCGACCGCATCACGGCAGCCCGTATTGCGACGGGCCTCGATACGGAAGTGGAGCGCAAGACCGCGCAGGCGAATCTGACTTCGAGCCGCGGCAGTCTCGCCGCGCTCGACGGCAACATTCTGACGACACGTTATCAACTGGCCGCGCTGATGGGCCGAGGGCCGGACCGCGGGCAGGCAATTGCGCGGCCGGCTCTCGGCGCCGGCGACGCAGTGCGCCTGCCGGACAACCTGCCCGCCGATCTGTTGAGCCGGCGCCCGGACATCGTCGCGGCACGCTGGCGCGTCGATGCGATCACGCACGAGGTGAAAGAGACGAAGGCCGAGTTCTATCCGGACATCAATCTGAGCGCGGCGATCGGCTTCGACGCGTTCGGCTTCGGCGAATTTCTCAATGCCCAGAGCCGGACGATTTCGGTGGGGCCGGCGATCCATCTGCCGATCTTCGACGCGGGAGCACTGCGCGCGAAGTTGCGAGGCCGTTACGCCGAGTTCGACTACGCGGTGGCAGCCTATAACCAGACGCTGATTCATGCGCTTTCGGACGTCGCCACGCAGCTTGCGCAAATCCGTTCGAGCGACGCGCAACTGGTCGAGGCCGAGGCCACGCGGCAATCTGCCGAGGACGCCGACAAGCTCGCGATTACCCAGTACAAGGTCGGTCTTACCAACCAGTTGACCGTGCTCAATGCCGACGTTACGGCACTGAATGCCGAACAGTCCGTCGCCGATCTGAAGATGAGCCGCCGCGACCGGCAGATCGAACTGGCCGCGGCATTGGGGGGCGGCTATATCGACACATCCGCCGACGCCGTGCGCAGCGAGGATATGACCGCCGGGCCGACCGAGGCCGCCATCGCCAGGCATTGAACGACACGTACGGAAATCCGTAGGGAGAAAAGAAATGAGCGAAACCGTCACGCCCAGGAGCGAGTCCGCCGATCACGGCGGCGATGACACCGGCGGCGCGCAAGCGCCCGCCGCCCGCAACAGCGGGAACGCCACGCCGCCGAGCCGCCGCAAACTGCTTGTCCTGCTCGCGGCGGCAGTCGTGATAGCGGGAGCCGCCTATGCTGCGTACTACTACACGGATGGCCGCTATCACGAATCCACCGACGACGCCTATGTCAGCGGCAATCTCGTGCAATTGACGCCGCAGGTCTCGGGCACGGTCATCGCCGTCAATGCCGACGACACGCAGATCGTGAAGGCGGGCGATCCGGTGGTCACGCTGGACCCAGCCGATGCCAGGATCGCGCTCGGGAATGCGGAAGCGGCGCTTGGTCAGACCGTGCGCCGCGTGAGCGGCCTGTACGTGAACAACGACTTCTATGCGGCGAACGTGGCGCAACGCGAATCCGACCTTGCGCGTGCCAACGACGATCTGCGTCGGCGCATGGCCGTCGCGAACACGGGCGCTGTTTCCGCCGAGGACATCGCCCATGCCCGGGATACCGTGAATGTCGCGCAGGCCGCGCTCGACGCGGCGCGTCAGCAGGCCGAAGCGAATCGCGCGCTGACCGATCGCACGACGCTCGAACAGCATCCCGACGTGCAGGCCGCCGCATCGAAAGTGCGGGACGCGTGGCTCGCCTACGCGCGCGATACGCTGCCGGCGCCGGTGACGGGCTATGTGGCGCAGCGTCACGTTCAGGTCGGCCAGCGTGTGTCGCCGGGCACGCCGTTGATGGCGGTAGTGCCGCTCGACGGCGTGTGGGTGGACGCGAACTTCAAGGAGGTCCAGCTCAGGCGCATGCGTATCGGCCAGCCTGTCACGCTGAGTGCCGACGTTTACGGTTCGAGCGTCAAGTATCACGGGCGGATCGAAGGCTTTTCTGCGGGCACGGGCAGTGCCTTCGCCACGCTGCCGGCGCAGAACGCAACGGGCAACTGGATCAAGATCGTGCAGCGTCTGCCGGTTCGCATCGAGCTCGACCCGCGCGAACTCGACGCGCATCCGCTGCGTATCGGCCTGTCGATGGACGTCGATGCCGATACGCACGACGATTCCGGCAAGGAACTGGCCGCCGCGCATAACACGACCTATAGCACGGATGTTTTCGAGCAGTACGGCTCGCAGGCCAATGACGAGATTGCGAAAATCATCAGTCAGAACGCGATCGCTTCCCGCTCCCCGCATCGGTGAAATACTGGGTGGTGTCGATGTGACGGGCGGTGCGTTTGAGCGCCGCGTCGCGAGTGCGGATCTCGGCCCGCCATCATGAACTACGTGAGTCACGTGAACCACGTGGCCCGCCCAATTGGCCGTCTTCGAGAAGATCGTGCCCTGCTTGAGCCTTTCTTCTTCGAGAAGAAACGGCTTTCTCCTGTCAGCCCGCCTCTGCCTTTTCCTCGCCGCTAATGAAGCTAGCGATCTCTTCTTCGGGAGTCGCTACGGCAAAACGGCTATATTTCTGCAACGCTGCCCAAACAATGGGGGTGACCAAATTTGTCTAGTCACATAAGGGAACGACTATGCAGCGGCAATTCGACGACGTTCTGCTCGGCAGCATCGAGCTGTTTTGCCTCGCGGCCGAAGCAGGTAGCTTTACCGCCGCCGCCAACGCGGCGGGGGTGACGCCCGCGGCCGTGAGCCGTTCGATCTCGCGTCTGGAAAAGCGCCTCGGCGTACGCCTGTTCGTGCGCTCCACGCGCAGCATCCGCCTGACCGAGGGCGGCAGGGAATACTTCGAGCAGAGCCGTGCCGCTCTCAATCAACTGGTCGAGGCCGAACGCAAGATCATGGGCGAGCAGGCGCAGCCGTCCGGCACCATCCGCATCAGCGCCCCCACGACCTATGGGCACTACCGGCTATTGCCGCTGCTGCCCAGGCTGCAGGAGAAGTTTCCGCTCCTTAAATTCGAAATCCACATAGGCAATCGCAACATCGACTTCCATGAGGAGAACTTCGATGTTGCGATCCGGTTTCGTGGGCAGCCCGACTCGACGCTGGTTTCGCGCCATCTCGAAGACGCGGGGCTGGTGGTCGTCGCGAGTCCCGCCTACTTGCAGCGGGCGGGGCTGCCACGGACGCTGGAGGATCTGGAGCAGCACGAGTGCATCCAGTTCGATCTGCCCAGCAGCGGCCGGCGGATTTCCTGGCTATTCATGGAGAGGGGAGAGGAGCGGGAGGTGCTTTCCGCGAAAGGCCACTACCTGTGCTCCGAAGACGTACTGGCTGGCGTCACGCTGGCGAGAGCCGGTGCGGGATTGTTCCAGACCTATCGCTTCGTCGCCGAGAAGGACCTGGCCGACGGCACGCTGGTTGAAGTTCTTCAGGCATTTGCGGGAAGGTCGCGCCCCATCAGTCTGATGTATCCGCATGGTCGCTTGTTGCCGTCGCGCGTACGGGTATTTGTGGAGTTTCTGATGGAGCAGGCCACGGTGCTGACGAATCGGCGCGCGGTGGGCAAGCCAGGCCGAGGCAGGGCGAAACGATAAAGGCGAAACGATAGCCGGGAACTGGTCGGGGTTTGGGTTTGGTGCGGGACCGTCGCGGCTGGAGAAGAGGCCAGCCAGTCAAATCTTATTTGTCGACCGGGTCAACAATGATGATGATTCATGTCGGCGATCCGAGGTGTCCCTGGTGCCACGAATAGGGAAAGGCGCTACGCTGCTGACCGAATACTCTGATTTGCAACTCGACATGACAGCGGGCGAGCTGTCTCGTGGGGCTCTCTGATTCATCAAAACAGATCGTGTCTGTTTGCAGCCGCGCGTCCGCTCATGGGGAGTCGATCTGATCGGTCGTAAGTCGTGCCCCCTATTGGCCGAAACAAACCGGGAGACAGAGCATGCAATTGCGGGACAATGGTCTTCGCTTTTCTTCTGTCACGATCGCACTGCACTGGATCGTCGCGATCCTGCTATTTTCGATCATCGGAATGGCGATCGTTATTTCCCGGACAGGAGATCACGCGCAACGAATGCACCTGGAGCCGTGGCAGAACCTTCTCGCCACCGTGCTGTTTCTGATCTCGATCTATCGACTGTGGGCGCGTCTGTCGTCCTTTCATCCGCTGCCGGTCGGCACGCCGAATCCGGTCGAAGTGATGGTCAGCCGTTCTGTGGCGGTTGCCCTGGCGTTGGCGATGGTGCTGCTACCTATCGCCGGCTGGCTCGAGAAGTCGGCCGCCGGAGAGGTTGTTGCGTTGCCGGGAGGGTATGTCATGCCTGCTCTTATCGAGCCTGGCCCGCAGGTGCAGCATGTCGTGGTCTTCCTGTTCAGATTGGGCGCAACCGCGTTTCTTCTCGGATTGGCGCTGCATATGTTTGGCGCGCTCAAAAATCATTTCGTTTTGAAGAATGACGCACTAAAGCGGATGCTTGGCAAACACGTGGAGCTTTGACGCCGTGAACCCGATCGAACCGCAGTTTGGCGAGCACACGGTCGAGCGCCTGTGCGGCGTGCGGTATCCTGTCTTTCTGGCCGGCATGGCCGCGCTTTCGGGGCCAGGTCTCGTCGGCGCGGTGTGTAATGCCGGCGGCATGGGAATTCTCGGTGGGTTGAGGCTGCCGCCGCTGGCGCTGCGCAAATGGATTGAGCAAACCCGGGAACTGACGGACCGGCCCTTCGGCGTGAATCTCGTTCCGCAATTCGGTGGGCCAGCCGTATTCGAGGCCCAGTTTCAGATTCTTCTCGAACAGAGGCCGAAGCTCCTGTCGCTGTTCTACGCCGAAGCCTGTGCCGCCAATATCATTCCTCGCGCCAAAGAGGCCGGCATGGTCGTCATGGTCCAGGTGGGCACGGTCGAACTCGCGCGTAAGGCAATAGCATGCGGCGCGGACATCATCACGGCGCAAGGCAGTGAAAGTGGCGGACACATGAACCGCGGCACGATCGGCTTGACGGCATTGTTGCCCGCTATCCGCGAGATCGCGCAGGGGCGGCACGTGCTGGCGGCGGGCGGCATTACGACGCGAGACGACGTACGGGTGGCGATGGCACTCGGCGCATCGGGCGTGCTCGTCGGCACGGCGTTCGTTGCGACAGAGGAATCGATTGCGCATCCGCTCTATAAGCAGAGGATCGTCGAAGCCACGGTGGACGACACGGAATACCGGACCGGATATTCGTACGGCTGGACCTACGGCACGCCGCACCGTGTGATTCCGAACCGGGACAAGTGGAACCTGCTGCGCTTCATGGGCGGTGGCGCGCGTGCAATCGATCAGCCGCGCCTTGCGCGCAAACTGTCGCTCTACGCAGGGCAGGGTGTGGGAAAGATCACGCGTATCGTGCCCGCGGCCGAGCGGGTAGCGGAGCTTGTCGCCGGATTCGCATGATTGTCGAGCGAGACGCCGTTGAATTGCACGTCCGATGCCTGAATCAGGATTCTTTCCACAAGTGAACAATTGTGTTTAGCGTTCCGTGACTTTCGCGTGGCATTTCTGTCTCTTAGACTCGATTCATCGCCAATCGTCGTAAAGGAAAACTGAAGATGAAAGCATTCGAGGACAGCACCGATGTCGGCCATTTCATTCAGGGAGAACGTGTGCGTGGCAGCGCTTCGCGCACGCAGCCTGTCTTCAATCCGGCGACGGGCACCAAAGCGCGTACGTTGCTGCTTGGCGAATCCGCCGATGTCGAAGCCGCGGTCGCGAGTGCGAAGGCCGCATTCCCCAACTGGAGCAACACGCCGCCGATCCGCCGTGCGCGTGTGCTGTTGCGCTTTCTCGAACTGATGAACCGGCACCTTGACGATCTCGCAGCGATCATCACCGCCGAGCATGGCAAAGTGTTCTCGGACGCGCAAGGCGAGGTCGCCCGCGGTATCGACGTGATCGAATTTGCCTGCGGCATTCCGCAGTTGCTCAAGGGCAACTACACCGAGCAGGTCTCCACCGGCATGGACAATTGGACCGTACGCCAGCCGCTCGGCGTCGTGGCGGGCATCACGCCGTTCAACTTCCCCTGCATGGTGCCGTGCTGGATGTTTCCGATCGCGATCGCAGCCGGCAACTGCTTCATCCTGAAGCCGAGCGAACGTGATCCGTCCGCGTCGTTGTTCATGGCCGGGCTGCTGAAGGAAGCGGGTCTGCCGGACGGCGTGTTCAACGTGGTGCAGGGTGACAAGACGGTCGTCGACGCGCTGCTCGCGCATCCGGCGGTCAAGGCCGTGAGCTTTGTCGGGTCCACGCCGATCGCGAACTACATCTACGAGACCGGTGCGAAGCGCGGCAAGCGTGTGCAGGCGCTCGGCGGCGCGAAGAACCACATGGTCGTGATGCCGGATGCCGATCTCGACAAGGCGGTCGATGCTCTGATCGGCGCTGCGTACGGGTCGGCCGGTGAGCGCTGCATGGCCGTTTCTGTCGCGGTGCTGGTTGGCGACGTGGCCGACAGGATCATTGCGCGAGTCGTCCAGCGTGCGCGCAGCCTGATCGTCAAGAACGGCATGGAGCACGATGCGCAAATGGGACCGGTGGTGACGCGCCAGGCGCTGGAGCGCATCGAGGGATACATCGAGCTTGGCGTGAAGGAGGGCGCTCAGCTCGTGGTCGATGGCCGCGGCCTGAAAGTGCCGGGCCATGAAAACGGCTTCTTCACGGGTGGCACGCTGTTCGATCACGTGACCCCCGAGATGCGTATCTACAAGGAAGAAATCTTCGGCCCGGTTCTCTCATGTGTACGTGTCAAGGATTTCGCGGAAGCCGTCGATCTGATCAACGCACATGAACTCGGTAACGGCGTGTCATGCTTTACGCGCGACGGCCATATTGCCCGCGAATTCGGGCGCCGCATCGAGATCGGCATGGTCGGCATCAACGTGCCGATTCCGGTTCCGATGGCGTGGCATGGTTTCGGTGGCTGGAAGCGCAGTCTGTTCGGCGATGCACATGCGTATGGCGAGGAAGGTGTGCGCTTCTATACGAAGCAGAAGTCGATCATGCAGCGCTGGCCGGAAAGCATCGAGAAGGGCGCGGAATTCGCGATGCCGACGGCGAAGTGACCTTCGCGGCGGCGCCAGGGGCGCAGCATGGCTGGCACGTCAGAGTGTTGCCGGTTTGTTCGGCTTGCGGATGTTCTGAACCATGAGGCATTCGGCCGGCCCTACGCACGGGAGCTACGCACGAATCGCAGGCGGCCGGAATACTTACATCATGTATAAGCACTCGTACCAGACGTACTGTTTATCGGATTGCACGGTAGCCATAGAGTAAGCGCAAACAGGTTATGCCTGGCTGCCATGCATGCGCATGGACGGAGCGACGTGGAGTCCGATCATGAAGAACACCGGCACATTGTTTCTGATTACAGGCGCCAGCAGTGGTTTCGGCCGTGCTTTTTCCGAGGCGGCCGTGCGGGCAGGGCACCGTGTGGTGGGTACCGTGCGGCGCGAGGAAGATCGCGCCGCGTTCGAAGCGCTGCATCCGGCGGCTACCAGGGCCGTGATTCTGGACGTCCGGAATTTCGATGCGGTGAAACCCACTGTGCGAATGGTGGAAAAAGAGTGGGGGCCGATAGACGTACTGATCAACAATGCCGGCTACGGTCACGAGGGTGTGCTCGAAGAATCTCCGCTCAGCGAGCTGATTCGCCAGTTCGAAGTCAACGTATTCGGTGCGGTGGCGATGATCAAGGCCGTGTTGCCGGGCATGCGCAGCCGGCGCAGTGGCCACATTATCAACATCACGTCGATGGCGGGTCATGCGGGAATGGCCGGTATCAGCTATTACAGCGGCAGTAAATTTGCGCTTGAAGGCATTAGCGATTCCCTGGCGAAGGAAGTCAGGGATCTCGGAATCCGCGTGACCGCGGTCGCTCCGGGCTCTTTCCGTACCGACTGGGCAGGGCGCTCGATGATTCGCACCGGGCGCACTATCGCGGACTACGATGCGATATTCGATCCGGTGCGCCAGCGACGGCAGGAATATAGCGGTAGTCAGGCGGGTGATCCGGCCAAGGCAGCGCAGGCCATCCTGCATATCGTGGATGCGCCTGAACCGCCGACGCATCTGCTGCTGGGTAACGATGCCCGGCGCGTGATGGACATTCACCTGAAAACGCTGGAGCGCGAACTCGACAAATGGCGTGCGCTGACACAATCGACCGATTTCGATTGAGCGGGCGCGGCAGGATATTGGCAGGAGATATCTGAATGAGCGAGCAGGAGCGGGTTCAGCCATTGACCGTCGGCATCGACCATATTGGCCTGACGGTTCGCAACCTCAGCATCACAGTCGGTTTTTTCGTTGATTGCCTCGGATGGACGCAAGTCGGTGCACGGCCCGACTATCCGGCCGTATTCGTCTCTGACGGGCACGTGCTGCTCACGCTATGGGAAGTCCCGCGGCAGGCGGAGCGTGTCGAGTTTGACCGCAAGACGAATGTCGGCCTGCATCACCTCGCGCTGCGCGTACACAGTGCGGTGGCACTCGATGAAATTTTCGCGCGGGTTGCCGGGTGGCCGGGCGTCGTGGTCGAATTCGCGCCGCAAAATCTTGGGCGTGGTCCGAAGCGTCACACGATGGTGTACGAGCCCAGCGGGATTCGGCTCGAGTTCGATTTCGATCCGGGTATTGCGGCGAATATTGCGGCAGGCTGAGCGACGCGAATGCCTGGCGAGATAGTGACACATGCAGTGAGTCCGACGGCCCAGCAGCAACCGGTTTCCGATCGCTGCTGGGGCTGCCGCCGTGCGATTGCCGTGGCGGCTAGGGTTTGTCGGTCTGCTGACTGACGATGCCCGTGTATCTGGCAAGGTGTCTTTCGACCTCGGGGTTCTTCTGCAATCCAGAATTCATCAAGGCCTTGATATCGTGCTGCGCAGCCGGGCGTTGAACCGAGGTAATGAACGAGTTCCACTCCGCGCTCAGTTCCTTGTCGGCAGGCAGAGAGGTTGCATTGACGGTTTGCTTGATATCGGCAATGGTCTGTTTGTCGAACGATGCGATCCGGCGCGCGAGTGCATCGACAAACTTGTCGATCTCGGCATCAGGCAGCGTACGATTGACGTAGCCATAACGCTCCGCGAGGTCCGCGGGGATGTCATTGCCGCTCAGCAGGATTTCCAGCGCACGGCCCCGGCCTACCAGGCGGGGCAGCCGCGCCATCGGGCCACCCCCGGGCGTGAAGCCGGCGCCGATTTCGAATTGCGACAGTACCGCCTTCTCGCGGCTGGCAAAGCGCATGTCGGACGCAAGCGCAAGCTCGCTGCCCACACCCGTCGCCCGGCCGCGGATCTCGGCAATCGTCACCACATTGGCCTTGCTCAGGCGCACTAGCGCGTCAGGCAGCGGGGGCAGGCCAGTAGGGCCGGCGGGCATGCTGGTAGTGGCTTCGAGCGGCGGAACGAAATCGTAGTGCGTCAGGAAGAATCCGGGTACCGCACTGTCGAATACGACGACTTTGACCTTCGGATCGTTCTCGATCTGGGTGACGACGCTAGTGAGCATCGGAATGGATTCCGGCCCGAAGATGTTGAACGGCGGATGATCGATCGTCACGCGCCAGTATTCGGGAGTGACACGTGTGATCCTGAACTCTTGAGGGGCACTGGGTTTGGTCTGGGTTGCCTCGCCAGCGGCAGCGTTGGGTTGCTGCGCGGTGGCGTCGGGTGTGCCGGCGAAAGTCAGAAGGCAGGCGAAAAGCACCGTTAGCGGATGCGTTGATCTCATGATGTCTTCTCCAATAGGAATTGAGCTTGCCGTGAATATTCGCTGCGAATCATGGTATGAACGAGAGTCGAATGATTTACGGAAAAAATGGCACGTCGAAAACTGTCCGATGGACGTTCGAACCACTTTCCGGGTTCCAATGAATTGTTATTTGGAGAAGAGTGCCGCATGTTATGCGGGCCGTCGATAATACCTTGGTGTCGAATTCAGATCGCTTCGATGCGATTCCTCGCGGTGCATTTCTCGCAGCAATGCCTTGGCATTCGTTACCGATCCGGATTTGAACAGGTCAACTATCTGTCTGTATTGTCGACAAGCGAGTCAAATATCGCGTGCTCGTTTCTTCGCGGCCGACGGCATGGGACGTTGCATCGCGCACTATTTCGAATTTGAAATTCACATTCCAGTCCGCTTCGTGGGGCGGGATGAGGAGAATCGAATGACCGGCGATAAGGATTCAGTTTTTTTACCTTGAGTCATCAGGGCGGATATCGCCGTGTCGAATGCTTGCCCAGTCCAATAGAAACCCCTTGCGATTTGAATTACGATGAATGCCGTTCCTTGGCTTGATGTTGGTGCATCGCATATGACGATGCATTGATGCCTCGGCGTACATGGAGAGGTGACGTGACCGGAATGAGAGGAGGTCTGGATACCGTGTCGTCGAATGGTTCGCAGGCCGCACCGATTGTTTTCGTCGTGGACGACGATATCTCCGTTCGGGATTCTCTGGAATTGCTGCTGCGCAGTGCGGGCTTGCGAGCGCAGATTTTCGCTTCCGCGGAGCAATTTCTGGCGTACCCGTATGTCGTTGCGCCCACCTGCCTGATACTCGACGTGTCTCTTCCCGGCGTAAACGGGTTGGATCTGCAGAAGCAGATGGCATTGGACCGGGCGGACATGCCGATCATTTTCATCACGGGCCAGGCAGACGTGCCGATGACAGTGCAGGCCATGAAGGCGGGAGCCGTCGAGTTCCTGACCAAACCATTCGACGACGGCTTGCTGTTGCAAGCCATTGAAGACGCCGTTGAGCGCAGCCGGGCCGCAATCGACAGCCAGATCGAACTGCGTGCGCTCCAGGCCGCCTACTCGACGCTCACACGCCGCGAGCGGGAAGTGATGATGCTGGTGGTTTCCGGTCTTCTGAACAAACAGATAGGCGGAGAACTCGGCATTAGCGAGATCACCGTGAAGATCCACCGCGGCAAAGTGATGCAAAAGATGGACGCGGACTCACTGCCGGAGCTGGTCAATATGGCGACGAAGCTATGCCTGAAGACTCGGCGAGCGCGTAGGCACTAGTCCTGTCCGAACCGTTGCCTCACATTGTGCCGGGCGTGACGATATCGCGAAGACAGTCTTTTGCAAAGGCATGCCACATGCTCCCGAATACCAGAAGAACGATGGGATTGGCGATCGACCTCGGCGTGGTGCTGGACGCGCTATCCGCGATGGTCTGGACTGCGCTGCCCGACGGCCGTATCGACTTCGTGAATCGAAGCTGGCTGGAATATACCGGCCATGACTGGAATCAGCCACAGGGTTGGCACTGGAAGGACGCGGTAAGTGCCGACGATCTGTCGGCATGGCTCGAACGTTGGGCCGCGATTCTGGTCACCGGAAAGCCCGGCGACATGATGGTGCGTGTACGCCGCTTCGATGGCCGGTGCCGCCTGTTTGTCATTCGAGCCAATCCGATACGCGATCCTGACGGAGAGATTGTCCGTTGGTGCGCCGTCGCCAACGATATCGAAGAACTCCAGTGTGCCAGGCAAGCGCTGAAGCGTCGCGCGCTCGACTTCCAGTTGATTGTCGACAGCATTTCCGTTCCTGTCGCGGTGACGACACCGACTGGCGAAGTCGAAGGGCTCAACCAGCTTACGCTCGATTATTTCGGAAAGTCATTGGAAGTACTCAAAGACTGGAAGAGCGATGAAGTCGTTCATCCGGAGGACTTGGCGGCAACGATTGCCGCGCAGACCGACGCGCACGTAAAAGGCGTGGCGTATAACGTCGAGAGCCGGCACCGGCGAGCGGACGGTGTTTACCGCTGGTACAACGTCCGGGGTTTTCCGTTGCGTGACCGGCAAGGCGGTATTCTTCGCTGGTTTCATCTGTTGATCGATATTGACGAGAAGAAACGGGCCGAGGAGGTCCTTCGGGTCAGCG
Organism: Paraburkholderia sp. Cy-641; assembly: GCF_011752945.1. Classification (NCBI taxonomy): domain Bacteria; kingdom Pseudomonadati; phylum Pseudomonadota; class Betaproteobacteria; order Burkholderiales; family Burkholderiaceae; genus Paraburkholderia; species Paraburkholderia sp. Cy-641. The sequence goes on from NZ_VWWM01000001.1 coordinate 267,219, forward strand.
AACGCAATCTGAACGAGATCATCAACGCGATTCCGGCGCAAGTCTGGTCGGCTCGGCTCGACGGTTCCGCCGAGTACTTCAATCAGTATTACCTTGATTATGTGGGCTGCGAGGTCTCCGAAACACGGGATTGGGGCTGGACGGCGGCGGTTCACCCGGACGATCTCCATGATCTCTCCGGGACATGGCAGTCGGTACTGGCCCGTGGTTCGCAGGGCGAGGCGCAGGCGCGGCTGAGGCGTCACGACGGGCAGTACAGATGGTTTCTGTTTCGGGTCAGCCCAATGCGGGACGGCAACGGAAACATCGTCAAATGGTACGGCATCAACACCGATATCGACGACCGTAAGCGAGCGGAGGAGGAGCTGCAGCGCAGCGAAGCATTTCTCGCCGAGGGCCAGCGTTTGACGAAGATGGGCAACTTCTCATGGCGCGTCGCGACCGGGAACATCGTCTGGTCAGAGCAGATTTACCGGATGTTCGAACTCGAATCGGGGCGGCGCGTGAGGTCCGGGTTCGTGGCTTCGCGCATCCATCCGGACGATCGAGGCGCGGTGCTGGACATCATCGAACGGGCGAGGCGGGGCGAGCGCGACCTCGAGTGCCAGCATCGACTCATGATGCCCGACCAGTCAGTGAAGTACGTGCATATGATTGCACATCGGTCTACTGATCATCCGGACAATCTGGAGTACATCGGCGCGGCGCTCGATATCACCCAGCGCCGGCTCGCCGGGGAGGCGTTCGACAAGGCGCGCTCGGAGCTTGTGCGCGTCGCGCGGATCATGAGCCTGGGGGCGCTGACTGCGTCGATAGCACACGAGGTCAATCAGCCGTTGTCGGGTATCGTCACCAACGCCAGCACCTGCCTGCGCATGCTCGGCACCGAGCCGCCGAACATGGAGGGTGCGCGCGAAACAGCTCGGCGGACCATTCGTGACGGTAATCGCGCGGCCGATGTTATCGGCCGGTTGCGTACGCTTTTCAGCAAGCGCAGCGCGACGATCGAGGCCGTCGACCTGAACGATGCCGCCCGCGAAGTGATTGCTCTGTTGCAGAGTGATCTCGACCGCGCGCGCGTGATTTTGCGCACCGAGTTTGCGGGCTCGCTTCCTTGCATCGGCGGCGACCGCGTGCAGGTACAGCAAGTGATCATGAACCTGTTGCGCAATGCCGCGGATGCGATGAGCAGCGTGGATGACCGGCCGCGATGCGTGCTGATCAGGACCGAATCCGAATCGGATGCAGCGGTCCGTCTGACCGTACGGGACTCAGGTGTCGGATTCGACCCTCGGGACGCGGAACGGCTCTTCGACACTTTTTATACAACCCGGAACGATGGCATGGGGATTGGTCTTGCGATCAGCCGCTCCATCATCGAGAGCCACCGTGGTCGCCTTTGGGCAACCCTGCCGAAGGATGGGCCAGGAGCCAGCTTCGCATTTTCCATTCCCGCCTACGGTGAGTTCTGAATGCCGGCTATTCCCGGCATCGCACAGGACCAACGCGGGATCGGAAGGCGGATCAACCCGGTTTTTTCGCCCGCTGACGGCGATATTCGAGAGCAGGCAGACCACCCCAGCCCCAGTTATCGGTATCCACTTCTTCGATAACCACAAACGTTGCCTCAAAGGGCTTGTTCAGCACGTCGAGCAGCAACTGACTCGCACCCTTGATCAACTGGGCTTTCTCTTCCGCCGTGACCGACGTGGCGCCAGGCTTCGTGCCTTCGCGGGTGACTTGAATCGTGACGATGGGCATGCTGCTCTCCTTGGCTGTGAGTGAAGTAGAGGTGCCGGGCAGCCGGCGCCTCATATGTTCAATAATGCATGGTGATGTTTAGTGCCCCGCGCTCTGGCCACCGTCGACGTGCAGGATCTCACCGGTCACGAACGGCGCGGAATCGAGGTACAGCACCGCATTGACGATGTCGCTCATTTCACCCATGTGGCCGATGGGATGCAGCGCGTCAAGTGCAGCGTGCGTTTCCGGCGCGTGCATCGGCGACTTGATAATGCCCGGCGAGACGGCGTTTGCGCGGATGCCGCGTTTCGCGTATTCGATCGCGAGCGATTTGGTGGCGGCGGAAATGCCGCCCTTGGTGAGCGACGCCAACACCGATGGTACGCCGCTGACTGCATGCTCGACGAGCGTCGTGGTGATGCTGACCACATGGCCGCTCAAGTGCTTTTCCATTTCGGCGACGGCAAGCTGCGTGATGTTGAAGAAGCCGGCAAGGTTGACGCCGGTTTTAACCGCGTAGTCTTCGGCGGTATAGCTCGTGAACGGCTTGGCGATGAAGACGCCCGCGTTGTTCACGAGCGTGTCGACACGGCCAAAACGCGCAACGGCTTCGGAAATCACGCGGCGCGCGGTGGCCGGATCGGCAATGTCGCCGGCGACCGTAACGACGTCGGGATCATCGGACGGCTTGATGGTGCGCGCGGTCGCGACCACTCGGTGACCGCGCTGACGGAAGGCCTTGACCAGTTCGGCACCGATGCCTTGCGATGCACCGGTAATGACGACGACTTTCTGCGATTCGCTCATGATGAACTCTCCTGATGATGTATTTCGGGTCGTCCGCCTGCTGGATTGGCGCTCCCGATGAGTAGGCAATTTACTGCTCTCTCCATCAAGCTCGAATACCCTGCGTGACCAAACACTTTTGCGTGGCAGTAACAGATCGGGTTCGCGGCGAACGGGTACGCCGGCAGCGTGGCGACGCGGAGATGCTGCAGAGGCCATGAGAAATGGAGCGACTGGAACGCGCGGTTGCGCTCACTCTTCGTCGTGGGTCACGCCTCGCCCAGTGCGATTTTGATTGCCGAGAGAAGTGCGTTGTCGCTGAATGGCTTGAAGAGACAATCGCATGCGCCCTGCCTGAGCAGATGGGCACGAAGCGCCTCGTCCCTGCACGCGGTAATGAAGATCACGGGTATCGCTTCGTCGCGGCGCTTCAATTTTTGCCAAAGCTCGAGGCCGGCCATGCCGGGCATCGTGACATCGAGAATCAGGCAAGCGGTTCGATCGACTGCATCCGAAAGGAGAAATGTCTCCGCCGAAGCGAATGCGACAACAGGGTAGCCGAACTCCTTCACCAGATCCGGAAGCGATTCGAGTACAGCTTCGTCATCATCGATCAACGTGACTAACGTCATGGCCCAACCTCGGGTTCGTCGAGACGGTTAACCCGTATTCAAGCTGCTCGGTCTCGCATTCGGCCGGATGAGCCACATCATCCATATCGACGAAAATAGGCACGGCTGGAAGAACAGGCGAAGAGTTCACGTTTCTCGCAAAAGCGCATTCAGCCAGCAGTTCGGCTCCTCGATATACGTGGCGAGAATCATTGCCGACGCATTCCCGGGATACCGCCCTCGATCGACGGGGCGAAATATGACGTCACCCTTGTTTATCGGAATGCCGGAGATTGCGCATAGCCCTTCTTCGTGGGCGAGGCGCATTTTCCATATCTGATATCCATAGCTGCTTCCCGTTGGATCGCGCCACGATATGACAGCGGACGTGGGAGAGGGGCGATCGAGAATCCGGATGGTGGCGTGGCTTATCTCGTTGCGCGCCGCGGGAAATCGCCGGCTTGTGGTCACGGACAACGCATTTCCTCGCGAATTCCAGTCGACATTCAGCATGAGGATGACATGTCGCCACCGGGAACTTTGGGCTTCCTGTGACGTAGCCATATCGCTATCGTCTGGGTACTCGAGCCCGTTCATATCTGTTGGCTGTGCCAGGCTACTTCCGCCGGCAGATCTATCGTTGACCATCTCAGTCTCCTCAGGTCGATTAGGTGCAGGGTGGAAACTTGCAGGAAGCCGTGTTGAAGTGTCAGTCGATTCGACAAGGTCGATCCTAGTGATCGCGTGTGGGTGAAGCAACATACCTTCGTATTGGTATAGGGGAAACCCGGTACGGCGATATCGGCGCGTGGGTAGACGTTGCCGCGGGACATGCCGCGGATCGATAGGGCTGGCCGACACCTTCGGTATCCGATCTCATACCTTGGTAGTACTTTCCTTTGCTACCTCGAACGGCTACGCTAAAGTCATGGCAGTTCGTGCTGCGGCGAATGGTCACGAAACGTCCCGCCGTTGAGATTCGCCCGGTATCGAGGCCGGCTCGTATGAGGCAATCGATAGGCTTCGAACGATTGGCGGATGTCGAACGCGTTTTTGGGCCGGCAGCGTGCAAGAGACGTTTACCTCACTCGTGGAGATAGCCAATGAAGATCCTGATGGTTTTGACTTCGCATGACCAGCTTGGCAATACCGGAAAGAAAACCGGCTTCTGGCTGGAGGAATTCGCGGCCCCGTATTACGTGTTCAAGGATGCAGGAGTCGACATCACGTTGGCGTCGCCCAAGGGCGGTCAGCCGCCGATCGACCCGAAAAGCGATGAACCGGGCAACCAGACCGTGTCAATGGAACGTTTCAAGAAAGACCCTGCCGCGCAAAAGGTGCTTGCCAGTACGGTAAAGCTCGCCGACATCAATGCGGACGACTACGATACGGTTTTCTATCCGGGGGGACATGGTCCGATGTGGGACCTGGTCAACGACGCCAATTCGATCCGGTTGATCGAACGCATTTACAACGCCGGCAAGCCGGTGGCGGCCGTCTGTCATGCCCCCGCCGTGCTGAAAAAGACGACTTTCCAGGGGCAGCCGCTCGTCAAGGGAAAGCGCGTGACGGGTTTCACCAATTCGGAGGAAGAGGCTGTGCAATTAACTCAAGTTGTGCCGTTCCTTGTGGAGGACGAACTGAAGCGGCTCGGCGGTCTCTACGAGAAGAGCGGCGACTGGAATGATTTCGTCGTGACCGACGGCCGGTTGATTACGGGTCAGAACCCTGCGTCGTCGGGTTCCGCGGCAAAGGCTCTGCTGAAACTCTTGCAGTTGTAGCGGTGAGGCGGTGCATGAGATTGGTGAATGGATGATGGTCCGATGACAAGCAGAGTTGCTGCTGGAATGGCAATCTGCAGCATTCCTGCAGGACCCGGGATGCAGTGGAGACGGACCGTCTGGTAGAAAAGATAAGCGAGCGAAGAATGGTGCCGGATATCCGACCCATTTGCGAATCCGCTACATCATATAAATTTGGCTGCATTTGACAGTGTAGTGACTATCTGTACGAGATTTGATCCTTCCCGTACGAGGAAACGAGGAAGTAAAGCCCAAATCGATCGCTCGTCATATGTCGATGGAGGAGAGGAAACTGCGCCACGTACCAGGTTCATGGCTTGTGTTAAGTATCGATTGTGGATATGCCGAGCTTTGCACTGGAGTATCGTGATGGTGCCTGAAACCGGCGCAAGCCTATCCTGCGATCCCTTGTTTTTATATTGTTTTTGATGTCCTTGCGTAAACGCTTTCGGTGAGGTCAGCCGGATATGTCTGCGCCGTAGAGTCCAGGTGTTCGTGAGCAACGCCACATAGTCTGTGAGATAAATGGATCGGGTCTGCACGCGGTACGGAACGATTCTGTGCGATAGCTCAGTCGTGGCGGACGGCTGACTGTCGCGAGTCTGCGAGGCTGGCCGATGCTGTTCGTCAATTTCATGTCCTGAGTCCGTGAGATGGGAGCTATTCCATCGGACCTTTATTTTTCTGGAGTCGGTGCCGTCGCTCTGGCGAGGTGCGGGCGACCACTTGCTAGTCTGCTGGATGCGAAAGATATTCCGTGAGGGCATCACGTACATCCGGTTGGCCCGGATGGCGATTTCTGATACGACCCGTGTCGGTGTGGCCGCGGTGACCGTCTGCGTCTGTTCGTTGGCTGTCTGAGGGGCGTCCATCCGGGGGCGTTGCTCATGCACGACAGCTTAAAAATATTCCTCTTGTTCTGGTTCGATCCGCTGGATTCCGTAGCGTTCCAGTGAAGCGGCTTCGCTCAGGCAAGGGGTATTGACGGGTCTTTCCCATGTGAGCAGGATGAAATGACGGGAGTGATCTGGAGCGAGTCATGCCGGTTGCGAAGAGCTATACGCGGGCACAGTGGGATGAACTGATCCATTCTCTCGAGTCACTTCCAGTCAAGCCGGAGGCCGAGCAGCGCGTTGCTATTACCGATGCAATGAAAGAGATGCGGGCGTTGATCGGCGCCGTCAGAAAGAAGGGTTATACGCTGGAAGACATCGTTGAACATGCAAAGGGAAAGGGCGTTGAGTTCAGCGTAGGTTCTGTCAGGTACGCGTTATATCCTCCAAAAAAGAACAGGCCATCCCGGCAGTCAGCCAGCAAAGTCGCACGGAGCAATGCCGGGCCAATACATCGCTCGATAAAGATCAGTCAGGACGACGCGCCACGCGCAGACAACACCCGCGCGAATCCGAAGCAGGATGGGGAAAAAGTCGGCAACAGGCCGGGAACCATGGTGATGCGGGATGCGTTCTCATTCGAGATCGAGCCCGATACCGAGAACCTATAGAGGATTCAGATGGACACGACGACTTACCCTATCTATCTGGTCGGTGGCAGCAAGGGCGGTGTAGGAAAGAGTTTTGTCGCACTTGCCCTGGCCGACTATCTGCAACGGCATGAAATCCATGCAGCGCTCGTCGAAACCGATACCTCCAATCCGGATGTGATGAAAGCTGTTCAGGACAGGATGCGTTGTATTGCCTATAGCCTGGACGATGCAAACGGCTGGATTGGCCTGGTCAATTTCTGCGACGAGAATCGCGACGCGGTCATCGTGGTCAATACGGCCGCGCGCAGTCAGACGGGCGTCGCACAGTTCGGCGCGACGCTGGCCGGAACGTTGCGTGAGTTGCAGCGCGAACTGGTTGTGCTGTGGGTGATCAACCGGCAGCGCGACAGTCTCGAACTGCTGAATGCCTTCAGGCGGACATTTCCTGACGCGATCACGCACGTTGTGCGCAATGGGTATTTTGGTGCGCCGGAGCAGTTCTCGCTCTATCAGGTATCCCAGCTCCGTAAAATCATCGAAGCGCGGGGCCATTCGCTGGATTTTCCCGATCTGGCGGATCGGGTCGCCGATGAGCTTCGCAGTCAACGCCTGTCGATCAGTGAGGCGGCGGAAACGATGCATATTGGCGAGCGGGCGGAACTGCTGCGCTGGCGGGCACTATGCGATGCGATGTTCGAGAAGGTGACGGTGAATGCGTAACAGGCGGGCGAAGCCGCCGGATGCGCTCGCCCGTCTGTTTCTCGATGTCACGGGTGAATTGCCTGACGATGCCAGTCTCCTGCGTCTGCGGCGGATTTCTGGTGCGCTGAAGCTGCGGGACAACGATGCGTTATGGTCAGTACTCGCGGCACTCGAATACTACACGCGACTTTACGAAGCGATGCCGGACTGTATCCGCAAAGCCGGGGGCGACAGTTTCGGTGCCGTACGCCGGGAGGCCGGGGAGGCGACCGATGCGCTGATGCACCGGCATCGTGACGCGCTGGCGCGTTGCAAGGCGACGATCCAGCTGGCTGAGGACATGACCCGGGAACACGAAGCGAGGTATCAGGCCGCGCTGGCGACATTCAACGAAGCGTCGCTCGTCGCGCTCGCGGACCGGATGGCGAATCGGGTCGCAGGAATTGCCGGGAACCGGCTTGTCGGTGCGGCGGCGGTGGCGGCGCGGGAGCAGCGCAAGCGCATATTCGCGTCTGTCCTGATCGCGCACGCAGGTCTGACAGATCATGAACGGCTGGAAGCCTTCGTTGCGCAGACCGCGCAGCACGTCGATGGTGGGAATGTAGGTGTAGCGTTCCGAGCGGCTTGCATGCTTGCCGTCTGCGAAGATGGACGGGGCGGCGCGCAGAATCTGGTCGTCCGACAGGGGCGAGTCGGCACGAAGCATCGGGGAACCATAACGGAAAGAGGAAGTGAGTTGCATGACTATCTCCACAGCAAAAAGAGTTGACGTACGGGCTGTGGGATGGCCTTGGCGCTTACGCGGGAAACCTTCCCGGTGGAACTCGGGGTTGGCTTCTGCTTTTGCCTGCCACCCTGTTTCCTGCCCGTGCGACCCAGGGAGCCGGGGGCGGGGCGGTGTCAAGGAAAGAGGCGAGGGATGGTGCGGGCAACGCGGTCCCTCGCCCCTTGATGCCGGCCCGCCCCCGACTACGGTCGCGGGACAGGGCAGGAAACCGGGTGGCAGGCAAGAGGTCAGGGCACGGGTTCGACGGGAAGAACTGCGAAGCTTTGATTATCCCTGGCGTCAGGATCCACCATTCACAACAAGAAATTTCGGATGACGAAGCGTCTCCATCGCGGCGCGTTGATGCCGGTGGCACCGGATTCGCGCCCCACGCGCGGCGCCGTCCTCGAATCCTAATCCTCGAAGTCATTAACCGTTTGCTGGAGTAAGGTGTGTTCTGTCCACTATGGGGACCAGATTTGAGGAATCGGCCTCGCGCGGATGGACGCGTACTGCGTATTGACGGGGTTGCCAATCCGTCGAGGCGATCCGGTAACTCGCCCACGTGTGTTCGGGGCGAATGTACCGGCTAATGGAAATCGAATGATACTGGCTTTCGTCATACCGGCGTATCGCGCCAGCATCGAACGTGACCCAATCGACGATTGACTGCTGTGGCCGGATGTTACCTGGCCGCCCCGCGCAGCTTGAGGGCAATGTCGAGCTTCGCAATCCAGCCGACGTCGTTGAGGCTCGCCCCAAGCAACGTCTGGATGCGTTCGATCCTGTAGTCCAGTGTGTTCGGATGAATACCCAGTGCGGTGGCCGATTGTCCGCGCCGCTGTCCTTGTTCGAAGTAGGTTTGCAGCGTCGTGACGAGTTCAGGTTCGTGGGATAGCTGTTCGAGCAGCGAGACGAGGTAGCGCCGGGCATTCGACGAGAGGCGTGCGCATTCCTCAATGAGGATGCTTGAATATGTCGCCACATGCGGCTGGCTTTGCTCTTTCGATGCGAAGTCCAATGCTCTGATCGCTTCGTCGACAGAGGCAGACCAACCCGACGCGCCTTCGTTCATCAGGCCTATGCCGATGCCACGAATCTCCCGTATCGCACCGATTATCGCGTTGGCCCGTTCAGTCGTCTGACGATCGGTTCGATTGATCGAATCGCCGCGCACGCAAGGCACCCATAGAATCATCCTGCCACGATGCCAGGCGCGCACCAGATCGTCCGGTGCGGCACTGAGATGACGGGCTGACGCAAGCGCGATGCGGTCGAGTTCCCGCTCGCGCTCGTACGAAGTGTGAGTTGAGAGGTCGATGTCGACGGCAAGCGCCACGCGTGGCGCAGTGGAGTCGATGCCAAGCGCTTCCGCGGTTTCCCGAAATCCAGCGTAATCGTCAGGCGAATGAAAGACGATGCTGTAAAGCTGATGAGACAATGCGGCCCGCCAGCGTGCCTGTTGGTACTGCTCTTCGAGATAGCTTTGAGTGATGTCCTGGGCCATGACGTCGAAGTAGTCGAAGAGGTAGGGCGAGATGCTGAACAGCAATTCGTCGACCAGCGTTCGATCGTTCTCCCCCAGCTCGATGTAGGCGCGCCAGATTTCCCGCGACCCCAGGCGGAACGCCCGCAGCACGGCCTGCAGCGGTACGCGCTGGTGAACGCGCCGGCGGCCGAACTCCTGGAAGTGTTCCATGTCGTCCGCTGATGGCAGATTGCCGGATAGAAGCGACTGAAACCACAACCTGGCCGAAAAATCGATCGATGCGGAAATATCCTTCTTGACCGATGCCGCGAGGGTCTTGTAGCCCTCCATGCCCATCAGCATTTCATAGACGCGATCAATTACGGCCGCCGGGTTCGCGGCAAGCAGCGCGGTGCGCTCACGCAAGCGTTCGCTGATCGTTGGGATGCTGACTGTCATTGTGGTATTCGTCCCTGGAGATGGGTTTGAGCCAGCGCGCGTTGGACATCGGTCAGCGATGCCCGACGGCAAGACACTATACGATAGTCACACGACGCCGGGGATGGACCGGCTATCTTCCGGCCATTGCCGACTGTCAGCAGTCAGCCAGCATGGAACGGCGCAGCTTGAACGCGATATCGAGCTTCGAAATCCAGCCGACATCATCGAGACTGGCTCCCAGCAGAGATTCGATACGTTCGATCCGGCAGTTCAGCGTGTTGGGGGGAATGCCCGGCACAAGCGCTGTTCGTCTTCGGCGCTGATTTTGCTCCAGATAGACTTCAAGCGTCGATACGAGTTTGGGCTCGCCGGATATCTGCTGCGGGAGCGAAGTCAGGTAGCGCGACGCGGTGTCGGTTTGACGGGCGCATTCGGCCATAACGATAGACGAATACAGCGAGACCTTCTTCCTGTCGTGACCTCGCGAAGTGAAATCGGGGACTTTCAGCGCTTCCTCGGCGGAGAGTGCCCAACCGCGGGCGTCTTCGTTCATCTGGCCGACTCCGATTCGCTGAACGTGCGGCAATGCGAGCCCAAGATGGAAGGCGCGGTCAGCCATGAGGCGGTCGCTCCGGGTGATGGACTTTCCCCTGCGCGCAGGGCGCCCAGATGATAAAACGCTCGCGGTGCCTGGCACGCACGAGATCGTCGGGCGCTACTTTCAGGTGCCGGGATGCGGCCAGTGCAATGCGGCCGAGCGTGTCGTCCCTTGTGCGTGAATCGATAGCTGTCATGTCGACGTCGAGTGCCAGCGGGATGCGTGGTGCGACTGAGTCGAGGCCGAGCGCTTCCGCTGTCTTGCGAAAAGACTTCGCATCATGCGGCGAATGGAAGAGGACGTTGCAGAGCAACTGCCGCAGCGAGTTTCGCCAGCGCAGTGGTCTTTTCGCGTAAGCGATTGCTGATGGTCGGCATTCTCATCAAAACGATCCACCTCAGTCGTCGCCAGAGCAGGCGGACGATGCTCTTAGGGAACCGGCACTATACCCGCGCGAGCCGCGCGAAATATTCGTGGAAATCGCTTGGACATCTTGTGGATTTTCACAAAGCGCATGACCCATGCGCCGTTTGACGTCCTGTTGGGCGGGGCACGCAAGTCCCCGCGGCGGGCCGACTGTGAAAACTTCCAACGAATTTCGTTTATTTCGCCAATGCGTCGACCGAAACGCCGGTGATAAATTGGAAATCAACCGGCTGGCGAGCAGTCAGTGAGCTCGAATCATCTCGATCATCGTGGGCCTATCGCGCACGATTCATGTCGTTCTGCGGAGTGTTCAGCCTCATGGTACAGATGCCTGACCTGGAAGCTTTCGAAACGATTATCTATGAAAAGAACGACGGGGTCGCGCTGGTCACGCTGAATCGCCCCAACGTCCTCAACGCGCTGAACCACGAGACCATCGGCGAACTGACCATGGCATTCGAAAGCGCCCGCGCCGACATGGAGGTGCGCGGCGTCATCATCACCGGGTCAGGGGAGCGCGCGTTCATTGCAGGCGCGGATATCAGCGAACTGGCCGTCGCAACGCCGGTCGAGGCGGAGCGGCAGGCGAGCGCCGGGCAGGCCTTGCTCGATCTCGTCGAGCATCTCGGCAAGCCGGTGATTGCCGCGGTGAACGGTTTGGCGCTGGGCGGCGGGTGCGAGACCGCGCTGGCCTGCACGATCCGGCTGGCAACACCGGAGGCCAGATTCGGCCAACCTGAGATCAAGCTCGGCCTCATCCCGGGCTTTGGTGGCACGCAGCGCCTTGCACGTCTCGTCGGCAAGGGCGTGGCCCTGCAACTCATCCTCACCGGTGAAATGATTTCCGCCGAAGAAGCGCTGCGCGTCGGCCTCGTCAACGAGATCGTGGAGCCCGCGACGCTGATCGACCGCGCCCGGGCCATCCTCGCGCAGATCAATGCCAATGCGCCACTCGCCGTGGGCTATGCGATCGAGGCGGTGAATCGTGGCCTCGATGGCTCGCTCGCCGAAGGGCTGGCTCTTGAGCGGGCATTGTTTGCCCTGTGCGCAGCAACAGAAGACAAGGCAGAAGGCACAAAAGCCTTCCTCGATAAGCGGCCACCGTTATTCAAAGGCCAATAGCGATCCGCCGTTCAGACACGCGCAACGTCTCTGCCGGGCACGGCCCGCATATGAAACGGGAAGCCGACGGCGAAACCATTCTCAGGAGAGGGCTTGATGACAGCCGGCAATCACATCTTTTCCGGTCTGAAGGTGCTCGATCTTGCGAGCTATATTGCCGGCCCCGCTGCAACGACGATCCTCGCCGACTTCGGCGCCGACGTGATCAAGGTGGAGCCGCCGGGCACCGGTGACGTTTACCGCTACTTCTCGGCGATGCCGCCGAACCCGACCAGCGATGTCAACTACGCGTGGCAGCTGACGAACCGCAACAAGCGCAGCATTGCTGTCGACCTGAAGTCCGCCGATGCAAAAGAAGTGCTGCAACGCCTCGTGCGCTGGGCTGACGTCGTGGTCGTCAATTTTCCGCCACGCGTCAAGGCGGCGCTCAACTGCACCTACGAAGCGCTCGCACCGTTGAATGAGAAGCTTATCTATGCCGATATCACCGGATACGGCTCCGAAGGCCCGGAAGCCGACACGCCTGGCTTTGACGTCACGGCCTATTGGGCGCGCTCGGGCTTGATGGAAGTCACGCACGACGCTGGCAGCCCGCCAACGCTGCCAATTCCGGGCATTGGCGATCACGCGACGGCGACCACACTCTACGCGGCGATCGTGACGGCGCTCTACGTGCGTGCCACCACCGGCAAGGGCAGCCACGTGTCGACATCGCTGATCGCCAACGGCATCTGGGCGGCGGCCGCGTGGGTCGAAGGTGGTCTGAACGGCGGCCACTTCTTCCCGCAGCACGATCGCAAATCGCCGCCTAATGCGCTGCTCAACCCGTATCAAACTTCCGACGGGCGATGGATTCTGCTGGTCGCCGCGCAACGCAAGGATTGGCCAGGCTTCTGTAACGCGATCGGCAAGCCCGAACTGCTCGCAGATCCGCGCTTCACCGATGACACGCGCATTGCCAATGCCGCGCAGCTCGTCGAGATTCTCGACCCGATGTTCGCGAGCCAGCCGCTCGCGCACTGGAAACAGGTGCTTGACGCGGGCCGGGTGATCTTCGGTGTCGTTCAGGTGGCGAAGGAGATCATCGAGGATCCTCAGTTGAAGGCCAACGGGATCGTCGTGCCGCTCGAACTGCCGGGCGGGATTGAAACCCGCACCGTGAGCAATCCGATTCAGGTGTTGGGTGCGCCGAAGGTGAAGCCCACAGCGGCGCCGCGACTCGGCGAACACGGCACGCAAATCCTGAAGGATCTTGGCTTCAACGAAACCGAGATCGCACGCCTGAACGATGCGGGCGCGGTCGCGCGTTTCACGGAGGAGGCGTAGGTAAGGGCATTTCGTACTGTTGATCGAATCCACCACCGTTCGGCGCGTCGCGCATCGCACGGCAACTTGAGAGCGTTCCATGACTGAAAACGAAGTGCGTGCATCCGCCTACGCGATGCCGTTGACGAGTCCCGCTTATCCCAAGGTCCCGTTCCGGTTCGTGGACCGGGAATTCGTGATCATCACGTATCGCACTGATCCGGAAGCGCTGGCGCGCGTAGTCCCGGCGCCACTCATGCCGGCCGAGCCGATCGTCAAGTACGAATTCATCAACATGCCCGACTCGAGCGGGCTCGGCTCGTACACGGAGTCCGGTCAGGTGATCCCGGTCACGTTCAACGGCCTTGCAGGCGGCTTCACGCATGCGATGTATCTCGACAGCGAGGCGGGCATCGCATCCGGCCGCGAATTGCTGGGTTTCCCCAAGGTGCTGGCGCAACCGAAGCTCGAGGTGCGCAAGGACGCGCTGGTCGGCACGCTCGATTACAACGGCGTGCGCGTCGCGACCGCGACGATGGCCTACAAATACAAGCCGCTCGATCTCGCCGAGGTTCGCAAGACGCTCGAAGCGCCTGGTTTTCTGCTGAAGATCCTGCCGGACGTCGACTGCACGCCGCGCGTCTGCGAGCTCGTCAAGTACTACGTCGAGGACCTGACGGTGAAGGGGGCGTGGACGGGTCCGGCCTCCCTCGAACTGCATCCGCACTGTTTCGCGCCCGTCGCGAAGCTCCCGGTGCTCGAGGTGCTGTCGGCCGTGCATCTGCTGACGGATCTGTCGCTCGATAAAGCCGACGTCGTCTACAACTACCTGGACCGGTAGTTGGACCCGCAGTCGTCCCCATTCATCAGAGCGAGACACGCCATGTCAGACAAACAGCCAGCCCACGCGCTGCCGGCACCCGACAGCGACTTTTACATGATCCATCAGATCCTGAGCGAAGCGGAACGTACGCTCCTCGGGAAGGTGCGCAGCTTCATGGAAGAGACGGTGGCGCCCGTCATCAACGAGTATTGGGCAGAAGACCGATTTCCGTTCGAGCTGATTCCCGGCATTCGCGAACTGAACATCGCGGGCGTCGGGTTCGAAGGATATGGCTGCCCGGGAGGCAGTACGTTGTTCGACGGCTTCATTGCGATGGAGCTTGCGCGGGGCGACGCTTCGATTGCGACGTTTTACGGAGTGCATAGCGGTCTCGCGATGGGATCGATCTACCTCGGCGGCTCGGAAGAGCAAAAACAGAAGTGGTTGCCGCCGATGGCGCGCCTCGAAAAGATCGGCTGCTTTGGGCTGACCGAACCGCTGGTCGGCTCAGGCGCCGGCGGCGGTTTGCTGACAACCGCAAAGCGGGAAGGCGATACGTGGGTACTCAACGGACAGAAGCGCTGGATCGGCAATTCGACCTGGTGCGATCTCTCCATCATCTGGGCCCGCGACGTCGACGACAATCAGGTCAAGGGCTTCGTCGTTGAGAACAACAGTACGCCGGGATTTTCGGTCGCGAAGATCGAGCGCAAGGTCGCGCTGCGCGTCGTGCAAAACGGTGTCATCACGCTCGAGAACTGCCGCGTGCCCGAAGAGAACCGGTTGCAGGGCGACGCGAGCTTTCGCGACACCGCCCGCGTGCTGCGTCTGACACGCCAGTATGTCGCGTGGGAATCTGTCGGTTGCAGCATGGGCGCCTACGAAAACGCGCTCAAATACGCGCAGACGCGCGAGCAGTTCGGCAAACCGATCGCCTCGTTCCAGATGGTCCAGGATCTGCTGTCGAAGATGCTCGGCAATATCACTGCCTCGCAGTGCATGGTTGTGCGTCTCGCGCAACTGCAGGACCAGGGCAAGCTGAAGGACGAGCACGCCTCGCTCGCCAAGGCATTCTGTACGGTCCGCATGCGCGAGACGGTGGGCTGGGCGCGCGAGGTACTGGGCGGCAACGGCATCGTGCTCGACTATAACGTTGCCCGCTTCATGGCCGACTCGGAAGCGCTCTATTCGTACGAAGGTACCCGTGAAATGAATTCGCTGATCGTCGGCAAGGCGATCAGTGGCTTCAGCGCGTTCGTTTGATCTTTTGGAAGCCGACTGCCATGACGAAAATAACCAAGCCAATCCAACGCGTCACCATCATCGGAACCGGTGTTATCGGCGCGAGCTGGGCCGCGCTGTTTCTCGCCAAAGGTCTGGACGTGGTCGCGACTGACATCGCCCCCGACGCACAGAAAAAGCTCGACGATTTTGTCGCGGCCGTGTGGCCCGCGCTCGAGCAACTGGGTGTGGTACCCGGCGCGTCGCCTGCGAAGCTTCGATTTACGGACAACTTCGACGAGGCCGTCGCCGGCAGCGATCTGATTCAGGAAAATGGTCCCGAACGGATCGACTTCAAGAAAGATCTCTACCGCCGTCTCGATGAGGCGCTGGCGCCGGAGACGATCATCGCGTCGAGTTCGTCAGGCCTGACGATGAGCGAGATTCAATCCGCTTGCCTGAAGCATCCCGAACGATGCGTGATCGGCCATCCGTTCAATCCGCCGCATCTGATTCCACTGGTAGAGATTGTGGGCGGCGCGCAAACCTCGGAAGAGACTATTGAACGCGTCACCGAGTTTTATCGCGGCCTTGGCAAGCGAACCATCCGCTTGCACAAGGAGGTTCCGGGCCACGTCGCCAATCGCCTGCAGGCAGCGCTCTTTCGTGAAGTCGTGCACCTCATCGCAGAAGGCGTCGTCAGCGTTGGCGATGCCGACGCCGCTGTTTCGTGGGGGCCAGGACTGCGTTGGGGAATCATGGGGCCGAGCCTTCTGTATCACCTCGGCGGCGGTCAAGGCGGCATCGAGCATTTCTTCGACCAGTTCACCCGGCCGCTCACGGAGTGGTGGCATGTACTCGGAACCCCGGAACTCACTCCCGAGGTGCGTGTGACCGTAATCAAGGGCGTGCACGAGGAAGTTCAGTCGCGTTCCCAGCAGGATCTCGTCGCCTATCGCGATGAAGTCCTGATGGGGTTGCTGCGCCTGCGGGACAGGGAGTGATGCCTGGCGCAGGCACCCCCGTATTGCGTTCTTTCCATTAAACGGTGGTCGGCCGAGGCAGAGCCTCCGCCGGGACAACCGCGTACGAGGAAGCCGTTGATGCAGCGTTTCATATTGTTCATCGCCGTGCTGGTGGTGCTCGCCATGTGCACGGGCGTGTCCGCGTTTGCGGCCGCACCGGCAGCAGAGCCAGCACCCGACACGATGCAGGCCCGCGTGCTGGGCTGTGCAGCGTGTCACGGTGCGCACGGCGAAGGTACCGGCAACGACTATTTTCCGCGCCTCGCCGGCAAGCCCGCGGGCTATATCTATAACCAGTTGATCGCGTTTCGCGACGGCCAGCGCAAATATCCACCGATGAACTACCTGCTGGCGTATTTGCCCGATCCCTACCTCAAACAGATCGCCGAGTATTTCGCGAGCCAGCGTCCACCGTTCCCGCAACCGGGCGCGCCAACGGTCGATGTCGCGACGCTCGCGCACGGCAAGTCGCTCGCGACCGGCGGCGAAGCGGCGCGTGGCGTGCCTGCATGCGCGAGTTGCCACGGTGCGGCACTCACGGGCATGGAGCCCGCGATCCCCGGCTTGCTGGGTCTGCACGCCGATTACCTGAGCGCACAGCTCGGTGCGTTCCGCTACGGCACGCGCCATGCGGCGAGCCCCGATTGCATGCATGAGATCGCGACGCGTCTCTCAGACAGCGACATCACCGCGATTGCCGCGTGGCTCGCGTCGCTGCCCGCGCCCGCGAATCCGACGCCTGCCGGGGCGGGCTCGCTAAAGCTGCCGCTCGCGTGCGGCAGCATTCCCAACTAGGCGAGGCTCATCCGTGTACCACGTGCTTAGTCATCGCTACTTCAAGAGCAGGACGTCTGCGGGATTGATCGCGCTTGCCATGCTGACGTGCGGCGTCATGCCCGGGCTCGGTGTGCCGCTTGCGCGAGCGCAAACGCGAATTCCAGCGCCCGCGAACACTGACGCCGAGGTAATCGCGCGTGGCGAATACCTCGCGCGCGCTGGCGACTGTATCGCCTGCCACACGATTCCCGGCGACAAGCTTTTCGGTGGAGGGCGCCCTATGGCCACACCGTTCGGCACGCTCTATTCGCCCAACATCTCCTCGGATAAGGAAACGGGAATCGGCAACTGGAGCTCCGACGAGTTCTACCGGATGTTGCATGAAGGTAAGTCCAGGGACGGCGAGTTGCTGTATCCGGCGATGCCTTACGCGTCATACACCAAGGTCACGCGCAAGGACTCCGACGCGATCTACGCCTACCTGCAATCGACGCCGCCTGTCCACCAGCCGGATCGCCCTCACGCGTTGCGCTTCCCGTTCAACCAGCGGCAATTGCTGGTGGGCTGGCGAACACTTTTCTTCAGAGTGGGAGCATACAGGCCTGACCCGTCGAAATCAGTCGAATGGAACCGCGGCGCGTATCTCGTGCAAGGCCTTGGCCACTGCACGATGTGCCACACGCAGATCAACGCGCTCGGGGGCAATACGAAGTCCAGGGAATTCCAGGGCGGATTGATTCCGATTCAGGACTGGTACGCACCCTCGCTGACCTCGAACAACGAAGCGGGTCTTGGCGAATGGAGCATCGACGATATCGTCGGTCTGCTGCATGCGGGCGTGTCGAATCGTGGCGCGGTGTATGGACCCATGTCCGAAGTCGTCTACGACAGCTTCCAGTACCTGAGCGAAGACGATGTGCGTGCGGTCGCCGTCTACCTCAAGGCGCTGCCGGAACATTCAGCGAAAGCGGGCAGCACACCATTCACGAGCGCGCAGACCGAAGAAAAGAACCGACTCTATCCGCTCGGCAAGAAGATCTACGCCGCGCAGTGTGCGCTGTGTCATGCAGACGAGGGGCAGGGCAGGCTGCCGAACTTCCCGCCGCTCGCGAACAACCCGTCTATCCAGATGACGTCTTCCGTGAATCCGATCCGTATGGTGCTCAACGGCGGCTACGCGCCGGGCACGATGAAGAACCCCATGCCGTATGGCATGCCGCCATTCGCGCAGTCGCTCTCCGATGCGGAGATCGCGGCGGTCGTCACGTATATCCGCACCGCGTGGAGCAATCACGGTACACCGGTTACGGAGAAAGATGTCAACACCTTGCGCTCGGTAACCCTCTTCTGAGGATGCGATGATCAATTCCCCTGTCCCCAGCAGCGGTAACGAACCGCCTGAAGCCGAGCGCGTCGACGAGATCGTGAGGCGTGGTCCGCGCGGCGCGATCGTGGTGGCCGGCATTGCAACGGTCATTGTGATCGGCATGTGGTACGCGTTCTACTTCCTCGTATTCCTGCCGTGCGGCGTCGTTCAATGAACGGCTCATTCATCTAACCAGACGGCGACATGTCGAACCCTACCGTTCCCGATCCGCACACCTCTGCCAAAGTCGCAGCAACCGTCGAGCGGCGCTGGGCGTTTCTCGCGGTGCTGCTTATCGCGAGCACCATCGCAGTCGTGATCTTCACCGGCCTGCATTGGTCGGCCATGCCGCCCTCGCGCGTCGAGACTATCGACCCCACCACGCTCAACGTGTCCGGCGAATTTATCGAGAGCAATCTGGGCAGCGCAGTGGAGCCCGACGGCTCGGTGACGCTGCGCATCGTCGCACAGCAGTACTCGTTCACGCCGCAATGCCTGCTCGTGCCGGCCGGCGTACCGATCACGTTCCGCGCGACGAGCGCGGATGTCGTACACGGCTTGCTCGTCACCCACACCAATATCAACTCGATGGTCGAACCCGGCTATATCTCTACGTTTCGCACCACCTTCGCGCAAACCGGCGATCACCTGATGCCCTGTCACGAGTATTGTGGAACAGGACACCAGGGGATGTGGGCACACGTGAAGGTCATCGACAAAAATGCGTTCATGCAAATGGCAGCCACTTCGCGGAGAATCAGTTGTGTTAAATAACCGGCGGCTCGTACTCTCGCATTTCTGGCTCGCGTTTGGCGTGTTCGGCGCCGCACTTCTGCTCGGCGCATGGCAGATGTACGTGCGCAGTCCGTTGCATCCGTGGCTGCGCGACCCCGAGATCTACTATCGCTCGGTAACCGAACACGGCACCGTGATGGGCTACGTGTTTCCGACGCTCGTCGCGATGGGCTTCGGCTACGCGGTCACCGAACTGTCGCTCAAACGTGCGCTCGTCGGGGTGCGTTGGGCGTGGATCGGATTCTGGCTGGTGGCTGCGGGGGCGGTGATGGCGTCGATTACGGTGGCGCTCGGACTTGCCTCGGTACTCTACACATTCTATCCGCCGATGATTGGTAACGTGTTCTATTACCTCGGCGTGGTGCTGGTGGTGGTGGGCTCGTGGATCTGGGTGGCGCTGATGTCGGTGAATCTCGCGGCGTGGAAACGCGGCCATCCCGGCCAGCCCGTGCCGCTGCCGATGTTCGCGACCGTAGCCGGTTCGTACCTGTGGGGCTGGACGGCAGTGGGCGCGGCCATCGAAATCATCTTCCAGATTCTGCCGGCCGCCTTCGGCTGGACGACGACGATCGACGCGGGCCTCGCGCGCGTGTTCTTCTCGTGGACGCTGCACGCCATCGTCTACTTCTGGCTGATGCCCGCGTATATCGCGTTCTACACGATCGTACCGCGCGCGATTGGCGGGCGGCTCTACAGCGATACGATGGCGCGCATCGCGTTCGTTCTGTTTCTCGTGCTGGCCATGCCGATCGGTATGCACCATCTTTTCGCCGATCCGCAGGTGGGCGCGGGCTTCAAGTTCGTGCAATCGGTCTTCACAGCGATGGTGGCAGTGCCGACGCTGCTGACGGTATTTACTATTTGCGCGTCGGTGGAGATCGCCGCGCGTTTGCGCGGTGGCAAGGGCGCCTTTGGCTGGCTGCGTGCGCTGCCGTGGGACAATCCGCAGATGCTGGCGCTCTCGCTCTCATTCGTGATGCTCGGCTTCGGCGGAGCGGGCGGGCTCATCAACATGAGCTACCAGCTCGACTCGACAATCCATAACACGCAATGGATCACCGGGCACTTCCACCTGATCTACGCAGGCGCGATCGTCATCATGTACTTCGCCATCGCCTACGATCTGTGGCCGCAGATCACGGGCCGCGCAATGACGAACTGGAAGCTCATGCGCCTGCAATTGTGGCTGTGGTTCATCGGCATGGTCATGCTGACTTTTCCGTGGCATTGGGTCGGCATTCTCGGCATGCCGCGGCGCATGGCGTACTACGACTATACGGATCCAGAGATCGCGGCGCAGGCGATCTGGGTGGTGATGTCGGCGATAGGCGGCTTCATTCTCGTGCTCTCGGCGATCGTGTTCTTCGCGGTGCTGATCCAGGGACATCGCAGTCAGGCGGCGCCGCCGGAGGAATACCGCTTCAGCACTGCGGTGCACGAGCCGCGCACCGTGCCGGTGGCGCTCAACAGTTTTGCGTTATGGCTCACGCTGATGATCGCGCTCACGGTGCTCAACTACGGCTATCCAATTGCACAGTTGATGGCACGGGGCGACACCGTGCCCGTGATTCCGATTGGAGCCCAGCGATGAGCGACGAGCGCCTGTTCTCATTGCGCAACCCGTGGTTCGCGGCAAGCGTTGGCGTCACCGCCGTGGTGTTCGTGTTCAGCGTGGTGGTCGGTTTCGTGTGGCTGCCATCGGTGCAGCGCGACGCGCAGTTCCAGGGGCTCTGGAATGCGATCTGCAGCGCGGCGGGCGTGCCGCAACAGTGGCTTGCCAATGATGCGCCGAATGCGCCGCAGGTGCAGTTCAGCAAGGTCGAGGTGACGCCGCAATTGCTTGCGGGCGCGACGGCCTCGTCGATCGGACGGGGTGCCACGCTCGCGCTGCGCTGCACGATGTGCCATGGCGAGCGCGGCATGAGCGGAGCAAATTCGCCAAATCTGGCGGGGCAATACGCGATCGTGGTCTACAAGCAGTTGCGGGACTTCCAGAGCGGGGCGCGCACGAACGCTGTCATGTTGCCGATGACACTGAACCTCAGCGATCAGGACATGCGCGATCTGGCGGCATACTACGCGTCGCTGCCGCGTCCGGTGGCAGGCCGAGGGCTTGATCTCGCCGATGCGCCGGGAATCGTCGCTCACGGCGCGCCGCTGCGTAATATCCCGGCATGCGCGGCTTGCCATGGCGGCATCGACCACAAGGCTGGCACACCGTGGCTAGAAGGCTTGCCGGCCGCTTATACACAGGCGCAACTGCTGGCGTTTGCGTCGGGCGCACGGCATAACGATATCTCAGAACAAATGCGCAATATCGCGCGCAATATGACGCGTGACGAAATGACCGCAGCGGCCTCGTGGTACGCGGGCTCGACGCGCTGACCTTCACGCAGCAGAAGTTTCGACAATTGACTAATGGCGCAAAAAGGGGGAGCGTGATGATCTCGCATTGGGTTCGCTGTTGTCTCGATCAGTCCGGCTATCCGGGGTAACCATGTGGATCTTCCGTGTCGATGAGCCTCGTCTCGGGGGCATCCGTATCCGCGAATGGCGCCGCCGCGCTCGCAACACGATCAACCTCCTCGTCCTGCTGATGGGCGGCACGACCATCGGGTTGGTCGTCCTTGATCAGTCCAGTTCTCCTTTCCCCGACAAGTTGTTTACGGCCGTGTGGAACGGGGTCAACCTCATTACCACACTGGGCGCCTTCAGCGGGTTCAATCCACCTCAGAAGTGGTTCATGGTGCTGGCCATGTTTGCGACACTGATGATCGGAGGATTTGCGGTTTCAAAACTCACAGGCATGCTGTCGGGTGACGATGTAATGGCGTATCGGGAGAACCGGATCATGGAACGCAAGTTCGAACATCTGGCCGGTCATGTGGTGGTGGTCGGATTCCATGCGCTTGGAGAGCACGTCGCACGTCACCTGCATGAAGCAGGCGAGATCGTTCTCGTGCTCGTAGGCGACCAGGATCAGGCCCACCGGGCGGCGGATAGCGGCCACATGGTCGTGCTGGGCTCGCCCGATGCGTTCGACGACGTGCTCAAGCGTGCGCGGCTGGACAGCGCCAGGGCAATGGTCGTGACCACACCCGACGGCAATAACAATCTCGCAATCACGCTGCTGGCTCATACGCTGAACCCTTCTCTCGCGATTGCGGTGCCTGGTGAAAACCCGCTGAGAAAAGGGCTTCTGGAAAGCGCTGGCGCATCCAATGTGATCATTGCCGATGACATCGTCGCCAAAGCGCTCGTCAGCAAGCTCACAACGGCGGTGAAGGGAGAGATATGAGAATCGCGGTTTCGACGCCTTCTGATCGGCATCCGAACTTTATACGATCCTTCCGCCGCCTGTCGCGCTGGTGGCGTATGGTGCGTCGCGGCAAGCCACATCCCGTTCGAGATTTCGACAGAGTTCGAAGATGGTGAAGCTACATGTTTTCATTGCGAGCGTTCTCTTTCTGGTGCTGACATCATGCGCCAGTCTGCCGCCGCAGAGCAGCCAATCGAAAACTTTTGCACTGCAAAACCCGGACACCACGCGGCTCGGCGCGAGATTCTCGCGAGGCGAACAGAATCACCCCGGCGAAAGCGCGTTTCACCTGCTGCAGGACCCTGTTGACGCGATTGCTGCCCGCGTCGAGCTTGCCGAATCGGCGGACCGGACGCTCGATCTGCAGTACTATATCTGGCACGACGATCTGACCGGACGCGAACTGGCGGCGGCATTGCTTGGAGCGGCAGACCGCGGCGTACGCGTGCGCGTCCTGCTCGACGACCTCGGCACGAATGCGGATGACCAGGTCTTGCTGGCAATCAGTTCGCATCCGAACGTGAAGATAAAACTATTCAATCCGGTCGCGGATCGCCAGTTCAAATCGCTTGCTACGGCCTTTGAGTTTTCCCGGGTCAATCGGCGCATGCACAACAAGGCGATGATTGCGGACAACGAAGCCGCCATTCTTGGTGGACGCAACATCGGCGACGAATACTTTGGCGCATCGAATGTGGTGGCCTTTGGTGATCTGGATGTCCTCCTGCATGGTCAGATTATTCGCGACGTTTCCAGCGCTTTCGATGAGTTCTGGAACTCCGGATCGAGCTATTCGATCGAGCAGTTGATGGGGCATAAGGCAGCGCCGTCTGCATTAAGCGATTACCGCGCGAAGATGGACGAATACATCAAGGCGGAACACGACGCGCCCTACGTCGTGGACGCGAGAGCGCGGCTTGCAAAGATACTCGAAGCGGGTGACACGAACTTTGCGTGGGGACACGCCACACTCCTATACGACGACCCATCCAAGATCACACGTGACCCGAACGACGCGCAGGGCCACATCATGACGAAGTTCGCGGCCCTGAACCTCAAGCCCGAGCACGAGATGCTCCTCATCTCGCCTTACTTCGTGCCGGGCAAAGAAGGCGTTGCATGGATACGCGATTTAACCGAACACGGCGTGCGGGTCACGATATTGACCAACTCGCTGGCGGCGACCGATGTGGTGGCGGTGAATGCGGGATATCAGCACTATCGTGAGGATCTCCTTGCAGCGGGTGTGCATCTCTATGAGCTGAAGCCGGTTGGCTCAAGCAAGGTCAAAGCACAACGCCGCTTCTTCGGTTCTTCAAGGGCCTCGTTGCACGCGAAAACGTATGTATTCGACCGACAGACCGTTTTCATCGGTTCGATGAATCTCGATCCCCGTTCGAACCGTCTCAATACGGAGATCGGCGTGCTTTGCAACAGTCCGGCGATTGCCGGGCAGGTGGTCGACGACGTCGAGCCGAATCTGGACACCGTCGCCTGGCGAGTCGAGCAACGCACCGATGCGAACGGCAAGAGCCGGATTGTCTGGATCGATACCGCGGAGGACGGGACAGTGACGACGCTGGATTCGGAGCCGGATGTCTCATTCGCGCGGCGTGCAAGCGTCTGGTTCATGGGACTGCTACCAATCGAATCGGAGCTATGAACGTGGTGGCACGTGTTGGGTCAACCATTGTTGCACCTGAGGCAGGTTGTATCAGTGGATCATCAATCAATGTTCCCGTCGCGAAAACGATGAAACAGCGTACATGGCCCAGGTTCTCCGCTGCGTACATGCCCGTGGCATCCATGCCGCTTGGCGGTTGCGTCACCCATGGCGCACCGACATTGGCGCTCTTCGGCGCGTACTTCCCGTTCTGGCTGGTGAGCGCCGTAGCCGGCGCCGTAGGTGCCGTCGTCGCACATCGTGCGTTTGTCGCCTCAGGCTGGGTCCATGGCGTGCCATATCAACTTTCTGTATGTACGGCGATTGGGGTTGTCGTCGGGGTGTTCTTCTGGTTGTTGGGTACGGGGCAGCTATAGGATGCAACGCTCCCACGCTCACTATTGTTCGCGGCCCCATCGGCGCGGGAGGCTGACATGAAAATGGCCGACGTCAATTCCAAGCATGTATGGAAAGGCCGCGCGATCGCTATCGTGATCGTGCTGCTTGGCGCGGCGGCGCTATGGTATGCGTACGACCGGTCGTCACGTTACCCCTCTACGGACGACGCCAGCATCGATGCAGACGTTGTCCACGTCGCGTCGCCGGTGGGTGGCCGGATCGTGCGTGTTCCTGTTGAGGAGAACCAGCGCGTCGCCAAAGGAGACGTGCTGTTCGAAATCGATCCGGTGCCGTACCGGCTCGCAGTCGCGCAGGCGCAGGCCGAGCTTGAAATGGCGCGCGCGCAACTGGCCACGCGTCACCGCACGCTGATTGGTGAGACGTCGAACGCGACGATCGCCGCTGACCAGACCCGGCGGGCCAACCACAATTACGATCTCGCTACCCGCAGCGTCGAGCGGCTGCGGCCGCTCGCAGCGCAGGGCTACGTGTCCGCGCAGCAGCTCGATCAGGTGGTGGTCGCGCAACGTGACGCAAGTGTGTCACTCACGCAAGCAAAGGTGCAGCAGCAGTCGTCTGCGCGGACGATTGGCGACGATGCCGACGCGATCGCCACCGTGCATGCGCGCGAGGCCGCGCTTGCCATCGCGCAGCGTGGGCTCGACGATACGGTGGTACGCGCGCCTTTCGATGGCTATGTCACCGGGCTTGTGATTCTTGCCGGCGAGACGGTGCTGCCGAACCAGTCCATCTTCACGCTGATTCATGCCGGCGAATGGTTTGCCGTGGCGAATTTCCGCGAGACCGCGCTTGGTGCGATCACCGTAGGTGACTGCGCGACCGTGTATTCGATGATCGACCGCAAGCAGGCGATGCGCGGCAAGGTCATCGGCATCGGCGCCGGCATCACGGACACGGACCGCGTGAATCTGCCGCGCGGCCTGCCATACGTGCAGCAGTCGGTGAACTGGGTACGCGTTGCGCAACGCTTCCCGGTTCGCGTGCGGATCGATGAACCGGACGGCAGACTGGTGCGGGTGGGCGCAAGCGCGATCGTCGAGGTCCAGCATGGCCAGTTCTGCCGATGAGCTCACCACGCCTGGGCCGCGCGAGATCGCGCGGCTGCTCGCAGCGTTTCCGGGGCGCGCGTCGATTGTCACGCGTATTGCGCTGATCTGCGCGCTGACGGTGCTCGTGACGAGCGCCTATGGAATCCCGGAAGCCTCGACGGCGGTATATATCGTGCTGTTCCTGAACCGGCCCGACCGGGTGACGAGCGTGATCACGTGTATTGCGTTGATGCTGCTCGTGACGGTGATCATCGGGATCGTGATGGTCTTCGCGATCTTCTGCATCAATGATCCGGTGCTGCGTGTGGCGAGCATGGCAGTGCTGTCGATGGGGTTCCTGTTTGCGACCTCGGCGAGCAAGCTGCGTCCGGTCGGCGCGATCGTGGCCATGATCGTCGGTTTCGGACTCGACGAGCTTGGGCTTGCCCCGCTCGGCGAAGCAGCGACGCGCGGCCTCCTGTATGCGTGGCTCTTCGTCGCCGTTCCGATTGGCGTGGCGATTGTGGTGAACCTGTTGTTTGCGCCGTCGCCGCGCCGGCTTGCCTGCGCGCAGCTTGCGAGGCGTCTGAGGCTCGCCGCCGCCTGCCTGACGGGCACCGCTGGCGAGGCCGGGCAGGCTGCCTTCGAAGCATGCGTGCGCGAAGGCGATCACCAGATCATGGCGTGGGTCAAGCTCTCGAAGCTCGAAGGGACTTCGACCGAAGCCGATTGCGCGGCGTTGCGTCAGGCAGCGGCGTCGTCGACGGCGATCCTGGTCGCGGTGGATCTCGCCATGCGCGAACCCCGCGCGCGTTTGCCCGCGGCCTACGCAGCGCGGCTTGCCGAGACGATGGAGCAGATGGCGGTGATGCTCGATGCCGGGGGCTATCCGGAGAATGTGGCAGTCGGGATACCTGAGGGTGCTGCCCTGGAGGTTGGGGCGCCGATGCCATTGCCGCCGCTCGCGGCGCTCGTGCTCGCCGATCTGCGCGCGGCACTGGAAGGCTTTGCGCAGCCGGCTTCGGCCGCGGCAGCAAGAGCCGGAGCTGATGAAGGGTCGGCGGTGTCATCTTCGGCTCCGGCTCCGTCTATGTCTTCGGCACCCGCCTCGGCCTCGGCTCATCCCGAGCATGCGCCTGCACGTAGCGGCTTCTTCGATGCCGATGCGTTCAGCAATCCCGATCACATCCGCTACGCGTTAAAGACGACCGCCGCAGCGATGTTCTGCTACGTCCTGTATCAGCAACTCGACTGGCAGGGCATTCATACCAGCTTCATCACCTGCTATATGGTGTCGCTCGGCACGACCGCCGAAACGGTGGAGAAATTGCTGCTGCGGATCATCGGCTGCCTGATCGGTGCCTTGCTTGGCACGGCAGCGCTGGTCTACGTGGTTCCACAGCTGACGTCGATTGCAGGACTGATGGCGCTGGTCTTCGCGGGCTCATGGCTGGCCGCGTGGGTCGCGGTGGGTTCGCCGCGCATTGCGTATGCGGGCATGCAGATCGCGTTCGCGTTCTACCTGTGTGTGATCCAGGGGGGGTGCTCCCAAGTTCGACCTGACGCTCGCACGCGACCGCGCGATTGGCATTCTGATCGGCAATGTCGTGGTGTATCTGATGTTCACACGGGTCTGGCCCGTGAGTATCGCCGGCTCGATCGATGCTGCGCTCAACAGGCTCATTGCGCAGTGGGCACGGATTGCGCGCGTTGCGGATGCAGGCACGCGCCGTACGATGGTCGCAGAGGCGCTCGCGCAGTACGGCGGCTTGCGCCAGAATCTGGGCCTGATTCACTACGAGCCATCGTGGGTGCGTCCCGCGCCCGCGTGGATCGCGAGCCGCAAGCGCGCGCTCGCGGAGCTTGGTGCGCTGGAGGGACCGCTTGCTCTCGCGACGGCCCGTGCCGGCCCGCTCGCCGATGCGCGCCTGCACGAAGTGGCAGGGCGGCTCGAGACGGACGGGCTCGCGCAGGCAGACGCCACCCATCGCAGCGCAAGTATGCAAGCGGAAGAGCCAACGCCAGCACCAACAACAGCACCAGAGCTAACGCTGCATACTGATTCCACCACTGACCGCGCCGCCGACCCACGCCTCGACGCATTGCTCAGCGTCATCGACGAGCGGTTCCGCCGGATTGCCGATGTCGCCCGCACAAGCACTGGGGACTCCATCATGAAGGAGGCGGCAACCGATGCGCGCGCTTGAACCGACGCCGTGGCTCATTGCATTGGCCGTCGCCGGACTCGCGGGATGCGCGACGTCTTCGCTGGATCTCGCGCCCACGGCGCCCGACCGTCCGTGGCAACCGCAGACGAACGCGGCCGGTGACATCGTGCCAGGCCCACCGCGCACTCATGCCGAGTCCGCACACGCGGGCTACACGCTGCCGAACAGCACCGGGCTCGCGACCGTCGAACCCGTGGCGGCGCTCGACGCGAACCATGCATACACGCTGCCCGAACTGATCGATCTCGCGGAGTCCGCGAATCCTCTCACGCGGATTGCATGGAACGATGCGCGCAATGCGGCTCTGGCGACGGGCATTGCAAAGGCAGCCTATCTGCCACAACTTGTCGCGACCGCAATGGGCGGATATCAGGCCGCTAGCGCGTCGTCGAACACGCTGATTGGCAATGTGTCGTCGAACTCCGACATTCACGGCACCGTGTCCGTGCTCGCGCTGCAATGGCTGCTGTTTGATTTCGGCGGACGCCGTGCGCGTGTCGAGGCGGCCACGCAGCTGTCAGTTGCCGCAAACATTGCGTTCACGGCCGTCCATCAGCAGGTGATACACAACGTAAGCGTTGCGTACTACGGGTACGAAGCGGCCTATACCCGACAGAAAACCGCGCAACAGGCGCTCGACAATGCGGATGGCATCGTCGCAGCAGCGCATGCACAGATGACGCGCGGCGTCGGCACGATCGTCGAAGTCGCCCAGGCCACACAGAACTGCGCGCAGGCGAATCTTGCGAAGGTGCAGGCCGATGGTGCGCTGACCGACAGCTATCTGAACCTCGTGTCTGCACTCGGCATCTCGCCGTTATCGAAGCCGACGATTGCCCCATTGCCGGCGCGCGCGCTGTCGCCGGCGCTGCATCAGTCAGTCGACGAGATTGTCGCCGATGCCATCGCGCGGCGGCCGGATGTGCAGAGTGCGTATGCGCTTGAACAGGCCAATCAGGCGAAGATCCGTGTGGCCAAGGCCGCGTTCATGCCGAAGGTGTTCATGTCCGCGACCGCGGCGTACGGCACCGGCGGCACGGCGATTACCGCGATTCCGCCGGTCGGCGATCAGGCGGCAACGGTGAACCTGAGCGGCAGCCGCCGCAGCGGCAGCGTGTTCGTCGGCGTGACGATCCCGATCTACGACGGCGGGCTGCGTTCGGCCATGCTGATGCAAGCTCGCAACGACGCGGACAGCTCGTCCGCGCAGTTGACGCGGACACGGGAGGAGGCGGTCCGGCAGGTGGTCTCCGCACAGAGCGCACTCTCCACGAGCCTCGCCTCGAACGATGCCGCGAAGGCGCTGGTTGCCGCCGCCCAGACCACCTATGACGCAGCGTTTGCCGCGTACCACCACGGCGTCGGCTCGATTACCGATGCGCTGCTCGCGCAGAACCAGTTGATCGCCGCTCAGAATGCCTATGCGGACAGCTACAGCGCGGCGCTGTCCGCGGCTGCGTCGTTTGCGCTCGCGACAGGGGAGATCGGCACGACAGGGGCGGGCGGCGAGCCGGACTGGTAGCGCAGCTCGATCATCGCCTTCAGCACGACCACTCGTACCATTCGCAAAGGCGGCGTTGAATCCCGACTGTTTGGACCTTTGCTTTGAACAGCTAAGGTATACAAAATAACTGCCTCGACCTGAAAGGCGACATCGGTGCAACTTTGGGCTGGATGTCCGCCTCGGCTCGAGCTGCGCCTTCCGCGCGTGCCGTTCATCACTGGGCGGCGTCTGAGCTTGGTCGTCGGGCACGAGTCGGCCGAGGGCGTGTGAAAACGCATTTGTCGCCTAAACTGAGTCAACGCGTTGAGATCGGGTGACTCGTGAAGCGATTCGCTGAGGGCGATGACCGCAAACAGGTCGCACTACTTCCCGAATGCGTCGATGACTTCATCGGACAGGACAACCCAGTAAGGGTGGTAGATGCCTTCGTTGACGAACTGAACCTTGGGGAACTCGGCTTCAACGGTACCACGCCGGCGCTCACAGGCCGCCCGTCCTATCATCCGGGCATGATGCTCAAGATCTATATCTACGGGTATTTGAACCGGGTTCCGTCTAGCAGGCGTCTTGAGCGTGAATGCCAACGCAATGTCGAGTTCATGTGGCTGACAGGACGTCTGGCGCCAGACTTCAAGACGATCGCCGACTTTCGCCGCGACAACGGATCGGCTATTCGCAACGTGTGCCGTCGTTTCGTCGAACTATGTCGCGGACTGAAGCTGCTATCCAGCGACATGGTGGCAATCGACGGCAGCAAGTTCAAGGCTGTGAACAGCCGTGACAGGAACTACACGGCAGGCAAGATCGACAAGCGTCAGCAGCAGATCGAGGAAAGCGTTCAGCGATATCTCGACATGATTGAAACCGCAGACCGGACCAGCCCGACAGGCTTCGATGTGAAGACTGTTCTCCTGTACGAGAAGATCGCGCTCTTGCGTCAGCGGATGCGTGAACTCGGGCAGATCAGGGAGCAACTGAAGAAAGAACCGGACAAACAGTTGTCGCTTACTGACCCGGATTCCCGTTCCATGACCAGCGGTGGCAAGAGAACCGGCACCGTCGGCTACAACGTCCAGACGGCCGTGGATACGAAGCATCATCTGATTGTCGAGCACGAGGTGACGAATATTGGAGGTGACCACGGCCAACTCAGCAGGATAGCTCTGTCGGCGAGGAACGCGATGGGCAAGCTAAGACTGAAGGTGCTGGCTGACCGTGGCTACTTCAGTGGTCCGGACATCCGCGCGTGTGAACTGGCCGGCATCGCCACGTATGTCCCGAAACCGCTCACCTCAGCGTCGAGGAAGAAAGGGCTCTTTACCAAACGCGACTTCATCTACGTTGCCAGGAACGATGAGTATCGATGCCGCCGCCGGCGAGCGCGCAGTTCTTCGATTCAAGACCGTGGAGAACGGTATGAATCTGAACGTGTACTGGCCGAGCGCATGTCCGCGTTGCCATCTCAAGGATCGATGTTCGCCCAGCGACTATCGCCGCATCTGACGATGGGAGCACGAACATGTACTCGAAGCCATGCAGCGTCGACTCGACCGCAAGCCTGATGCAATGACCATCCGAAGAAGCACCGTTGAGCATGTATTCGGTACCCTCAAGCACTGGATGGGCGCGACGCACTTCCTGACCCGGACGCTCGGATGGGTGAGCACCGAAATAAGTCTCCAGGTATTGGCGTACAACCTGAAGCGCGTCATGAAAATACTAGGAGTTGCCGGGACAATAAAGGCGATGAGAAGGGCTGAAAGCTAAGGCCCTGAGGGGCTTTTTTTGCGCTTGATACGTTACGCTAGCGCGCCCCCGATCTGCCAAACTCGATTGATCGGGCTGGCAAACTCGCTTGCAGCCATCAAAAAGCAGTTTCCACACGCCCTCGGCCATTTTGCGACATTCGACTTCCACGCCTAAATTGAACTGGACGGTTCCGTGGAGCCCTCTGGCTATGGAGACAGAACCTCTTGGACTGCAGATCGGCTATTAGATAGGGACGTGACCGGGCGGCATCCTCGCTGTGGCCGCCAAGCCACCGTCATGGGCAGGCGGCTTGACAAGGGTGACGTCCTTGTGGACTTTTCGGATGGCTCGTACGTCAACGTGCATCTCACTTGGGGGCTATCAGACGCAGGTCCATTCGCGGACAAGTACCCGGCATGGTTTACATATGGGTCGCTTGAGGAATTCGCGGCGGCAATGCTGAAGGATGCCCAAGAATCCGGTAACGGATATATTCATTTCCTGTTTCCTTGACTATAAGCAGACCGATTCCTTTCACAGAATGGAAGAAAAACCTGCCGAACAATACGGATGACACGCCTGGAACGGCCCTCGTACGATGTTGGAAAATTTATAGCCGCTGCAAGCTTCTTCATTGGAAAACGAAATCACCTGCTGCACTGCCACTGACGGCACTCATTTCCGTCACGCACTGACTCTCTCACGCAAGTGGTCGATCTCCGCTTCCAGTTCGCGAATACGCTTATCCCGTTCATCAAATGCCGCCTGAACGTCCGCTGCCTCGAAGCGTTGCGGGATGTGCTGGGGACAATTGGCATCCCACAATGAAACCTCGAAAACGATGGCTCGCTCGGCACGGGCTCGATAATCCCGAGGCGTCAGACTGGCGACCCTTTTTGCATCCTCGTCGATGTATGCCTCACCCCAGATCTTGATCCGCTGGCGGCGCGCATAGTCAATCAGGAACAGGAAAGCTTTCCGGTTGTCGGCCAGATTCCCGGTCGTGACGTACTGCTTGTTTCCGGAAAAATCAGCGAACGCGATCGTCTTCGTGTCGACGACATGCAGGAATCCAGGCGGGCCGCCACGATGCTGGATATAGGGTTGCCCATCGCCGTTTGCGGTTGAGAAGAATACGCTCGTCTGCTTTCGGATAAAGTCCGCACACTCAGACGTGATGGTGGTCTCCCACGCACCTTCCTGCTCGCGATGCGCATAGGCTTCTCGCGAACCGTAGCGCTTTTGAAACAGCTTGACGGAAGACGTGAACGCCACGTCACTGGGATATTTCCGCGAACTGCCCATTTTGCCCACCGTCCAGTTCAGTTTGCGCCGTAAAACGGATACCGCCGACGCTTATAGCCCCGGCGGTATCGACCTCAGCCCTGCGCGTTATGCCGTCCTGGCATGTACGACGGGAAAGTCGATTTCGGTTCCGGCAACTGTGTTGATGTAGTTCGTCCAGATATTGAGCGCCACGTTCAATACGATCTCGATCACGGCAGCATCGCTGTAGCCCGCAACCTTGACTGCCTGCAGGTCAGCATCCGACACGCGGCCGTGCTCGGCCGTCACCTTCTTCGCGAACAGCACAGCGGCGGCGGCCTTCGAATCGTTCGAACCACCGTTGCGGTTCGCAGTGATTTCGGCGTCGTCGAGCTTCGCGACGTTCTTCCCGAGGTACGTGTGTGCCGACAGGCAGTAATCGCAACCATTGATCTCCGCCACTGCCAACGCAATACGCTCACGCGTCTGCCCCGACAGCTCGCCTTTGCCGAGCGCACCCATCAGGCTCAGATAGCCTTCGAGTGCCGCCGGGCTGTTGCCAACCATGCGGAACAGATTCGGCACAACGCCCAGTTGCTTGCTGACGGCTTCGAGCAGACCGTGAGACGCGGCCGGAGCGTCGGCGATAGTAGCGGGGGTAGGAATATGGGACGACATCGTGACCTCTCCTTTGAGAAAGACGTTGCAGTGAACGACTGGAGATGATCTTACGGACTCCCTGATTTCAGGAGAATCCGCTAATATCGAGAATCTTTCTTCCATATGTCGAGAGGATAATGGACCGGCTCGAAGCAATGTCCATCCTGATCGAAGTCGTTGAGGCCGGGAGTCTGTCGGCCGCGGCTCGCCGGCTGGATATCCCGCTGCCGACGGTCAGCCGCAAGGTGGGCGAGCTGGAGGTCTATCTGAAAACCCGTCTGCTGAACCGGACAACGCGGCAGCTCTCTCTAACCGAGGCCGGTGCCGCGTATGTCGCATCCTGTCGCCGTATCCTTGAGGAAGTCGGAGAGGCCGAACGTACGGCGACGGGGGAATACGCCGTGCCACGAGGATATCTTGTGATTACTGCTCCCGTGGTTTTCGGGCGACTATATGTGGCACCTGTACTGGCGGACTTTCTGGTCCACTATCCCGAGATCGACGCCCGCCTGTTCCTGACGGATCGCAGCACAAACATGCTGGAAGAGCATATTGACGTTGCTGTGCGTATTGGCCCACTTCCAGACAGCACGCTCGTGGCTGTGAACGTCGGGCAATTGCGCCTGGTCGTATGCGCGAGCCCGGCTTACCTGGCGAGTCATGGGGTTCCTGCCAAACCGGACGAACTGGCGAATCATGCATGCATCGCATTCGAAGGGCTGGCATCGACTCGTGCATGGAATTTTTTTGCGGGGAAAACCGAACGTACAGTGCAAATCCGCGCGCGCCTTGTGACCAATACTGCAGAATCCGCCGTCGACACAGCAGTACTCGGCGTTGGCCTGACGCGCGTTTTGTCCTATCAGACAGAGGCGGCCGTGCGTGAAGGGAAATTACGGCTCGTACTGGAAAAGTTCGAACCACCACCACTTCCGATCAGCCTCGTACATACTGGGCAATTGCCGGTGCCGCTCAAGCTAAGGGCATTTTTAGATTTCGCACGGCCTCGACTTCAGTCTCGTCTGACTGCTCTTTAACAACTGGCTTGCAAAGCATAACTAAGTGACTCCAGGTAGCCACACGACGCAAGGGCGCACGTTTTTTGTAATATTACAATTCCATTACGCCGACACCTAACCCCGCCATCCACCGGGCTCGCACGAGTTGCATCGGCCGGTGGCATGGGATGAGGAGGGTCACTGCCTGAGGCCCATTCGTTTATCCTGGTGCCATCGATAGACTCGGCTACCATACTGTGCAAACGAACGCGGGACGGCGCCACTTCAAGCGTGCCTCAGGGAATTCAAATCAAGCGTGCCTCAGGGAATTCAAATAATGCGCCAGTCAAAGATCGATCTGAATCTTTTCATTGTTTTCGAAGCCATCTATCGAACGCGAAATCTCACGCGTGCGGCGGAATTGCTGTTCATCACCCAGCCCGCGGTCAGCAACGCTTTGTCGCGCATGCGCAAGACGTTCGACGATCAGCTCTTTGTGAGCACGCCGGCCGGGATGCTGCCCACACCTGTTTCCGAGAACATTATTGGCCGGGTCCGCGAGGCGCTTCAACTGCTGGACTCGAGCACCCATGCCGCTGAACGTTTCGATCCGGCGTCGTCGCAGCGGACCTTCCGGCTCAGCATGAACGACCTGACAGAGGCCATCCTGCTCCCCGCGCTGGAGGAGGTTCTGCAACGCGAGGCGCCCGGCATCCGGATCGAGAGCTACTTCACCACGCGCCGGGAAGTCCCCGAAGCGCTAGCCAACGGCGCGATCAATCTGGCGATCGATGTTCCCCTGATCGACGATCCGCATCTGGAGCAGGAACCGCTGGGCTGCGAGCGGTATGCGTGCCTGCTCCGCCGTGACCATCCATTCACGAAAAAGAAGCTGACTATCGACGACTACCTCAGACTGGGCCATGTTCATGTGTCCAGTCGCAGGCAGGGACCCGGACTTGTCGACGCGGAACTCAACAAACTGGGGCTTAGGCGGACCATCCAGACCCGGGTTCAGCATTATCTGGTGGCACCGTTGATCGCCATGCGAACCGATCTCGTCCTGACCGCGCCGCTCACGCTTCTTCGGCGGTATGACGCACGAATCTTGGCGCTGCCGTTCGATCTCCCCGAACTCGAGTCTCATGGCTACTGGCACCGAAGCGTCACGGGAGACCCGGCGCATTGCTGGCTGCGCGAACAGATTGGCCGTCTGATGGGGAAATGAGTGAGGAGTCTGCCGACCCGGCGACATTGCGCAGCCGCATCGAGTATCACGGCGTGTTATGGCTCGGCATAAAAACAATAAACTTCTGGAATGTCGCAAGGCCGGGTATTGTTCTAACCATGTTCAGACGAGGTTGGCATGGCGGAGCTCTACCTGGTACGGCATGGTCAGGCGTCGTTCGGCGCAGAAAACTATGACCAGCTATCACCTTCCGGTCGGACCCAGTCACGTTGGCTAGGAGAATACTTCGCGCAGTCGAACGTGCAGTTTGATCGCGTGGTGATTGGAACGATGCGGCGGCACGCGCAAACAGCGGACGAAATTCTCACTGAGATGAATGGCCCGCAAGCCAAGGTTGTGCAGGATGCGGATCTGAACGAGTACGACTTTCGCGCCTTGCTGTCCGTCCTTGGCGAAAGTGGCTTCGCGCCGGAGCTATCGGCAGCCAGTTCGACGAAGCACTTTTACAAGGCGCTCAAGCAGGCGCTGCAATTGTGGTCCGAGGAACGACTGCCCGGGCGACTCCCCGAAACCTGGCATCAGTTCCAGGCGCGCGTCGAGCGTGCGCGTCTGGCCATTCAGCGTATGGGCGGCAAACGGATTCCGGTGGTGAGTTCGGGTGGCCCGATTGCCGTGTTCGCCCAGCAGATTCTGCAGGCACCGGCGGCCACTGCGATCACGCTTAACCTGCAGATTCGCAATAGCAGCGTTAGCCAGTACGTCTTCAACGATAGCGCAATGTCGCTAGTCAGTTTCAACTCGCTGCCTCATCTCGAACATGGCGAGCGGCGTGAACTCATCACTTATGGTTGATCCGAATCTGGAATCTAGTGCCATCATGAATGCCCGTTTTCAATTCGACGTTGAAACACTCGCGCGTTATCTGGCATCCCACGTGCCCGGATTTTACGGGCCCATGTCCATCGAGAAGTTCGCTGGCGGGCAATCGAACCCCACGTTTCTCCTCACGGCGCAAAGGGGCCGTTACGTCCTTCGACGTCAGCCGCCAGGAGCGCTGCTCAAGTCCGCACATGCTGTCGACCGCGAATTCCGTGTGCTGACCGCCCTCAGCCACACGCCGGTTCCGGTCGCGCGGGCCTTGCACCTTTGCGAGGACCGGGACGTCATTGGCAGCATGTTCTATGTCATGAGCTTCGAAGAGGGTGAGATTTTCTGGGATCCGTCGCTGCCCGAGCTACCTGCGGGCAAACGCAGCGCTATCTACGACGCGCTGCTCGGAACAATGGCTGCTCTTCACGACGTGGATGTCGAAGCTGTTGGCCTTGCCGATTATGGCCGCGCAGGCAACTACTTCTCGCGCCAGATCGACGTCTGGACGAGGCAATATCGCGCGGCGCAGACCGATGCTCTGGAATCTGTCGAGGCACTGATCAAATGGCTGCCAGCGAACTGTCCGGCGGAAACCGGCAAGCCATCGCTCGTGCACGGCGATTTCCGTATCGACAACGTCATGTTCCAACGCGGAACCCCGCAGGTTCGTGCCGTGCTCGACTGGGAGCTTTCCACACTCGGCAATCCGCTCGCCGACCTCGCGTACTTCTGCATGTGCCTTCGACTCCCTCGCAACGGTCATATCACCGGGCTGGAAGGATTGGACCGGGTCGCATTGGAGGTGCCAGACGAGTCCGCGATCATCGAGCAGTACTGCCGCCTGCGGGAAATCGCGTCGATCGAGAACTGGAATTTCTATCTGGCGTTCAGCTTCTTCCGGCTTGCCGCCATCACGCAGGGCGTGAAGAAACGGGCTCTCGGCGGCAATGCATCGAATGACAAGGCGCGGCAGGTTGGCGAAATGGCCGGTGTGCTGGCAAGGATGGGTGCCGAGCTGATCTGACGGCGCCCGCAACTAATATAGACGTAAACATATGGAGGGTAATCGTGACTACTGATTTGTTTAACCTTGAACCGAAGGTTGCGCTGGTCACCGGTGCCAGCCGAGGTATCGGCGAGGAAATTGCCAAACTGCTCGCGGAGCAGGGCGCACATGTGATCGTATCGAGCCGCAAGCTCGAAGACTGCGAGTCCGTGGCGCGCGAAATCAGAGAGGCGGGCGGTAGCGCCGAAGCCTATCCGTGCCATGTCGGGCGCATGGACGACATTCTCGGAATCTGCCAGCATATCCGCGCGCGCCATGGCCGTCTGGACATTCTCGTCAACAACGCCGCGGCGAATCCGTATTTCGGCCATATTCTCGATACTGACCTGGCGTCGTTCGACAAGACGGTGGAGGTCAACTTGCGCGGCTACTTTTTCATGTCGGTCGAGGCGGGCAAGCTGATGCGTGAGCACGGCGGCGGCGCGATCGTCAACACGGCATCCGTCAATGCGCTTCAGCCGGGAGACAAGCAGGGCATTTACTCGATCACCAAAGCCGCGGTGGTCAACATGACGCGTGCATTCGCCAAGGAATGTGGACCGTTGGGCATCCGTGTCAATGCAATCCTGCCGGGTTTGACGAAAACGCGCTTTGCCGGGGCGTTGTTTGAAGATCAGGCCATCTACGACAACTGGATGGCGAAGATCCCGGCCCGACGCCATGCGGAGCCTCGCGAGATGGCCGGCACCGTGCTTTATCTGGTGTCCGATGCTGCGAGCTACACCAACGGAGAGTGCATCGTCGTTGACGGTGGGCTGACGATCTGATCACGCGTCGACGCGTGGCATGCGCCAACATGTCGGCGACATTCACCTGGATTCAGGAAGGACGAAATGTATTTCTCATATAGCCCGAAAGTCGAAGCGCTGCGTGAGCAGGTGCGTGCGTTCATGGACACGCATATCGTGCCACGCATCCATCAGTGGCATGAAGAGGTGAACGCAGGGCAATATCCGGTTTCCTTCATGGAAACGTTGAAGGCACAAGCGCGTGCGGAGGGTCTCTGGAATCTGTTCCTGCCGCATCTGAAGAATGACGAGCCGGGCACCCGCCTGACCAATCTCGAGTACGCACCGCTGGCCGAGATCATGGGGCGCGTGTCGTGGGCGTCCGAGGTGTTCAACTGCAATGCGCCGGACACGGGCAACATGGAACTGCTCCATATGTTCGCGACGCCCGTTCAGCGCGAGCAGTGGCTCAAGCCGCTGCTCGATGGCGAGATCCGCTCGGCGTTCGCGATGACGGAGCCAGCGGTGGCTTCGTCGGACGCGACCAATATCACCACGTCGATTCGCCGCGACGGCGACGACTACGTGATCGACGGCCGGAAATGGTTCATCACGAACGCGGCGCATCCGAATTGCCAGTTGTTTATCGTGATGGGAAAAACTGACCTGGACGCACCGAGCCACGCCCAGCAAAGCATGATTCTCGTGCCGCGCGATACGCCGGGGGTCAAGGTGATCCGCAATATCACGGTGGTCAACCACACGGCGCCGGAAGGTCACTGCGAGATCGAGTTCAAAGGCGTGCGCCTACCTCGCACGAATCTGTTCGGCGAAGAGGGCAGCGGTTTCGCGCTCGCTCAGGCGCGGCTTGGGCCGGGCCGCATTCACCATTGCATGCGGTCAATCGGTGCCGCCGAACTGGCCCTCGAACTGATGATCGAACGAGCCCAGGCGCGCACGGCATTCGGCAAGAAGCTGCACGAGCTTGGATCGGTCGCGGAAGGGATCGCGAAATCGCGCATCGAAATTGATCAGGCGCGCCTGTTCGTGCTGAAAACCGCGTGGATGATCGACAACGTGGGTGCCAAGGCGGCGCGCAAGGAAATCTCGATGATCAAGGCGCTGGTACCGGGCGTGCACGCCGCCGTTTGCGAGCGGGCGATTCAGGTATTCGGTGCGATGGGGCTGAGTCCGGATACGCCGCTGGCGGACAGCTGGACCTGGGCCCGTGCATTGCGGTTAGCTGATGGTCCGGATGAGGTGCATCTGCAGAGCATTGCACGCATGGAAATCAAGGCCCAACGTTATGAATCTGGCCGCGACAATCCCTACCTGACGACGGTGAAGTAGAACGTTCTCACGAGTCAGTGCTGACTGCATCACACACGGATCAACGCGAAGACTTGTCATCGCTAGCCGATTCAATCAGCACGGACCGCGATTCTTCCGAAGGTTTCGTGACGAGCCCGCTTTAAAAGAAATCTATCAAGCTGGACACGGAGTAGCCGGGAGACCAGAGCCGCCCCGGCTCGCCTCAAATGAGGAATTGCCATACCTGTCGATTGCGCGACCAGGGGCAGTAAGTGTGAGATGCCCGCAAGGAAGACCACGCTGCAAAGAGGTCGCGCACGGCGCCATCGAAGACCATGGAATCGATCTGCCCCGGAACCGACTGCCAATGTCATCGATGACGCACTCAGTATGACGGACGAGACGTTTTTCTGGCCGCCGGCGATGACAACTTCCATACCGTCACACATTATCTGTCTGGCGCCGATTCGATAACGGACTCTTCGATACGATCGGTTTCGGTTTCAGCTCGCTAGAAAACATACCGAATTGCGTGGTCAGGGAAGATGGGGGAGCGTGTTGCGTTGAATGCTCCACGGTAAGCTTTGCCGATCGGCCGGCGAGCGATAGAAACGATGACAGCGTTAATCATGCGCTATCCCTCGGGAAAAATTGGCTGGCTATGAAATGGCATCGAACCCTATTGTTTAGAACCACTG
Organism: Paraburkholderia sp. Cy-641; assembly: GCF_011752945.1. NCBI lineage: Bacteria > Pseudomonadati > Pseudomonadota > Betaproteobacteria > Burkholderiales > Burkholderiaceae > Paraburkholderia > Paraburkholderia sp. Cy-641. Next base: position 307,179 of record NZ_VWWM01000001.1, read on the forward strand.
CTCTGGCATGTTCAGAGGGGTTGTCTCTAATGGATTAAGCACTGCAAGCCACCCAGCCACTTTGGGCATTTCCCATCCGAAGAAGTAGTCGCAGGCAGCAAGCTTGCCGCGATGAAAGTCAGCGCCGGTCGGGCCACTCTCGAGAGTTTTTGCAACAATTGCTTGATCGAGCCAAAGCCAGCCGACGACGACATGGCCAAAGGCCTCCAGGTAGGCGGCCGCATTTGCCAGTTGGAGTTCGGGGTCATCGAGCCGGTGCAATTTACTGGTTACGGTGCGGATTCGCTCCCACGCATATTCGAGTGTGCAGGCGTGACGATGCAGCGAGGCGGTCACTCGCGATCTGGACACCGTACTGGAGACTTTCCTGTCGAGAGCTGCCATAGCCGCATTTCCGTTCATACGTGTCTTTCGGCCAAGCAGGTCGAGCGCCTGAATGCCGAACGTGCCTTCGTGTATCGGATTGAGTCGGTTGTCACGATAGAACTGCTCGACGTTGTACTCTCGCGTGTAGCCATAACCGCCGTGAACCTGGATGGCAAGATCGTTGGCGACGAGACCCCATTGGGACGACCAACTCTTGACAACTGGGGTGAGCAGATCGAGTAGGCACTGCGCCTCTTCGCGGATGTTGGCGTCGTCAATCGAATGAATTGGAGCGGCCCCCTGAATCGCCGGACACAGTCTCCCGCTTAAACTAACGGGTAGGCATAGGACTGTGTTAATGGGATGGTCGCCCCCGCCTCCCCGGCAAGAGTACGCTATGGAGGCAATCACCAAG